>DAOTZF010000450.1:0-1953 GCA_034434415.1 Anaerolineales bacterium | reverse complement strand
CGCGAGGAACAAAAGGGAGAGAGGGAGGCTGAAAGAATGGCGTCATCAATGTGATCCTGTAATACTCCCCGCGATAATTCAGCTTCGTCCCGTTCTGCCAGCAATCCCAAAAGGCGCGGATGGCATGGATCTGCTCGCGCAGTTTACCGGTCACCGACTCGGGCCAGGGCTGCCCAAACCTGCGCTCGATGTGCGCTTTGACCTGTGTGCCCAATCCCAGCATGAACCGCCCGTTGGACTGTGCGGCGAGATCCCAGGCGGTGTAGGCCAGGTTCGCCGGGGAACGCGCGAAGGAAACAGCAATTCCGGTCCCGAGATTGAGACGCGTTGTGTGTTCCGCGATCAACGCACAGGGCAAGAAGGGATCGTGCTGAGTTTCCTGAGTCCACAACGCGTCGAAACCAATTTGCTCTGCGGCCTTTGCGATGGCAGGAACGTCTTTCAGATGAACAGGCGGAAGCGTAGCGTCGAACTTCAAATCTCCAATCTCCACGGGAAGCGTCTACTTCTCTAATAAATAAGCCATAATCCAATTCGTCGTGGCAACGAGACCATCGGTATGCGTTCGTTCGTAGTTGTGCGACGCGTCGATGCCAGGACCGATCAGTGCCACCGCCACATCGCCGCCTGCGCGCCAGAATGCCTCGCCATCTGATGCGTAGTAGCGATAGACATCGGTCTTGTAGGGAATGCTATGCTGCTCAGCGAGAGCGCGCAACTTTTTGTTGAGTCCCTCGTGGTAGACGCCGCCAGCATCCTTGATGCACAGCGTCACGTTGAATTCATCTGACTCCTGGCCCGCGCCGACTACAGCCATATCCACGGTGAGCAACTCTGCCACCTCCGCAGGGATTCCCGCCGATGCACCATGTCCCACTTCTTCATAATTGCTGATGTGGAAGTAAACAGTTCGAGTCGGGGCCTGGTCTGCATCCACTAGCGATTTGATTGCGGAGACAATATTTGCCACGCAGGCCTTATCGTCCAGATGCCGCGAGCGGATGAAGCCGTTCGTCACTTCCACGCGCGGATCGAACGCGACGCAATCGCCGATCTTGATTCCCAGCGCGCGCGTATCCTTATCCGAGAGCGTGCGCGCATCTAAACGGACCTCCATGTGGTCGTCGTCACGCGGGGTTTGCTTCATGTCCTGCCCGAATATGTGACCCGAGGCGGTATCGCACAACACCGAGCCGCGGATCTTCTCGCCGCTGGAAGCAAAGATCCACACTCCCTCCGTTTCGACGGTTGGCCACTCGACCCCGCCAATGCGACTTAACCGGAGGCGACCATTCGATTTGATTTCCTTCACCACGGCGCCCAGCGTATCTACGTGTGCGGTTAAGGCAACGGGAGGGAGGTCACTTTCAACTTCCCACTTCGCGATCAACGCGCCTTTACGAGTGCGCATCAGCTGCAGCGGGCTGAATTGCGAAAGTTCTTTTTCCACAAACGCGATTGCAGGTTCAGCAAAGCCTGTAGGAGAGGCGATGTTCAACAGCTTTACGAGAAAGTCAACGAGATAATCCTGATTGATGGTGGGCAATGACATAGTTGTTCCTTTGTTCAAAGTAAAAAGTTGAGAGGTTTGAACGTTCCAACCTTAGACTTTTAGACCTTCAAATTCAATGATTCTTTCTCTCCACTCCTGTGGAATAGAGATTGTTTTTTCTTCTTTGTAATCGTAGGTAACCATCACCACTTCCCCCCTGGCTAATTCCTTGCCTGTATCTGCATCGATAATATTCTGCTCCCACGTCATGGACTTGTTCCCAAATTTCGCGGCATGTACTCCTACCTTGATGTTTTGCCCAAAATAGATGGGTTCGAAATAGGTAATATGAACATCCGCCAGAATTACGCCAATCTCCATAAAGGATTGATCTTTGGAGAACAATCCCAACTCGATCATATATTGAATACGAGCTTGTTCGAAAAAAGTGAGATGTTTTG
>DAOTZF010000449.1:0-4586 GCA_034434415.1 Anaerolineales bacterium | reverse complement strand
TCACTGACGGTATGCGCCTAGAGGGAATATTACTTCACCCCTTCAACAACTCATCCTGCTTTGACTCTTCCTCCTCGGGCTTCGCGAGCGGGGGCATTTCAAGGATCGAACTCAAGCCAAAGTGCTGTAAGAATTCCGGCGTGGTGGAATAGAGGATCGGGCGACCGGGTCCATCGGCGCGGCCCGATTCGAGGATCAGGTTCTTGTGCAGGAGGCTTTTCAACATGCTGTCGCTGTTCACGCCGCGAATCGAATCGATCTGCGGGCGCGTGACCGGTTGCTGGTAGGCGATGATCGCCAGCGTTTCCAGCGCAGCGCGGCTGAGGTGGGCTGTCGCTTCCAAGCCGAGGAACCGCTCCACCAATTCCGCGAGTTGCGGCGCGGTCGTTAGTTGGACGCGCCCGGCGTTCCGCTGCAGTTTCAAGCCGCGGCTCGCAAGCGAAGCGTCCAGTTCGTTGAGTCCGCGCTCGATGACCGATGGGGCGACATCCAATGCCGCGGCGAGCTGCGCCGCCGGCACTGGTTCCCCGGACACGAACAGCAGTGCTTCGAGTTTCGCCGAAAGTGACAATTCAGTTTCGGAATGTTGCGCTTCAAAAGTCTGCGAATCGCCCATGCTATAATTGCTCCGTCAAAATAAAATTATGAAAACAAAGAAACTTTTATTTCCAATTACTGTCCTTCTTTTAACAAGCCTCGCCTGCACCGTCTTCGTCGGCGGACCGGACTACTCCGACCTCGATCCCATCCCCGTTTCGGCAGAAGCCGCACAAAGCCTCAAGGACGGGATCAAAAAATCCTTCGAAGACAGCCTGCTCACCGGGGTCGTGACAATAAACATCACCGAACCGCAGATCACGTCCTTCCTTGCACTGCGGATGCAAACCGACCCAAATCTTCAACAAAACAGTCAGCCGTTGATCACCGAACCGCAGGTATATCTGCGTGATGGGCAAATGAAGATCTACGGCAAGACTCAACAAGGCATGTTCGCCGCCAATATCGGCATCATCGTCAATGTGGGCGTGGATGAAAACGGTAAACCGAAGATCGAGATCGAATCAGCGGATTTTGGTCCGTTTCCCGCGCCACAGGGAATCAACGATGCCGTCACTGCCATGATCGAGGAGGCGTACACCGGCTCGTTCGGCCCAGTTGCCACCGGGTTACGCATTGAAAACATTACCATCTCAAATGGCACGATGACCGTCACCGGGCGAATCCGATAGCGGATGGGATTATACAACGGATTATCCAGGCGACTTGAAACCATGCAACGCTTCTTTCCGCCCTTTCGGCTGATCCTGCTTCTTGTAGCAATCTTTACACTGACAGGTTGCCGTTCCCCTCAACTTACCGGCGCGGACATAACGATCAGCATTTCAGTCGATGGAACCACACGCATCGCCACCGTCGGCGCGGGGAGCACAGTTCAACAATCGCTTCAGTCGGCAGGGGTAACGATGGGAAGTCTCGACCGCGCGGAGCCTCCGTTGTACACAGTCCTGAATGACGGCGATACCATCGAGATCATCCGCGTCGAAGAAATCTTCGAAACCGAGGAGCAGGTTATTCCATTCGACAAACAGATCGTGAGGAACGAATCACTGCCGGAAGGCGATACCCGCCTCGTGCAAGCCGGAACCAACGGGTTGCAGGAGATCACGTTTCGCCGCATGCTCGAAAACAACGTGGAGATCAGCAAGTCCATCGTCAAGACCGTGATCCTGCAAGAGGCATTGCCTGAAATCGTGATGATCGGCGCGCAATCTTCGTTTGCGCCTCTACCGATCCCCGGCAAACTCGCATACATTGCCGGAGGTAATGCATGGCTGATCGATACCTCCACTGCGAATCGCATTCCACTCGTCACCACCGGCGACCTCGATGGGCGCATTTTCAAGCTTTCGCCGCGCGGCGATTACCTTATCTACACGCGCAGATCAACGAGAGCCGCCGACGAGGAGATCAACACACTGTGGGCTGTCCGCACAAACCCTGGCAGCAAGCCCTTCAGCACCGGCATTTCGAACGTAGTCCATTTTGCCGATTGGATTCCCGGCACAGGTTCGATCGCCTATTCCACGGTCGAGCCGCGCGCCACCGCGCCGGGCTGGCAGGCAAACAACGATCTGTATCGATACAGCATTTCGACCGGTGAGAAACGAAAAATTCTGGACGCCAGCGCCGGCGGAATCTACGGCTGGTGGGGAATGACGTTTGCGTTCGCACCGGACGGGAGACTTGCCTACGCCCGCCCTGACGGAATCGGCCTCGTGAACCTCGACGACAAAGCGCTCAGACCCCTGCTCGATATTGTCCCTTTGAACACACACAGCGACTGGGCATGGCTGCCATCGCTTTCATGGGGAGCAGATAGCAAAACGCTCTATTTTGTAACCCATGCGCCTCCTTCCAGTCTGGTAAGCGAAGAAGATTCACCCTTCTTCGACCTGAGCGCAACCTCGTTCGAAAACGACGCCACCGTGGAGATCGCGCAACTGACCGGCATGTTCGCTTATCCAAGCGCATCGCCTTCGCAACCGAGTTCGAGGGAAAGACAGTATCAGGTCGCGTATCTGCAAGCCATTTTCCCTGAGCAAAGTGAGACCAGTCGCTACCGTGTCGTCGTCATGGACCGCGACGGTTCCAACCGGCGGACCGTTTTCCCTGCGAACGACGCGCCCGGTCTCGAGCCGCAGATTCCGATGTGGGCGCCCGGTCCGATCGACGGGCAGTCCGGTTTCTTCCTCGCTGTCGTTTATCAGGGCAATCTTTGGCTGGTGGATACCGGCAATAACCAGGCATTCCAAGTGACGGGCGATGGGCTGGTCACAAAAATTGATTGGAGATAAAACCATGCGTATATTGATCACCGGAGCCGCGGGGTTTCTCGGCTCACACTTGTGCGACCGCCTGCTTGCCGAGGGTCACGAGATCGTCGGTTTGGACAATTTCATCACAGGCAACCCCCAGAACATTGCTCATTTGATGGGGAATGAACGTTTTGCATTTTACAAGCACGATGTTTCGAATTACATTTTCGTGCAGGGCAAAGTGGATGCGGTCATGCATTTCGCTTCGCCCGCCAGCCCGAATCCGCAATCTCCTTCCGGGTATTTTAACCTGCCTATTCAAACGATGAAAGCCGGAGCGCTGGGCACGCATAATTGCCTCGGTGTGGCAAAAGCAAACAACTCTCGTTTCCTCCTTGCTTCCACCAGCGAAATATATGGCGACCCGCTCGTGCACCCGCAACGGGAGGATTACACCGGCAATGTGGACCCCGCCGGCCCGCGGGCTGTGTACGACGAAGCGAAACGATTCGCCGAGTCCATCACGATGGCATATCACCGCTATCACGGCGTGGATTCACGCATCGTGCGCATCTTCAACACGTACGGTCCGCGCATGGACCTGGAAGATGGTCGCGCGCTGCCGAATTTGTTGAAGCAAGCCCTGCTGGGTCAACCACTCACCGTGTATGGCGATGGGAGTCAGACGCGCTCGTTCTGCTACGTGGACGATCTGATCGACGGGATCGTGAAATTGCTTTACTCCGACGAACATCTACCCGTCAACATCGGCAACCAGCACGAGATGAGCCTCTTACAATTCGCTGAAGCGATCAACCGCATCACCGGTAACAAGAGCGGGATCACCTTCGTGAAAGACGCGCGCAGTGTCCGCGACCCACAACAACGCCGACCCGACATCACGCGCGCGAAGACGATCCTGAATTGGGAGCCGCGCATCTCGCTCGATGAAGGTATCGAAAAGACCATCCCCTACTTTAAGGAGAAACTGGGAGTTTAATGACGATCATTGACAGTCGCGAACGCACGCGGTTCTTCAAATTCGCTGTGGTTGGCGCCATCGGCTCGGTCGTGGATTTCGGCGTGATGAACCTGCTCACGCGTCTCTTCTCCATGCGGCTGGTGTACGCGGGTACGATCTCATTCCTCTGTGCAGTGATCAACAACTTCACCGGCAACCGCTATTGGACGTATCCCGAATCGCGGTCGAGACACATCCTTCAGCAACTGGGAATGTTCTTCGTGGTCAACGCGATCGGGATCGCGATCCGCATCCCGATCCTCCATTTCGTTGAGCCGCCTCTAGAGGGAGTATTCGCAGGTATGCAATCGCTCTCGTCCGTTTCGCCCGAAGTGGCGGCAAAGAATGCCACTCTTGCCATCGCCATCGGTGTTGTTATGTTGTGGAATTTTTTCGTGAACCGCTATTGGACGTATAATGATGTAGAGTGACCGTATGGCACAGCAACACAGCCGCATCATTCCGATCTACACCTCACGGGGAGACGCAGAAGCCTTCCTCCTCTATCCCTATATCTACAACCGCACAGGCGAATGGATCGGTTGGGCGACCCCTCAACGCGAGGTCTATTCCGTGATGGGATACTTCGTCGGCACATTGACCGGCGATCCACGCATCGTCCGTAAACGCTCGGAGGATGCAGACAAGCCCCGGCAAAACCCGCCGCGATCACCGGGACGCATCACGACTCCCGCTCAGGTTCCACTTGCTCCACTCATGCAAGAACTGACCCACAGCTTGATCGACGT
>DAOTZF010000448.1:0-3147 GCA_034434415.1 Anaerolineales bacterium | reverse complement strand
GTCGCGGCATTGGCGGGCGTGTTGATCGGTCTGCTGATTCTCGGTCCGCCGTTGTGGGCGAAGGTGAGTATTTGGTTCGGTTTTTAGCCACAGAGCACACAGAGACACGGAGAAAAAACTCAGAGAACTCTGTGATCTCTCTCCCGAAAGGCATCGGGACAATGTGTGGCTAAGCTAAAGGAGTAACTATGTCCCTCTCATTTCAATTCGGCACGGTCGGTTCACCGATTGGCACGCCCAAGAAGCCGGGCGGCTCGGTCGGCGCGATTCATTTCAGCAAATCCATCGGCTTGACCGCATTCGAGTTGGGCTGGGTGCAATCGGTCCGTGTTTCTGAGGAGACCTGCGCGCTGATCAAACAAACGGCTTCGGTAGAAGGCGTTTCACTGAGCGTGCATGCGCCGTACTTTTTCAACTTGAACGCGACCGATGAGGAGTGGCCCAAGTCGCGCAAGCGTCTCATGGACGCGGCTCATTACGGAAACCTCGCCGGTGCAACGGATATCATCTTTCATCCCGGCTCATACTTTGAACGTCCGCCTGCGGAGGTGCTGAAAGTTTCCATCCCACGCTTGAAGAGTTGCGCGGATGAACTGAAAAAGAAAGGCAACCCGGTCATCTTGCGTCCTGAGACGATGGGCAAGTCAGCGATGCTGGGTTCGTTGGAGGATACGCTGGAGATGAGCAAGGCAATCAAGAACGTGCAACCGTGTCTGGATTTCGCTCACCTGCACGCGCGTCCCGGCGATGGGACGATGAACACCGTGAAAGAGTGGACCAAACTGCTCGAAGCGTATCAAGCCGCGTTGGGGAAGGACGCGTTGAAGAATCTGCACATCCACTTGTCGGGAATCGAATACGGTCCCAAAGGCGAGAAGAATCACCTTGCGTTGAAGGAGTCGGATTTGAAGATCAATTTTCTGTTTCAGGTGTTGAAGGAGTTCGGCTGCGCGGGGCGCATTTTGTGCGAAAGCCCGATCATGGAAGAGGACGCGCTGAACATGCGCAAGGCGTGGATGAAGGTGAGCGGGGAGAAGGGGTAAATTCTTACCGCGAAGACCGCAAAGGTCGCGAAGATTTAAGAGTTTATCTTTGCGTTCTTCGCGGTTAAAGAATCCTCTCAACCTTGAACGGCGTTCCCTCGACTTTCTCTTCGTCAAACTCCCGCGCCGCGAGGTGACCGGCGAACACCGCCTGCGCGATGATGTTCGGCGCTTCGGCATCGCCGATCACGCGCACGTTTCCCCTCTCCCTTTGGGAGCCCCCTTCGGGGGTGATAAGGGCTGGGGTGAGGGAACGATAAAGTTCATCGTTCGGCGTTCTGTCACTCACTAGCACAACTCCATCGCGCGGCAACTCGACTTCCTCCCCCGAAACCGTATTCGACAACTTCACGAAATCCTTTCCAATCTCGCTCACTGTATTTTGCACATATAACTTCAGGCCGAGTTTCATCAACTTGGATTGAATCCGTTCCTGCTCCAATGTGAATTGACTCCAATACGAAACCAGCGGCGCGGGCGTAACGAGCGAGACGTTGCATCCGTTTGTTGCGAGCAACTCTGCCAGCACGCCGCCCATGTAGTAATGGTCATCATCGTAGATGACATAATTACCAATTACCAATTTACTAAGTACGCCTTCCTGCATAAAGTCGTCGGGAGTCAACACATTCTCCAACTCATGCCCCACAATCGGCTTCCACAACGTTCTTCCGATGCCATCGCGCCGCCACGTTGCACCTGTCGCAAGGATGATGTTCTGCGCACCCGATTCGAGAATCTCCTCCGCGGTCATCGGGCTGGAGGGGTAGATCGCCACGTTCTTCATCTTTTTGAGTTGAGTCAAACGCCAGTCTATGACTCGTCGCCACTCGTTCAAGCCGGGTAAAGATGATTCACGCAATACTCGCCCGCCCAATTCCTTGCGCGCTTCGAGTAACATGACCTGATACCCGCGCTGACCCAGCGCCCGCGCACATTCCAGTCCCGCCGGTCCCGCACCGACGATCATCACTTCCTTGTCGCTTTTCTTTGGTGAAATTTGTTCGGGATGCCAGCCGCGCCGCCATTCCTCGCCCATGGTCGGGTTCTGCGTACAGCGAATCGGCACGAAGCGCGTGTCGCCTGTCACGCAGATGTTGCAACCGATACACTCGCGGATGTCTTCGACGCGTCCTTCTTTGATCTTGTTCGGCAGGAATGGGTCGGCAATCGAAGGCCGCGCCGCACCGATCAAGTCCATGATGCCGCGTTGAATCGCTGACACCATGGATTCAGGCGAGGTGTATCGCCCAACGCCGACAACAGGTTTCGTCGTCAACTTCTTTACGAATGAGATATATTTTTCCTGATGTCCCTCTTTGCCGAAGCGTGACGGAATCGAATCATTGTTCCAGCCGCTGACGTTCACGTCCCACAAGTCTGGCAACTCAGCGAGCATGGCAACCACATCACAACCTTCACCTTGATGAGTGAGACCATCGTCGCCGAGCAATTCGTCCACGGCGAATCGTACAGCCACCGCGCACGTGTCGCCCACTGCGTCTTTTGTATCTTCGATCAATTCACGGAAGAACCGCACGCGGTTTTCCAACGAGCCGCCGTATTCGTCCGTGCGGTCGTTGTAGCGTTTCAAGATGAATTGGATCGCGGCGGTCATGCCGTGACCGGCGTAGCAATAAACGATATCAAAGCCCGCGCGTTTGGCGCGCAATGCCGCGTCACGATGCCACTTTCTCACGTTGCGAATGTCTTCCTTGTCCATGCGGCGGGTTTGCACGGGGTCATAGCCTGAGCCGCCCACTGTTCCCATCGAGCGCGGCGCGAGCGACGGCACGCGCGAATACAAATTCGGCGCGTCGATTCCGTTGTACGAAAGTTCAATTCCCGCCAGCGCGCCATGCTTGTGAACAGCGTCTGTCATCAATTGTAATGTTGGAATATCGTCATCGTTCCATAACCTCCCTTCAAAATATGGCGAGAGATCGCTCGTGTGATGGATCTCCGTTTCTTCGGTGCACACGACTCCCCAGCCGCCCTCCGCTTTCATGCCGCGCATTGCCGCCATCCCTTGCGGCATGCGGTGGCCGAATCCGTTGCAGTGGGGCACCTGATAAAAACGGTTGGGAGCAGTTACAGGTCCGAT
>DAOTZF010000447.1:0-4324 GCA_034434415.1 Anaerolineales bacterium | reverse complement strand
GCGTTGGATTGGGCAAGTATAAATCAAATTGTACGCTGCGTTGGTCGAGTAGGCGGCGGGTCTCGATACATCCTTCGGACTACTCGACCATCGCCGCCATATCGAGACCAACGATGTTCAAGAAGAATTTTATGACAAAAATTTCTTTGGTTACTGGTGGTTTCGACTGCTTGCGCTCAACCACCGGTCTATCTCGTGCTATACTTGAAAAAAAAAATCAAAGGGAATTGGCATGGACTCGACCAAACATCAGGAACTTCTGAAAAAATACGCCGAGGCGGTCGTGCGCGTGGGACTGAACCTGCGCAAGGGACAGCGCCTCATCATCAACAACGCCACCGCGCGCGGCGTGCCGCCCGCCGGGCGAGAATTTGTCCACGAGGTGACGAAAGCCGCCTATGCCGCAGGCGCGAAATATGTGGAGGTAATTTGGGGCGATGAGGAGATGCTGCGCATCCGCTTGCAACACGCCCCCGCCGATTCGTTCGACGAGTATCCGAAATTTCACATCCGCGGAGTCATGGACATGATTCAAAACGGCGACGCGCTGCTTTCGGTCTATGCCAACGACCCCGATGCCTTCGCCGGTCTGGATGCAGAACGCGTGGCGGCAATGCAGAAAACGCATCTAAGCCATTACAACGAGGTCGGCGCGCAGGTCAGCCGCAACGCGATCAATTGGTGCGTCGTCGCTTCGGGGAGCCCGGCCTGGGCGAAGAAAGTTTTCCCCGACAGCAAGCAAGAGGAAGCGGAAGAAAAATTGTGGCAAGCCATTTTCGAGACGACGCGCGCGAATCTCCCAGACCCGATTGCCGCGTGGCAGGAACACATCAAGAATTTGAAAGCCCGCGCCAACTACATGCAGGCGAAGAAATATTCCGCGCTTCACTATAAAGGTCCCGGCACGGACTTCACGTTGGGCTTGCCGAACGGACACAAATGGAGTGGCGCGCAAGGCATGGCGGAAAACGGCGTCATTTTCACCGCCAACATGCCCACCGAAGAAATTTTCACACTGCCTGATCGTCATCGCGCCGAAGGGACCGTTGCCGCGACCTTCCCGCTCAGTTACGCGGGCAGTCTCATCGAAGATTTCAGCGCGACGTTCGAGAACGGGCGCATCGTCAAAGTGAACGCGAAACGCAACGAGGCGCTCTTGCAAAAACTGGTGGACACCGACGAAGGCTCGACGCGGCTCGGCGAAGTGGCGCTGGTCAATGCGACATCGCCCATCGGCAAACGCGGACACCTCTTTTACAATACGCTCTTCGACGAGAACGCTTCGTGCCACATTGCGATCGGGCGCGCCTATCGTTTCACGCTCATCGGCGGGGAGGAGTTGACCGACGAGGAATTCATCGCGGCGGGAGGCAACGTCAGCCTCAACCACGTTGATTTTATGATCGGCTCGCCGCACATTGACATTGACGGAATCAAAGACGATGGCACGCGCGAACCTGTCATGCGCTCCGGCGAATGGGCGTTTGACGCGTAAAAATTGAACGAATCGTAAGGGCACAGCAAATCGGTTTACGAACTTGACGATAAATCGTTTCGCTGTGCCCCTACAAATTAAAAGGAACAACCAAATATGACCGAAACCGAATTTGACGGATTACTTTCCAAATACGCCGACGTGGTCGTGCGCGTGGGCCTCAACCTGCGCAAGGGACAACGCCTGCTCCTGCGCGGCATCCTCGATGACGCGCCGTTGATGCGCAAAGTGACCGAAAGCGCGTACAAAGCCGGGGCAATTTACGTCGAACCGATCTACAGCGACGAACGCATTACGCGCATCCGATTTGAACACGCCGACCCGGAGACTCTCACCGAAGTGCCGAGTTGGATGGTGGCGCGCTACGAGGAATACTACGAACGCATGGACGCGGAACTCGCCATCCAATCTAGCGACCCCGAATTGCTGGCTGGCATTGACCCAGATTTGATCGCGAAGAACCGCAAAGCGGTGATGCAAAAATTCGAGCCGCTCCGCAAATACGAAAACACGACCAACTGGTGCGTGGTCAGCACTGCATCGCCGGCGTGGGCGAAGAAGGTGTTCCCAAACGTCCCTGTGAAAGAAGCGGTGGAAAAATTATGGGAGGAGATCTTTGCCAGTTGCCGCATCTACGAAGCGGACCCGGTCGCGGCGTGGATGGATCATCGGGAAAAACTCCAGAAGTATCGCGACTACCTGAACGCGCAAAAATTCACCGCGCTTCATTATCGCAGTCCCGGCACGGACTTGACCATCGGCTTGCCCGAAAAACATCTCTGGCAGGGCGCACAGGCTGAATTCAAGAACGGAATCACCGGCATCCCCAACCTCCCCACCGAGGAAGTGTTCACCACGCCGCACAAGGATAAAGTGGACGGCACGGTGACATCCACGATGCCGCTGAATTACGGCGGCGTTCTGATCGAGGGCATCAGCCTGACCTTCGAGAACGGACGTGCGGTGAAAGTCAATGCGAAGAAAGGCGAAGAGACGTTGAAAAAATTGATCGAGACCGACGAGAACGCGGGTCGGCTCGGCGAGTGCGCGCTCGTGCCGAACAGTTCGCCCATCAGCCAGCGGAAGATTCTCTTTTACAACACGCTCTTCGACGAGAACGCGTCCTGTCACATCGCCATCGGAAATTCGTACCGCGACACCATCGTCGGCGGCGAAGACATGACTGACGAGGAATTCGCCGCGGCAGGAGGCAACAAAAGCCTCGTCCACACCGATTTCATGATCGGTTCGGATAAATTGGATATTGATGGAATCAATCCCGACGGCTCGCGCACGCCCGTCTTCCGCGCGGGCGAGTGGGCGGTTAGTACAAAATGAGGCGCGGGAGAAGCCGTAATCATGAGAGATCTTATGACTAAGTTTGTAAGTCTAGAAAAAACAACCACCCGCATGCGGGTGGTTGGTTCCACAGTTCGTCACTGTGGGGGCGTGCCTTAAATATAGCAGTTTAGGGAGAAAAAGTCAAATGACAAAAAAGACAGCAATTGCATACATTGACGGGAATAATCTATACCACGGAATCATTGATGGAAGAAACATACCTGCAAAAGGCTACGCGCCGTTTTCCAAAGAACGTCCTTGGGGCGACCTACTTTGGCTAAACTTGGAATCTTTTATCAACTTCTATCGGTTGCCAAATATTGAATTGATAAAAATCAAGATTTTTCAAGCTCCTTCTTACAAACCTGAGAGCTTGCGACGCCAACAAATCTACCGAAATGCACTGATGTCTTTAAGTACGATAGACGAATCATCTTTTTTCTTTGGTGAATTCAAACCCAGTATCGCAAAATGCTCCCAGTGCGGTCATGAACACACGTATCAGATCGAAAAAAGAACTGATGCTGCAATGTCAACGGAAATATTGAGTGACTTTTTCTTGAAAGCGTGTGATGTAATAATAATTGTGGGGGGTGACTCAGATCAAATACCTGTTATCGAAAAGATTAAGGCGATAAACCCGGATAAAGAGGTGTACGTAATATTTCCTCCATACAGGAAATCGAAAGCGATTTATCAGATGCTTGGTGAGAAGTATTGCCGAAAAATTAGCTATCTGACGCTCTTAAATAATCAGTTAAGTGATACTGTTTCAGCAAGCGGTTTCAAGGTCGAAAAACCCTTCGAATACAAAAAGATAAAATGAGTTTCCACTGCAAAGTATTTCGTTACTGCGATTTTACAACCTTTTGCGCGTAAAAATATGTAATAAATCTCGACGGCTCGCGCGTGCCGGTGATGAGAGCAGGGGAATGGGTCGTTATTCTCAAATTTTTGATGTGAAAATAGCTTGCCCCAATGATTAGATTTTTGTGTAAGTTATTACTAATATGTATCATTATTATTTCTTTTTATCAGCTAATAAAACTATCCTGAGCATTATTAGACTGCCCGCCGCAATAAGGATGGCAATAAACTTGTTCTCGTTTTCATGAAAAGTGAAAAAACCAACTACTCCATATCCTATTCCAAAGATGTAACGCAGTTTCCAATTTGTTGCAAGCAACATGAAAACTACAACTATGGCTAAAAATATTAATGCTTCCATATCAGTTATTTAGAACTGGAAATAGTATACATCGCAAATTCATGACTTTGAGGGTCAAAAGAGCATAGCTTCTTCCCATTCTTAGAACATCTGTTATAATTTTGAGGGTGGAAAAAACCAATGACCTCGAATAAAAACTGGCTCACCTCCCTCCCCCAAGGACTGCCTCCCACCTACTGGCTGTTATGGAGCGGCACGCTCATCAACCGTCTCGGCGGTTTCGTCATCCCCTTCCTCACGCTCTACCTCACGAACCAGCG
>DAOTZF010000446.1:0-2635 GCA_034434415.1 Anaerolineales bacterium | reverse complement strand
CCTCTTGCAAAACCGGAAGGGATATAGTAATATTCAAAGCGATGAACGCTAGGGTGCCCCCCTCACCCTGGCGTTCATCATTTAAGTCCACAGTGGGGAAAGTGTTTTCATCGAATCCTAACGATCAAGAATATCAAAACGGATTTATTTCAGGCCACCCAGCAGGGTAAAAGATCTATACCTGAAGCAGGACTTCGTACGTTTCCACAGAAGGCGGTGCTGCGAATATTCCATCAAACAGGGCAAGGAGCTGGGGGAGCGTTGCGTTCATGGCATCGGCATCTTCCCTTGTTTCCCACAAGGTAATCGTCACGCCTTTGTTGGTTGCGCGGTCGCCAGTTAAATAGGCTCCTTTGAATCCCTTAGCCTGCTTCAAACCCGGCCCAACCTTCTCGCCCCAAATGGATACAGCCTCATCAACTTTGCCAGAAACCACCGTCGAATTAATCACTCTTGCGTACATATTTGCCTCCTTTAGCAATTGCGTGCGCTCCCGAAAACGGAATCACACAAAAAGATAGAGTGGACTCACGTTGACATCATCACTATAGCACGGTTTAAATCGTTTTGTTACTTCCAGTTTTAAGATGCAGGAGACTTCTCTGCCGTCAAGCAGAAAAGAAATCTTTCCCATACAAAGTCCACAGGGCGCTTCGCTAAAGTCCAACTGCTCCGCCGTCTGGATTCTCCAATTCTCCAATCTCTATAGTTTCGCAAACCGACTCACCACCTTCGCCATCCCGGCGGGACGATCCATATTCCCGCCTTGATGGATTCCGATCGGTGTGCCTTCCTTTGCATACTTCAGATCCACATACGCCTGACCGGTAATGAAGCGCTGTCCGTCAATCGCGCAGGAGGTGACGAAGCCGATGCGCTCGCCGTCCGCGTTCATCACGGGGTCGCCGTTGTGCGCCATGCGCGTGCGCTGTTCATCGAACGTATAGCGGATGACCACACCTTTGCGCTCTTTCTCGCGCGCCACATACGCATCCCGCCCGATGAACCACGGCTTGTACGTTTTGACATACGAACCAAATCCGCCTTCGGCAACGCCGAGATCGCGACCATCGAACTTGCCCGAGCCAAGTCCCATTTCGTGACCGTACAACGGCAGTCCCGCTTCGGTACGCAATGAGTCTCTTGCGCCTAGACCGATCGCTTTAACGCCGAACGGTTCGCCTGCTTTCATCACCGCGTTCCAAAAGTCCACGGCGCGGTCGGGGTGCACGAACAACTCGAACGCCATCTTCTCGCCAGTGTAACCCGTACGCGACACAATGAGGTCGAAATTACCAATTACTGCATCACATAACTCAGTCCTTTTGAGCGCCATTACTCTTTTACGAGTTTCATCGTCCACGCCCATGGCGAACAATACATCGCGCGACTTCGGTCCCTGCAGGGCAATGTCCACGCGCATATCGTTTCCAGATTTGGGATCGCGCAAATTACGAATGACCGCGTTGTATCCATACGTCCGCGCGGAAGGACGCGCGTTATCGATCCTCACGATTCCATCGCGCACACTTTCGAGCCACGTGCGATCCTTGTCATCGTTCGAGGCGTTCACCACCACAAGGTAATCGTCCCAGCCGCGCCGATAGACGAGCGTGTCGTCGATCACGTCTGCGTCGGGCGTGAGGAAATGCGTGTACAACGATTCGCCGGGCTGGAGTCCGCCGCAGTCGTTGCCGCAGACCGCATCGAGGAACGAAGCGGCATCCGCGCCGCGCACATCGTATACGCCCATGTGACTCACGTCGAACAAACCCGCCGCATTGCGCGTGGCAAGATGCTCCTCGAAAATCCCCGTGTACTGCACCGGCATCTCCCAGCCCGCAAACGGGACCATCCTGCCGCCAAGATCGCGATGGACTTGATTCAACGCTGTCTTCTTGAGTTCACCCTCGGATTCATTCCATTCAAATGACGGCAACGCCTCTTTCTCGACGGGTGAGCTGATTCCGATGTAAAAAGGTTTTTCCACGCCCGTGCTTTGTAGGGGCGAACGGCTGTTCGCCTCTACGCGAACATTTTTCCTCTTCACATCCCTCACCACAAACGGACCGGGCAGGCGCTTCGCGCTGAAATCTTTTTCACCGTTCAAGTTGAACGATGTATATCCATCGGACAGGTCCCTCAGCCACGTGCCGACGACTCCCACTTTGGCGGGCGGAACTTTGAGTTGATATGTGTTCGCATTCACATGGGTCAATGTGCATTTAATAATCCCTTTGGGCGTCGCGATCGTCGTCACAGCGGATTTCCCCTTTTCCAGCGCAGACATATCGCACGAAGCCGCATAATCCAACACCTGCCTCACGCGCGCACCGTTCAATTCAAAGACACTGCTCTTGCTCCTGTCATCGATGTAATAAAAATGCGGATACCTGCTCTTCTCGTATTTGAAATCAATGCCAGCCGATTCAGCCAGTTTCCTAATCTTCAAGCGCGCTGTATTCAATACATTGAAATCCAGTTTCGCGCGGCGTTGCTTCCCTTTTCGAACCGTGTCCACCGAATGAGGCGCGCACGCGAGCAACACATCAGCCATGATATCCGCCAATTGACGCGTTTTCTTCTCATCGAAGCCGCGTTGACTGATCCACGGCGTGCCCAAACGGATTCCGCT
>DAOTZF010000445.1:0-10876 GCA_034434415.1 Anaerolineales bacterium | reverse complement strand
GAAGCAAGTTCGATGAACCATACTCCATCGCGGAAAACCCTTACAGATTGCCTCGCCACCTCGAGCGACAGGCGGGTTTTTCCGCAGCCTCCACTGCCGGTCAATGTGACCAGTCTTGTCTTTCCGTTCGCGGGGTCGATCAGAGTCCTGATTTCGGCGATCTCCCGTTCACGCCCGATGAAACTGGTCAACTGCAGAGGTAGGTTGGTTTGCGTCTCTTCTTCGACCCGAACCGATTCTTTGGTCTCTTTGCGCACCGAACTTGAGAACGTAACGACGCCTCCCGGCGCGAGTACCTCACCGCGCGCCTGTGCGGCGAGTTCCATCAATCGGTTCACCGCCAACGGCTCATCCTCGAGAAATAATGCAGGGACAAACAGCGCAGTCAACGTGGCCATATCCGGCGGGCGTTGGTTCTGCTCGAGGCGGCTGATCTGCGCCTCGCTATAACCTACAGCGATGGCAACTTCGCGTTGCGTGAGGCGTGCGCGGCGGCGCAGATATTTCAGCAGGTCACCGAACGTGACGAACGAATCGAGCGGAATGGCAGATTCGGAAGGCATCTTCGATTTCCAAGTTTACCTCCAAGTTTGTCTTATGGTTAACCCTCCGGCATAGCCCCAGAGCGCACAGAGCATTCAGAGATTTTTTCTCAGTGAACTCTGTGGTCTCTGTGGCTACATTCTATTGCTTTCATTTTCTAACTTGGTAAGAAATGTCATGTATGGCAAGCCGCCCTCCACTACACTGCGGAAATAAAACAAGGAGAGCCATGCGCCGCATCATCGAACGAGTTGTGACCGTCGTAACCACCACCACATGGACGATCTCGTGGAAGGACGATTCGCCTCCTTCCGAAGGGATGGCTGATCCGGCCGCCCCAGCCGACTCAACTCCCGATGCCGTGCCCAGCCTCCCATCCGTGATCGAAGCGAAGGAGGTTCTTCCGCCGAAAGAAAGCAAAAAATAATTGCGTCACCCGTATTTTCATCCATTCCATTCTCGAAAGGAAAAAACATGTCCGCAGAAAACAACAAAGCCGCCGTCCGCAGCTTCAATGAAGCCTTCAACGCGGGCGACCTCGATGGGGCAGTTGCCGTCTTTGCCCCAAATGCCGTGATCCATAACTCGGGCGCGCCAGCTCCCCTCAACGTGGAGGGCTTCAAACAATTCGGTGGCGTATTCCTGACCGCCTTCCCCGGCGGCAAGCTCACGATCGAAGATCTGATCGTGGACGGGGACAAGATAGTCAGTCGTATCACCTATCGAGGCACCCATGCCGGTGACATGATGGGTATCCCTCCAACCGGCAAGCCTGTGACGGTCTCAGCCATGATCATTGACCAATTCAGCAACGGAAAAATTGTTGAATCGTGGCGCCTCTTTGATCAAATGAGCATGATGCAGCAATTAGGCGTCATCCCAACACCCGGCTAACACAGGTCAACTACTGAAGATCAGATAACTATCCAAAGAAAGGAAAAACCATGAAAACCAAACTCTTCTCTATTTTGTTCGTCCTTACCCTGCTTGTTGCGGCGTGCGCTCCAGCCGGACCAGCAAAAGATCTATCTGATCCTCTGACCCTGGTGACAGAATACTATGCAGCGATCGAAGCCAGTGACTTGGAAAAAGCCATGACCTTTGCCTCCGAAGACTACGTGATGACCGACCCGACAGGGTTTACTGTTGGCAAGGAAGCTGCCACCGCCGCCTGGCAAGGTTATTTCGATGCTGGTTTTACTTTTGACCAGAGCGATTTCAAAGCGGACGGGAACCGCGTAACATCCTGCTATAAGGTATATGAGAATGGCAACCTGATCGATGAAGGTTGCGGTGCGGTGACGCACGTCCGCGATGGCAAGATCATCTTTGATGGACTTGAGGACGCCGAGCAAATCTGGGTCGTGCAGGAATACTACGAAGCCCTCAACGCGGCGAACCTTGACATCGCCATGTCCTTCATCGCCAGCGACGCAGTCTTCATCAATCCGACCGGCACGTACGAAGGCGCGGACGCCATCCGCGCTTCCCTGGAAGGCTTGAACAACGATGGAATTACATTCGATCTAAGCAACTTCCGAAATACTGGAGGCACCGTCATCTACGATTATCAAGTTCTGCAAGGCGGCAACGTGCTTGATACAGGCACCAACGGGTTGACCCAGGTGAAAGACGGTCTGATTATCTTCGACGGCACAGAAGAGACTGCCGCGGGACGCTAGAGCAGCGACTCAGGTAAACAAGAAAACACGTACACATGGACTTTCCCTGTGTACGTGTTTTCGTGTATACGCGAGTACTTGCTTATTGTCCGCTCACGGCTCCACACCCACCACACCGCCTGCGAGATTCAGATTCAACGTCCACGTACTGCCGGGGGTGAACTGTTGAAATTCTGAGATCGAATTGGGGGTGTAGGTTTCCTGATTGCCATCCTCTGTGAGGAAATACACGGTCAATGTTTCGGATTCGTTCCCGAGGCGTTGGTCGCTGGCGATACTTGGGTTTTCATAGACAGGTCGCAGGTCATTCCCTTCGAGTGTGTACGTTTGGATCGTCGTCCATTCGTCAACGGTGTAGGAACAGTATTGCTCGGTTTCGGTGTGACATTCCTCCACCACTTCCGAGTAACCGTTGCCTCGATCTATTGTCCGTTGTTCGCAGACTTCCTGGCTGTCGTCATAGCAGGACACGTTGTACGCGTCCGAAGGCGGGCTGCCGCGCTCGTTCGAATAATTCACCGGCTGAACTTCCTGGACGGGAACGTTGGTCTGCCAGTACACATCCGTCACTGTGGCTTGCACCGACGAGGTAGGGAAGACGAATAACATCAGCGCGCCGACGCAAACCAACGCAAGGCATCCCAGCACAGCCGCCGCGATCAACCACGGCGAGCGCGTTGATTTTTTTCCGGTCGCCGGCGCGGCGGGGGAGATCCCGCTTCGAGCTTGCGGCGCGTTGAACACCGGTTGTGCGGGAGCGATCTTTGGTAACGGTGACCCGCAATTCGAGCATACCGCGTTGCTGCTCGCGTTTTCGATTCCACAGTTATCACATTTGACGATCTTCGGCCGTGCCGTCGGTTTTTCCATCACTTGCCCAGCCGCGCGCGCCATCCCTTCCTTCAAGTCACCGCCGCATTGCGAACAGGTCTCCGCGTTGGCGGGGTTGCGCGTGCCGCAGAATCCGCAGTGGATGTCCGCGCCAGCCTGCGCGGCTTGTTTCTGTTTTTCGTCGGTCACAAATTTTTGTTCGGCTGGCAATTCGAACTGCACGTTCTCCGGTTGCGGCGCGCCGCAATTTTCACACGTCTTCTCGCCGCCTTTGTTGCGCGTGCTGCAGTTCGGGCAGACCCATTCGTTTTGAACGTATCCAAGCGTTCGCTTGCGTGCCATGATCGCTCCTTTTTACTGTCATGCTCAAGCCGCTGTCCCCGGCGGCGGGGACGCCGCCGGGAGCAGTTGCTCACTGATTATAAATTACGACCTATGAAAATCCATGCCATTTTCGTATCTCTTCGATTCGGGATTCGCAATCCGGCTCTTCATACGGACTCGTATCTCCCGCTTCATTTCGACGGGGAGATTTGGTCAACGCGTGGAACGTCGCTTCGGTCCCGTTTGCCACGTTGACCGGGTCGTATCCGCCCTCGAGTACAAAGACGATTCTCCCATCACAAAATTCCTCCGCCAGAGCAATCACCTTTTGAGCCAGCATGAAGTAGCCTACCGACGAGAGTCCTAACGTTGTAATCGGATCGTTCCAGTGCGCGTCGAACCCGACGGAGATGAAGATCATCTGCGGCTTGAACGACTCTGCGAACGGTTTGAAAATTTGGTCTGCCACATATTCGTAGACTGTATCTCCCGCTCTTGCAGGCAGCGGCACATTGACAATCCTTTTCTTTGCGTGCGGCGCTTCATTCATCGAGCCGGTGCCCGGGTAAAACCCCGGCTGGAATTGATGCGCTGATAAAAATGCCACGCGCTCCTCATTAAGGAACGCGGCTTGAGTCCCGTTGCCGTGATGCGCGTCATAGTCTATGATCATGACGCGCTCCATTCCATGTTCCAACGCGACCCGCGCGCCGATGGCGACATTGTTGAACAGGCAGAAACCCATTGCCCGATTCGGTTCCGCGTGATGCCCTGGCGGTCGTACGATTGCGAACGCATTATTTGCCTCGCCGCGCAGGACTGCGTTTGTGCATGCGAGCACTCCGCCAGCCGCGAGCAAGGCATCATCGAACGATGATTGGGTCACGTAAGTAGGCGCGTAGTCAATGATCCCCGGCGTGTCTTCGCGGCACACTCTTTCCAACGCGGCGACAAGTTTCGAGTTGTGAACTCGCGTCACCTCTTCCTGGGTTGCAGGTGTTGTTTCAATCAATTTTGCTGGAAATGAATCCAATCGTCGTTTGAGGACATCGAACCGCCCCGGTCGTTCGGGGTGATCGGGGTACACATGATTCGGTGATGGAACATACGTGTAAACAGTGGGCATGGTTGAATTATAGTCTTGCCTCACGGAGTAGCAATCCCAACGGGATGGCAGGATTATAGAGATTTCGAGGCACGAATTCAAATCCCGAAGGGATGATATATCAATATTTTCTCTGACACCCCTTCGGGGTCATCGCACAATCAATCTCTAATCATCTAATCACTAGTCTCTTTTCCACTAAACATCTTCATCCATTCCTCTAATTCCTGTTTCGAGACCGTACGCTCTCCCTTGGATGCTTGAAGTGAATCCATCGCTTTGCGAATCATCTTCGCGAATTCATCCGATGAAATGACCTCCGCTCGTGCAGAGCGTGCATCAGATTGCACCTGCCGATCCGAAGTGACCACGGTCCAGTTCTTCGCGGCTTTTTGAAGTTTCCTTAACCGGTTGCGGATGGCATCGTCCGCGGAACTGCCGACGGGTGAGAAATGTGCGGTCACCGCACCCAGTTTCCTTGTCCCGGCGTGAGGCGAAGGCGCACCGTCGAAGTACACCTCCGCTTGCCGGCGTTCCAATCGGCAAAATTCCTGCAGGATGGCGATCAATTCCAATTCATCGTCCAGCGAATCGAGTCGCAACCCGACTTTGGGAATTAAATTATGACCGTCAATCAGGTATGGCATTGCATAATTTTACCTCCCCCAACTGTCGAACAGGCGGTTATGTCAATTCCACTTCGCGCGTCGAGATTTCGAAGAGCGGAGGATTCTCCAGCGTTTTCTTCACTTTGCATAACTCTGCTGAACGGACCAGCGCGCTGTGATATTGTTTCGGAAATGTAGGCGGTACCTGAATCTCAAGTTCGATCCTGTCCGTCACGCCGGTAAGTGGGTTTGAATGCGTATGCTGAACGATGCGAATGCCGTCGGTGGGCAGGTTCCGCTGGCGGCAAAAACTCAAAATGTAGATTCCCGCGCACGTGCCGAGTGAGGCGAGGAACACCTCGAACGGCGTGGGCGCGGAACTCTCACCACCGCTGTCCGTCGGTTGGTCGGTTTTCACCGTATGACCGTTGAAATGCGCGTCCACGCGCGAGCCCCCGGGAAAGTCGATCAAAATTTCCATGGCGCTACTCCAAAATGAGTTCTACGTAAGTATTGATAACACACCGAACACCACGCGTACATGTGTTTTATAATGTAATGCGCAGGATGGATGTCACATTCTTCAAAGGAGTCCGACATGGCAGACAAACGACCTTCCAAGATCATGGTGCCTCCGCAAGGCGGCATGTTGCGTGACCTCGTCACGCGCCTCAAACTGATCGCGCGATTGATGGGCGATCGACGGGTAAATATTTTTCTCAAAATACTCCCTCTCGCGTCACTGGCGTATCTTTTCTGGCCCCTCGATGCGATAGCCATTCCCTTCATTGGCGTTCTCGATGATGTGGGAATCCTGTGGATCGGTTCGACCCTCTTCGTCGAACTCTGTCCTCCCAACGTGGTGAAGGAACATCTCAATGAATTGGCGAGTAATGTAGATGATGATTCCAGCGGTGATGTGGTAGATGCCGAAGCAACGGATGTGGACGGCAAATGAAACGTTTGTTGATTCTTTTACTCCTGCCCATTCTTGCATGCAATGGAGTAAGTACACCGCCTCCTTCATCGAGTGAAACTGCCTCGCCCACTTCGACGGATATCCCACCCACACAACCGCTCCCGCCGACGCCCATTCCGCCCACCGATCTACCTCCCAACGCGTCAACTTTCCCCGATGCGAACGCCTACGAGTGGAGGCTCCTCACGGATGGGCTTGAACGTCCGGTCGATCTGCAAGCCGATTCTTTTGGTCGTTTGTGGCTCGTCGAAAAATTGGGTCACATCCATCTCTTCCAAAACGGAGGGCTGGTTACCGAGCCGTTCCTCAACATCGAAGACCGCGTCAATGACACCTCGAATGAGATGGGTCTGCTCGGTTTAGCGCTTCACCCGAATTTCGCGCAAAACGGATTCTTCTACGTCAACTACACTGGCGCAGGGGGTGATACGTTCATCTCGCGGTTTACTGCCGGTGAGAATTCCGCAGACCCCAACAGTGAGGTAATTCTTTTGCGCGTGGCGCAACCGTATCCGAATCACAACGGCGGCACGTTGAACTTTGGTCCCGATGGTTATCTCTACGCCGGTCTCGGCGACGGAGGCTCAGGCGGCGACCCGCACGGGAATGGTCAATCGTTGAACACCCTGCTTGGGAAAGTCCTTCGCATCGATGTGGATTCGGCACAACCGTACGCGATTCCTCCCGATAACCCGTTTGGGGACGAGCTCTGGGCATATGGCTTGCGCAATCCCTGGCGCATGTCGTTCGATTCTGTGACCGGCGATTTGTACATCGGCGACGTGGGGCAGGGCGATTGGGAGGAGATTGACTTCATCCCGGCAGGTTCGCGCGGCGGCGAGAATTTTGGCTGGGATCACCGCGAAGGCGCGCACGAATTCGAAGGCGGCGGTCCAGCCGGGATGATCGACCCCATCGCGGAATACAGTCACTCGGAAGGTGGATGTTCCGTCACCGGCGGCTACGTCTACCGCGGCTCGATGACGGAATGGAACGGCATTTATCTTTTCGGAGATTATTGCTCCGGTAACGTTTGGGGGTTGATCCGCTCCGGGGAGGTGTGGCAGAAGCAATTGTTGTTCGAAACGGATTTCCGCATCACCTCCTTTGGGCAGGACGCGGACGGTGAAGTCTATTTGATCGACGATGCCGGCGGAGTCTATTTTCTCGTGCGCAACTAGATAAAGCCAACCGGCAATAGGCGATTTGTCATGTTAGGGGATGACGCGTGTCACTGGCACGCGTCATTTGTTTTGCCTACAATGGACATGTAACCTGGAGGTGCCGTATGGCTCAGAAGAAGTGGCGAATTCTGGAAGTCCGCTACTGTGAGCATGTAGGTCATGAGGTGAGGCTGGAGGCACAGGTGGTGGACCCGCCTGAACATCTGCCCGACCAGCCGCCCCACATCCTTGCCCACCGCTGCTCGAATGCCATCGAGTGCAACAAGATCGAAAAAATGGCCTGCGCCTATTGCGGTACCAATCCAAATCACAACCCGCTCTAGTCGTTTTCGCACAGTGCATGTGCGTTCACACTCTCTCCTCCCTCTAGGTTGGTCTAAGGCAACTCCGCGTACGCACGCGGAGTTTGCCGTTTAATATTACGTGTCACTCTGAGTGGCGCAAGGCGCCACGATGAGTCTCTAGAGATTCTTCATCACTCACCTGCACTTGCATCGCCTGCGCAAGCGTCGCTCCTCAGAATGACACAATTATGGAAGACTTCTGAAATTATTCAACACCTTCATGTAATTGGCGCGTTCGAAGGCTTCGGGCTCCTTGACGGATTTCTGACTCATACTCCCCTGCATCTGCTTGATGGATTCATACTCCCGTTCCTTCATCCATGCCACGAGATAGCTGAGGATCGAACCGATGGTCTCATCGCCGAATTGAAGCAGGTTGGATGCCATCATGGCAACTTTTGCGCCGGCCATCATCGCCTTCAACACATCGGTGTAGGTGTGCACGCCGCTGGTGAGGGCAAAGTCAACGTTCAGTTTTCCATGCAGGATCGAAATCCACCGCAATGGCAATCGCAGATCGGATGAAGTACTGAGATCCAGGCTGTGGAGGATTTCCAGTTCCTCCAGGTCGAAATCAGGTTGATAGAAGCGGTTGAACAGCACCAGCCCGTCGGCACCGGCTTCAACGAGTCGCTTCGTAAAATGGGGCAGCGATGTGTAAAATGCGCTGATCTTCACTGCCAGCGGGATTCGAATCGCAGATTTCACTTCCGCCACCAACCCCACCTGCATATCCTCGATGTCGCTGGAAGTCATGCTTGGGTCAGTGGGGATGTAGTACATGTTGAGTTCGAGCGCGTCAGCGCCTGCCTCTTCGATGCGGCGTGCATAATCCGTCCAGCCGCCTTTCGAGACGCCGTTGAGACTGCCGATCACAGGAATGCGGAGTGCTTTCTTCATTCCTGTAAGCTGGTTCAAATATTTTTCGGGGCTGATCCCGTACAAGCCGCCGTCCGGCAGGTATGACAGCGCTTCCGCGAACGAATCACTGCCTCGGTTCAGGAAGTGATCCAGTTCGAGGCTTTCATGTATGATCTGCTCTTCAAAAAGCGAATACATCACGATGGCGGAAATGCCTGCCTCCTCCAGTTTTTTCGCCCGTTCGATCTTTTTCGAGAGAGGGGAGGCTGAAGCGACGATCGGATTCCCAAGGCTCAGACCAAGATACGTGGTGGAAAGATCCGTCATGGTTTACTCCTTGTGTCCATTGCCGTTTCCATATTGCATCGCCGCCATTTGCTGGTACAGCGCCCAGCGACTCTTCGCGTCCTGTTGCGCTTTGCCCATCAGTAATTCGGCGCGTTCCTCGTCCATCTGAGTCAGCATCTTGTAGCGAGTCTCGTTGTACGCATACTGCGAGAACGGAATGCTCGGCTCCTTCGATTCGATGACCAGCGGGTTTTTCCCCTGTTGTGCAAGACGCGGGTCATAATGGAACAGGGACCAATGACCCGATTGCACAGCAAGTTTTGCCTGATCTAAGCTTCGCGCCATATCGTATCCGTGCGCGATGCATGGGCTGTAAGCGATAATGAGCGAGGGTCCATCATATACCTCGGCTTCGAGGAATGTTTTCAATGTCTGTTGGTCGTTAGCGCCCATCGCGACATGCGCGACGTACACATAACCGTACGACATGGCAAGCAATCCCAGATCCTTTTTCGGCATCCCCTTGCCGCCCATCGCAAACTTGGCGACCGCCGCGCGCGGCGTCGCTTTGCTCGCCTGCCCGCCTGTGTTCGAATACACTTCAGTGTCGAGAACGAGAATATTTACGTTGCGTCCGCTTGCCATCACATGGTCGAGACCGCCGTAGCCAATGTCATATGCCCAGCCATCGCCGCCGATGATCCACACCGATTTTTTCACGAGCGAGTCGGCAATGCTGATCAGGTCCTTTGCTTTCGTATCGCTGGATTTCGCCAGTCTATTTTTCAATTCTTTCACGCGTTCGCGCTGCGCTTCGATTCCCCGATCGTCATCCTGCTTCGCGTTCAGGATCGATTCGACGAACTCTTTGCCGAGCTCGGCATCCATGGCGCGGAGGATTTCACGAGCAAACTCATTTTGTTTATCGAGCGTGAGCCTCATTCCCAAACCAAATTCGGCGTTATCTTCGAACAACGAGTTTGACCAGGCGGGACCGCGTCCTTTCGAGTCCACAGACCACGGTGTAGTGGGGAGGTTGCCACCGTAGATCGAAGAACAGCCTGTGGCGTTGGCGATGACCGCTCGATCGCCGAACAATTGCGAGACCAGTTTTACATACGGCGTTTCACCGCATCCCGCGCACGCGCCGCTGAATTCGAATAACGGACGCAACAACTGAGAGTTCTTAATCGTGGATGGATTAATCAACTTCCGATCTAGATCGGGAATCTTCATGAAGAAATCCCAGTTCTTCACTTCCGCTTCGCGCAAAGGAGGCTGGGGTTCCATGTTGATGGCTTTACGCCCAACTTGTGACTTATCCTTCACCGGGCATGCCTCGACGCAGAGCGTACAACCTGTGCAATCTTCCGGCGCGACCTGCACGGTGTACGCGTAGCCAGATGAAAATTCCTTGAACTTCGATGGCACATGTTTGAATGTTTCAGGCGCGCCCGCCAACGCGACCTCGCTATACACTTTGTGTCGTATCACTGCGTGCGGACAAACGATCACACACTTGCCGCATTGGATGCACAACTTCTCGTCCCATACTGGAATCTCCAGTGCGATGTTGCGTTTCTCCCATTGCGATGTCGCCAGCGGATACGTCCCATCATTCGGAAGAGCGGATACGGGGACTTCATCCCCTTCAAATTGGATCATCCTCCCCAGCACGTTCTTCACAAATTCAGGCGCTTCATTCGGGACGGGGGACCGGCGCGACGTCGTAGATGTTATCTCCACCGGGACTTTGACCTCAAAAAGATGTTCAAGGGTCGCGTCCACGGCTTCGAAATTCTTCTTCACGACCGCCTCTCCGCGCTTGCCGTAGGTTTTCTCGATGGCATGTTTGATTTCGTCAATCGCCTGTTCGCGCGGAAGTACTCCGCTGATGGCAAAGAACGCTGTCTGCATGATGGTGTTGACGCGTTGACCCATGCCGGTCATCTCGGCAACATCATATCCATTGATGACGTAGAATTTGAGTCTCTTCGCGATGATATCCTTCTGTACTTCGTTCGGCAGGTGATTCCAAATCTCGTCGGGACCATACAAACTATTGAGCAAAAAGACGGCGCCTTCTTTGGCGTATTTCAACATATCGAACCGTTCAAGGAAGTTGAA
>DAOTZF010000444.1:0-5162 GCA_034434415.1 Anaerolineales bacterium | reverse complement strand
ACCCCCGCCATTTTCTCGATCACGCCAACCACCGCGGAGTTATCAAGTTCGCCCATGCCGTCATCGACCATCTGTTGAAATAGTTTCGCATTCTCGTTCGTTGAAGAAACGGGAATATCATATTCTTTTGCGGTATCCAAAATAATTTTCAAATCCTTCAACTGCATGTGCGCTTTGAAGCCGGGGTTGCGATTCCCATCGAATAGACGCGGCGGCTTGACGTCGAGCGTCCAGCATTGTGCCGCGCCGCCTTTGATCGCCTCCACCACTTTTTTTGGGTCTACGCCCGCTTTCTTGGCGAAGACGAGCAGTTCGCCCATCGCGACCATCTGCGCGGCGACCATGATCTGGTTGGCGGCTTTCGCCACCTGACCCGCGCCCGCGTCACCGACGTGTGTGATTGTTTTGCCCATCGCAAGCAATACCGGCATTGCCTTCTCCAGCGCGGACGCTTCGCCGCCGACCATGATGGTGAGCGTGCCGTTGCGCGCGCCGATATCACCGCCGGAGACGGGAGCATCGAGCGCGAACACGTTGTTCTCTAAAAGTTTTTGCGCGATCATGCGCGCGGAGGCGGGTTTAATAGTTGAATTGTCAACATAAACAAGTCCGTGATGCGCGCCTTCGATGATTCCCTTTTCGCCGAGGACAACTTTTTCCACATCCGGTGTGTCGGGCAGGTTGGTGAAGATCACGTCCACTTGCGCGGCGACCACCGCCGGAGTGGACGCGGCAGTCGCGCCCTCCGCGACGAGTTCATCCACCGCTTTGCGCGAACGGTTGTGCACGAACAGCGGGAACCCCGCCTTGAGAATGTTCCGCGCGATGGACTTGCCCATCAATCCCAATCCGATGTATCCGACTTTGAGCATGGTGTCTCTCCTGAACGTTTTGAGGGATTATAAACCTTCAGTGGTCAGCATGCGTTTTTGGAATCCCGCTGGCGTTGCCAGAGGCAGGAAGTAAGTACTAATATTTCATTTGCAGTTTTCATAATTACATACGAAATCGAAGATATAATATGAACATATCTAAAAGACATTTCAAAACAAAGGATGAACTGTGACCAAGAAAGCAGCTAGAATTAGTGATGGGACTCAAACCTCTTCTTTTGGAACTGGAAAGCGGGAGTCTCATGACAGTTCGATATTTTACAACAGTCGCATGCACAAGGACTTGTTTAGTAAACCTTTATTAGAAAAGGAATTGAAGAGTATTTTTGTACCTGATGTAGGTGATTGGGCAGATAAAGTCTACAATCATTCATCAGAAGATATGTGTAATATTCCCGATAATAGTGTTGCACTTGCGGTTACATCACCACCCTATAATGCATCAAAGGATTATGATAATAATCTGACCCTCGAAGAATATTTGGGATTAATTAAGCGCGTAGGGAAAGAGGTGTATCGAGTTCTACGACCGGGTGGGAGATATGCAATCAATATTGCTAATTTAGGACGTAAACCATACATACCCCTTCATGCTTTTTTCTATCAAATTCACATCGAACAAGGATTTCTTCCTATGGGGGAAATAATTTGGCAAAAAGCGAAAGGAGCCAGTGGATCGACTGCTTGGGGAAGTTGGATGAGCGCAAAATCGCCTCGACTAAGAGATTTGCATGAATATATTCTCATATTTACAAAACAAGGATACACGAGACCCGACAAAGGAAAGTCAGATATTAAGAAAGAAGAGTTTATGGCGGCTACTCTCTCGATTTGGGAAATACCACCAGAATCTGCGAAACGCATCGGTCATCCTGCACCTTTTCCGGTTGCACTTATCGAGAGATTGATTAGGTTGTATACCTATAAGGATGATGTTGTTTTAGATCCATTTTTAGGATCTGGAACGTCTGCGGTTGCAGCAATTAATACAAATCGACATTATGTTGGATATGATATTGACAAGAACTACATTAAACTTTCGGAAACAAGAATAGCCAAAGCCCTGAAAGAGAAGATGGAAAAACTATTTTAAAGAGAGAACTATGGCAACTGCCAAAACAGAATGCTCAGAATTATCTGTGGGATTCGGTTTACTTGGTTACGACAAACCATTGGAAGTTTCATTTAAACAAGTGCATCCGAAATTCGACAATACGTTGAACGAAGAAAAATTCAATACCTTCGTCAATACATATCCGTCAGATATTATGTTTGCATCTATGAATAATGTTGGCATCAGATTGAGAAGTAATTATAAATCTTTTAGAAACCTGAATTTAGTGCGGTGGACTGGAGGGGATCGGCAGGCTGCTACAACAAGCACTGCAAAAGATTTACTAGGTGCGAATATTCCTATTTCTGTAAAAGCAGAAAGTCGTGTCGTTGGGAATCCAAGTCCATACAACTTATTTGTTGCCACACCACAAGGTAGTGCACAGGCTCAAGGAATGACAAGTTGGTATTTGGAAACAGCGCCTCAGGCGTATCAAGAGTTTTATGCATTCGCGCGTAAATTGACGGGGCTGGACACAGGCATGAATACCACTCCCGAGGCTGTTGTGGAGTTTGAGTTGTCTCGGAGAAAGAAACCATTAATTCGTGCGATAAAGAATCTGGGGGAACATTATCCTCAAGAATTTCAAGAGTTGTATATTAGGATGTGTCAAAAAGTGTCCCAATCTTCAGCTGAAATATTTGAGAACTATCTCTCAAAGTCTCTTAAATCTAGAATAAGAGGGGCAGTCCTTGAACGTATTGCAAAAATGTTCTTCAGGATGAATGCAGTTGAATATGTATTGTGTGGTATTGATGGAAAAAACGAATTTGCGGTATTGATTCCAGATTTAACAACTTGGCTTCAAACTTGGCAGTTCGAAGATATTAAAGCCATCCCAAACCTAGAAAAAGAGCAGAGCGTTGTTGACTTCGAAATCCTGTGTACTAACAAAACCACCAAACACGCGTATCTAGCGAAATTTCACGCTGAAATTCGCTGGTCACACGGTAAGTTTTCCAGCGTAGAAGGAAAATTGTACAAAGAATTTAATTGGAGTGACCTTCCCTTCTTCTCTGTTATTCCCTTGTAGATGATTTACTAATTTCCAAGAATCTCGATCCTGATTCTTTGACTATCAAGCTAAAAACCTATAACCATCTCCACGTTGTTCCATCCTTACTATCTTCGATGGTCACACCCATCTCCTTGAGCTGGTCGCGGATCTGATCCGAACGCGCCCACTGTTTTTGCTTGCGCGCTTCATTGCGTTCCGCGATCAAGGCTGTGACCTGCGCTTCCATCTCGCTGGAGCCGGTCTTTTCTTTCAGTTGCAAGCCAAGTACACCGGTTAACTCACGCAGAGTTTTTTGAGCGGGTTCGAGTTGAGCATCGGTCGCGCCATTGTCACGGGCAGTGTTCACCGCTTTGACGAGTTCATACAGCGCGGCGAGCGCAAGCGGGGAATTGAAATCGTCGTCCATCGCGTCGGTGAAAGATTGCTTCGTCGCTTCGGATTGCGTGACGAGTTCAGCGGCGGTTCCGGCGGGAAGTCCTTTTGCTGAGGGTGAGGCAGATCGAAACGCGGATTTGATGCGTTCCAGCGATTTCTCCGCGGCATCCTGTGTTTCGTCGTTGAAGATAAGCGGCGCGCGGTACGATCCCATCAACACGAGCATCCGCATCACGTCGGCATTGCGCGTCTTGAGAAAATCCTTGATGCTGACGATGTTGCCCAGCGACTTGGACATTTTCTCGCCGCCGAGTTGCAACATGCCGTTGTGGATCCAATAGCGCGAGAATTGTTTACCGGTGTACGACTTGGTTTGCGCGATCTCGTTCTCGTGGTGCGGGAAGATCAGGTCGTTGCCGCCGCCGTGGATGTCGATCTGTTCGCCGAGTTCGGCGAGGTTCATGGCGGAGCATTCGATGTGCCAGCCGGGGCGTCCCTTGCCCCACGGACTCTCCCAGAAAATTTCGCCGGGCTTGGCGGCTTTCCAGAGGGCGAAGTCCATCGGGTGGTCTTTGGACTCGCCGATCTCGATGCGTGCGCCTGCTTGCATGTCTTCGATCTTGCGACCAGAAAGTTTGCCGTAATCGTTATCGCTCGTGACGCTGAAGTACACGTCGCCGTTGGACGCAGCATAGGCAGCTTCTTTTTGGATCAACCCCTGAATGAACTCGATGATGAGCGGCATGGTCTTGCTCACCTGCGGATTCGACGTAGCCGGTAAAACATTTAGGTCAGCGAGATTCTTTGAATAGTCTTCGATATAACGTTGCGAAAGCGCGAGCGGATCTTCGCCGAGCGCGTTGGCGCGGTTGATGATCTTGTCGTCCACGTCGGTGTAGTTCATGACGTGCTTCACTTCATAACCGCGGAACTCAAGGTAACGGCGGATGAGGTCGAACACCAGCGCGGACATGGCATGACCGACGTGTGCGTCGTTATAAACCGTCACACCGCAGACGTACATGCGGACTTTGTTCGGTTCGAGGGTGACGAAATCTTCTTTTTTGCGAGTCAGGGTGTTATAGATACGAATCATTGAAATACCTTGATTTATCCGCAGATGACGCAGATTACGCAGATTTTATTTTTTCTTCATAGCCCCATACAAGGCGTTTGTATTGAAGGCTGGATGTGCCAAAGTTTATCAGGAGTCCGCGTTTCAGCCCAGTGGCTTTCAAGTAGTTGAGTAATTGTGCTTCTTCAACATTGGAAAGACGAGAAAGCGCTTTGAACTCCACAATGATCTCTGAAAAACATACAAAATCGGCTCGATAGTGAGTTGGTAATAGGATGTTCTTGTATTTGATGGGCAGTAAAACTTCCTTTTCAAAAGGAAGTTGTTTTAGGGGAAATTCAATCACTGCCGCATCTTGATAAACGGCTTCGAGAAAACCATGCCCTAACTGCCGATGGATTTCCATTGCCGCCCCAATTATGGCGTAAGTCTGTGGGTCACGCTCATCGTTGAGTTTCATAAAAACAATCTGCGAAATCAGCGAAATCTGCGGATTATTTTTTCTTCTTCCCGTTCTCATCCACGCGGGCGAAGATCATGCGTCCTGCCGCGGTTTGCAAGACCTTCGAAACGGTCACTTCGCGGTACTCGCCAATGACATCCTTCCCGTTCTCGACCACCACCATCGTGCCATCGTCCATGTAGCCCACGCCCTGACCGTATTCCTTGCCTTCCTGGATCACGTTG
>DAOTZF010000443.1:0-7324 GCA_034434415.1 Anaerolineales bacterium | reverse complement strand
GATCTCGCCGCCATGCGCGCGGCAGTTGCACGTCTCGGCGGCGACCCGAAGAGGATCAATCCGCTCGTGCCGGTGGATCTGGTGATCGACCATTCCATTCAAGTGGATTTCTTCGCCACGCAAGATGCGTTGCAACGCAACACAGAGATGGAGTTCCTGCGCAACAAGGAACGATATGAGTTCCTCAAATGGGGTCAACAGGCGTTCCAAAACTTCCGCGTCGTCCCGCCGATGACCGGCATCGTGCATCAAGTCAATTTGGAATATCTTGCCGATGTGGTAATGACGAAAAAGGACGGCAAGGAAATGCTGGCATTTCCAGATACGCTCGTTGGCACCGACTCGCACACCACCATGATCAACGGTCTCGGCGTGGTCGGCTGGGGCGTGGGTGGTATCGAAGCTGAAGCTGTGATGCTTGGTCAACCGATGGATATGTTGTTGCCCGATGTGATCGGTTTCAAACTGTACGGCAAACTTCAAGAAGGCGTCACTGCCACCGACCTCGTGCTTACTGTTACGCAGATGCTCCGTAAAAAAGGAGTAGTGGATAAATTCGTCGAGTTCTTCGGTCCGGGACTTGAGACGATGTCACTGCCCGACCGCGCCACGATCGGCAACATGGCTCCCGAATACGGCGCGACCATCGGCTACTTCCCTGTGGATGAAGAGACGCTTCGCTACATGCGGTTGACCGGTCGCTCCGAGGAAACCATCGCGTTGACCGAAGCATACATGCGCGCCCAGGGACTCTTTCATGAAGCGGGTATGCATGAGCCTGAATATACCGATACGCTCGAATTGGACCTAGCGTCTGTTGTGCCCTCGTTGGCTGGACCCAAGCGTCCGCAGGATCGCGTGGCGATGTCTGAACTCAAAGAAACATTCAACAAGGCATTGAGCGCGCCTGTGAAGGAACGCGGCTTCGAACTTAAACCCGAAGCGATTGTCGCAGAAGCCACGTACGGCACGAACGGCGGCTCAATGAAAATGAAACACGGAGCAGTGGTCATCGCGGCGATCACATCCTGCACGAACACCAGCAACCCGTCGGTGATGGTCGCTGCAGGGCTTGTCGCGAAGAAGGCTCTCGAAAAGGGACTCAGCGTCAAGCCTTATGTCAAAACATCGCTTGCGCCCGGCTCGCGCGTCGTGACAGAATATTTGAAGCAGGCGAATCTACTGGAACCACTTTCACAACTCGGGTTCAATGTGATCGCTTATGGATGCACCACCTGCATCGGTAATTCAGGTCCGTTGCCGGCGGAAGTGGCAAAAGCGGTCACAGGGTCCGATTTAGTAGCGGCGGCGGTACTTTCAGGGAATCGCAATTTTGAGGGCAGAGTCCATCCGCTGGTGAAGGCGAACTTCCTCGCCAGTCCGCCGCTTGTCGTCGCCTACGCGCTGGCAGGGACAGTGGATATCGACCTTGATAAAGAACCTCTCGGTATAGGTTCAGATGGCTCGCTTGTTTATCTCAAGGACCTGTGGCCCTCGCAACAGGAGATCAACGAAGTCGCGACATCCAGTGTGCGCGCTGAGATGTTCAAAGAAAAGTATGCAGATGTGTTCAGCGGCTCGGACATGTGGAAAGAGATCAAGGTCTCTGGGGGCGATCTGTATGAATGGGACGAAAACTCCACGTATATACACCATCCGCCGTATTTTCAGGAACTGACCCTGGACGTCGGCTCAGTGCAAGATATCAAAGGCGCGCGCGTGCTCGGCTTGTTCGGCGATTCGATCACCACCGACCACATCTCCCCCGCCGGCAACATCGCCGCCGATAGCCCTGCTGGAAAATATTTGCAGGAACGCGATGTGGCTCCGCAATATTTCAACTCATATGGTGCCCGCCGTGGTAATGACCTCGTGATGGCGCGCGGTACATTCGCAAATATCCGCCTCAAGAACCTGCTCGTCGCGCCGAAAGAGGGCAACTGGACAAAACATCACACCTCCGGAGAGATCATGCCGATCTTCGACGCGGCGATGAAATATCAGGGTGAAGCCGTACCTGTAGTGATCATCGCGGGCAAGGAATATGGAACGGGTTCCAGCCGCGACTGGGCAGCGAAGGGACCGCTCCTGCAAGGTGTGAAAGCCGTGATCGCCGAATCGTTCGAGCGCATCCATCGCTCGAACCTCGTGGGCATGGGCATCCTGCCGTTGAAGTTCATGGAGGGTCAAAATGCTGAATCGCTGGGCTTGAAAGGCGATGAGGTATTCGACATCGAAGGGCTGAAGGATTTGAAGCCGAAATCGGTCCTCGCTGTGAAAGCGAGGCGAGGTGACGGTTCGATCGTCGAATTCCAAGCCACCGCATTGTTGAACACCGATGTGGAGGTGAACTACTACCGCAACGGGGGCATTCTGCACACGGTGTTGAGAAATCTGGTGAAGTAAATGAAAAGAGACCGCCTCAGATTGGGGCGGTCTCTTTTTTATTCATTGAATATTCTACTGTTTTCGGCGTTCGCTCAACATGAAAGAACTCAGAAGGATAAAGAGCATAAGAGCGATCACCGCCAGCACAAGGATGGATTGAATCCATGCTCCCATGAGACTGGAGACAAACCCAATTGCGAGTACGACGGCGATAAAGGTCAGTGCGGGTACATTTTTATCGACCCATTCATTTGCACCTCTGGTCTTGTACATCCTGAACAATCCCCAACCCATTCCCAAAAGACCGATGGCGATCAACGCCGGGAAAATCACTCTTCCGCTGAGAGGCAGGTCAAGGATGAAGATACCGCACGTTGCCTCCTGGCTGGGAAGCGGGTACGAGGAGTACATCATCGCTTTAGCAAAAATGAACCGTTCAAGGTCGATATTGCGCGCATCGACCTGCCACGTGAATCGCTTCGATTCGCCGGGGGCTAATTCCGCCATTTCATTGTATTCCTCCGGCAGGATGGGAGTGCTGACCCACAACTTCACAGACGGGGTGATCTTGGAATCTGTCTGATTGTTGATCGAAAACGAGAGAGTGTTCGAATCTCCCCTCGTCATTAGCACAGGACAGGCGAATCCAGTCAACCCGGGGTCCGCTTGACGCGGGAATCCATAGAAGGTGGCTTCCATGTCTGCCCATGTCGCGATGAACACAAGAAAGACCCCCGCGATCAACCCTGCAAAGTAGGAAAGTCGTGGAAAAAACACAGCCTGCTTATTTTTGTTTGTCATATGAATAACCTGATGTTATTAATTGTAAACTCTTTCTGTGGCGATGAAACGATACCTGAGTAGGGTAATCAGGTTTTATTGATCACACAAATTCACATTGATCATCAACCGCCCGGCGTGATCGAACCGATGGCCAGGAAACAAAAGATGAGCACATCCTGTATAAAATGGATGAACCACGCCCACCACAATCCGCGCGTTTCCAGCATGGACTTGCCGAGGAACCATCCAAGGAACCCCGCCATGAGCACGCCGACCACACCATAGGGGACACCGTAATAATGACCGATGCCAAAATATGCAGCCATCAGCCACAGTGCCTGCCTCCTGCCAACAACATCCTCAAGCACAGATAGGAACGAGGCTTTGTACGTTATCTCTTCATTGAAGGCATTCAACATCGCGGCGATCAGTATTGCTGGGAGATATGGGACAGCACGGAGGGCAAGATCCAGGGGCGGGCGACCCGCAAGAATCAAAAACGTGAGGGTGCCCAGGCTCAGGATAAATGCAAAGTTACGCCCGACTGTATTCCACCGCTCACCCGGTTTGATCCCCATCCAACCAACAGGTTCGACCAGAGCACTCGTATCTCCTTTGACCATGAAAAATGCGCTGGCGCGTTTTCGAATGAGGAACAATGCGGCAATAATGGTGAGTGTCACCATCAACCGCAGGGATTGCTCTGCAAGCATGAACACATTGAATGAGGGGTGATTTAACCATGCCTGATACACTGGCAGTTGATCGATTTTCGTGAAAACGATCCACTCCACACAGACCAACACAAGGAATAACCCAAAGAACAATCGCAGTCCGCGAACCGCATCCCATACATAAGTTAACAACAGGCCGATCAGCACAACGGATCCTGCCAGAATAGACCCGAGGTCACTTGATACTTGATAGTTAAAGACTTCCTGTAAAATGATCCTAGGCAAACCCGACGCCAGCAACAGGAAGACCCAGGCAGTGACGACTTCTGCCCTTGAGTTCGCGTGTTCAGTTTTCATGTTCAGAACTCCTTTTGAATCATACCAATCCTTGTTTTCTGGCAATATCAGCGGCTTGCGTTCGGTTGTCGGCTTGAAGTTTGGCAAGGATATTCGAAACGTGATTCTTCACGGTCCCCTCGGTGATGAAGAGTTTCTCCGCCATATCCTTGTTGGAAGCGCCTTGCGCGAGCAGAACGAGAACTTCACGCTCGCGCTCGGAGAGTGATCCTATGGCAGAAGCGCTGGGGCGCATCATCTCGCGCAACGCACGAGAGGCGATCTCAGGCTGAATGAACACCTCACCTTCATGCACCCGCCGAATCGTGTGAATCAATTTATCAGCGGGGGTGTCTTTGAGCAGGTACCCCATCGCGCCTGCGCGGACGCCCTGATACACATAATCATCCCGGTCAAAGGTGGTGAGGATGATAACCTTCGCCGACTGCCATTCACGGCACAACTTCGCTGTCGCTTCGACGCCGTTGAGGACGGGCATTTGCACATCCATAAGGACAACATCGGGGCGCAGTTGCAATGCCAATCGGACTCCGCTTTCGCCGTCTCCCGCTTCACCGACAACGTGCAGACCTGGTTCCAGATCGAGGATCGTTTTCAACCCCTGACGCATCAGGGTTTGGTCTTCGACAAGCAGAATTTTGATGGGATCAGTCATGGGCTGGGAACCAATGAATCCTAGAGGATGGGCAGTTTCACGTCGATGCGGGAACCGACGCCGCCATTGGATAATGTCAACGAGCCACCGAGTCCTTCTACACGTTCGCGCATTCCACGCAGACCGTAATGTCCAGGCTGTTTTTCTGCATCGGGTGGCAAGCCGCGTCCGTCGTCTTGAATCGAGAGAAAGGCGGCGTGGGAATCCACGTTCAGTTGCAATTCCACGTTGCGGGCTGAGGCGTGTCGCTCGATGTTCGCCAGCGCCTCTTGTGCAACGCGCCAGATGGTTTCCGCGTATGCCGGAGATAGTCCATCAGCGCCATCAGCAATGTGGCATTTAATTTCGAAATGTGCTCTTTCACCGGTATCCACACTGAGCGTTTGCAAGGCTTCGCTCAACCGTCGTTCACCCAAACCCGGTGCGCGTAAGCCCGCGAGAGAACGGCGAAGGTCATCCATGCTGGCACGCGTAAGATTCTTGAGTTCATCCACTTGCGCCGATGCTTTTTCAGGGTCCACTTTGTAGAGACGTTGGATGGCTTCGAGTTGAACTGACAACGCAACAAGGGAGTGACCGAGGCTGTCGTGCAAGTCGCGGGCTAGACGTTCGCGTTCTCGCAAAGCGGCGAATTCGGCATCGCGTTGACGGGAAAGTTCCAATTCCTTTTGGGCGGATTCCAGTTTGTTGATGAGTTTGGCACGTTCGCGGCTGGTACGGATGATGCCATAAATAAAAAGAAAGACCGCCATGCCTCCGAGCCATTGGAATGTAAATCCGACCACGGCGGCAAGCGGAATCTGTGTAATGTTCCAGTCAGCAAGAATCAAAGCAATGAGAAACGTGACGATGGCTGTTCCAGGAATAACAGCTCGAAACGGCAGCAAGCCAAACATCTGCCCAAAGTAGGTAAAGCCCAGCCACCAGGTAAACGGATTCAACCAGCATGCTAGAGCCCACATGGAGACTCCAGCAACAAAATAGAGAGTGAGGCTTCGGTTTGAAACGGGCCAGCCGGCGCGAGTGACGCAGAAAAAATATAGCAATCCCTGCACAATGGACAATCCGGCAACCGCCCACTCCCGCCAGGTCAGTTCATTTGCATGTGCAATAAGCACAGTGGCTGCGGCGAAACTGAAGATTAGCATAGACAATACATCCCAAAATCTGCCATACAGTTCAAAGTGTTGGGCAGGCATTGGGAGTTCGCTGTCAGCCAGGTGAGAGGAACGAATTTCCGTCATGTGGAAAGTGTACTCTTTAAAGTAGAAAGTGAAAAGCATGATCAGCCACAGAGATCACGGAGAACTTTGAGATGCAGACTCAGTGAACTCTGTGGCGATTTGTGTTTTTATTATTATGTCTTCGGTTCCCAGCGAAACAACTTTGCGGCAATGAAGGTCGCACCGATGCCGTAGACAGCAAGCAGAAGCAGGTGTGTCAGCCATTTGGGATCGAGCGCGGCTTCCAACATAGCAGAGCGGACAAGTTGGGTTACCGGATAGGCGGGCAGGTACGGCACCACATTCCTTAGCCATTCCGGAAGCATATCCAGCGGGAAGATCATATCGCTGATGAACATCAACAAAAAATAGACTGTCATGCCGATGGCTGTCGCGGTGCCAGATTTCGCCGCAAACCCGCTGATGATTCCTCCCAGCGCCATGAACGCCAGCAGTCCAACGAGGATCATGGGATAGGCAAGGAGCAGGCTTGTTCCGGTCACTGGCACGTCATAGAGCAAAACGCCGGCAAGAATGATAAGCATGCTTTGCAGAACACCAATAATGATGTTGACAAGCAGGTATGAACCGGTCAACTGCCCGGCAGGCAATGGCGTTGCCTGCAGCCTTCTCAAAACGCCTTTCTCGCGCATTTCAAGCATCATAGTAGAGCTACTGACCAGCCCGAAACTCAGAGCATTGAGCACGATAACGCCGGGGGTCATGTAATCCATATATTGGCCCATGATCGCTCCATAGATGACCATGAGCAGGACGGGGAAGGCAAAATTCCAGAACAGGACGTAGCCGTTACGCAGGTGCATCAGCGTCATGGCTTTGGTAAGGATGAAAAAACGTTTCATGGATGGTTTCCTTTCGGTAGATCAAAGTTAATTCGACTCAGCCAGCGCGTGCCCGGTCAATTTCAGGAAGACATCCTCTAAATTGGGCTGGCGCAGCATCACATCACGGATCGAGCGACCGGAGCGAGAGGCAAGGTCGTGGAGGGCGGTCAAGGTCACTTCGGGCCGTGCAGTCTCCACCTCCAGATGTTGACCCGTGTAACGCGCATGGCTGACTTCAGGCAAGGTGCGCACCTGCTCAAGCGGCAACTCCACAGTAGCCTTCAACATCGAATTCAGCTTTAGGTTGGCGATCAACGAACTGGGTGTATCACACGCGATAATTCGCCCGCGGTCAATGATGGCGACGCGTCCGCATAACGCTTCTGCTTCTTCCATGGC
>DAOTZF010000442.1:0-4012 GCA_034434415.1 Anaerolineales bacterium | reverse complement strand
AATGCGGAAGTGATTCTCAAGATCGAAACGCAACGCGGACTCGATTTCGCAAGGAAACACGGTGCGAAGCATGGACATCTCATGGCGGCGCGCGGCGACTTGTTCGTGGAAGTCCTCCGCCCGCACAAGATCGTAAACGCAGTAAAGACAATCATCAAAGCAGACAACGATGCAGTCGTCGCGAGTCGCATATTGGATTCGATGGCGCAACATCCCATTCCCACAAGCGCGGACATCAGCGACGTGGCGTTCCTGCTCGAGATCGGTTATCGCAGGTTCATGCTCGGCGATTCGGTTTGTTTGCGGCGCGATTCGGTGATCGAGGCGTTGAATTTGCTGGAAGAGATGGGGAAAGAGTATACGGGGAAACACGTAGACAGGTAAACAAGTGAAAATTGCGATTGCCCAGATTAACACAACAGTGGGAGATTTGGAAGGGAATGTCTCACGGATTCTCGACGCGGCGAAATCGGTCGCGGACCAGAAGCCTGACCTCATCGTCTATCCCGAATTGACCGTGTGCGGATACCCTCCGCGCGATATTTTATACGACGCGTCGTTCGTCGAGGCGGTTCAACACGCGACAAGCGATCTGGCGCGCCAAGCCAAAGATTTGCCTCCGCTGTTGGTGGGATCATTTACATCTGCGCCACAAAAAATGTACGAACACCCGTCATTGAACAACATCGCCTATTTGATGCAAAACGGGGAGATGAGAATCGCACAGATCAAGCAATTGCTCCCAATTTACGATGTCTTCTACGAGCCGCGCTGGTTCCTGCCCGGAGAGAAGACTCTGCCTCCGATCGAAATCGCGGGGACGAATATCGGTGTGATCATCTGCGAGGACATGTGGGACGAGGAATATCAAGTCCACCCCGGCGCGGACTTGAAGGTGATGGGTGCAGAAATGTTAGTTTGCATTTCCGCATCGCCATATCGGAGGGGAGTAGGGGAGGGGCGGTTGCATCATGCGAGGAGGCAGGTCTCGATACGCCCGACGAACACGGGCTACTCGACCAGCGTGCCTCTCGTATTTGTAAATCTTGTCGGCGCGAATGACGAGTTGATCTTCGATGGTGGGAGTTTCGTGTTGGGAGGGGAGAGGTTGAAAGAGTTTGAGGAAGAGGTGAGGGTAGTGGAGGTGGATAAAGAAAGGGGAAAGAAGAAAGAGGAAGGGGCTAAGTGGAAAGTAGAAAGTAACGAGGAAGAAGTTTTCAAGGCTTTGGTATTGGGACTGCGCGACTTCGCAAACAAGAACGGACTCAAACACGCGTTCATCGGTTTGTCGGGCGGAATCGACTCGTCCGTTGTAGCAGTGATCGCGGCGGAGGCGCTGGGACGCGAACGCGTGACAGGAGTCGCCATCCCCTCGCGGTTCACGGACACGCGCTCGACCGAGTCCGCGCGTGAGTTGGCGGAACGGCTGGGGATTCGATTCGAAGTTGTCGAGTTGGAGGAGATGCACAAAGCGGCGGAACAGGTTCTGGGTCCGGAACGAAGCGGAGGAGTCGCAGGTGAGAACATCCAGGCACGTCTGCGGATGGTCGTCCTGATGAGTTTCGTCAACCAGCGCGGCGGATTCCTGATCAACACGTCCAATAAGACGGAACTGGCGCTGGGCTACGGCACGTTGTACGGCGATCTCGCAGGGACGATCAGCCCGCTCGGCGATTTGACCAAGCCCGAGGTGTACGCGCTGGCGAGGTGGGTGAATTCGGGTTGGCAAGTTGGAAAGTTGAAGGTTGAAGGTCGAAGGTCAGAAGTTGAAGGTGTGATCCCGCAATTCGTGATGACGCGCAAACCATCGGCGGAGTTGCGCGCGGAGCAGGTGGACCCGTTCGATTACGAAAAAATTTCGCCCGAAGTGGAAACGCTGGCGCAGAAGAATCAATCGAACGCCGCCATGCGCGCGAGCGAACACAAACGCTGGCAGGCGGGAGTGATCCTGAAGGTGAGCGGGAAGTCGTTTGGGAGGGGGAGGTTGATGCCGATTACGAGGAAGTAATGGGTAACTGCCGCTGGTCGAGACGCAAGCAGTCGAGACCAGAATTGGCTTTACAATTGGGCTTACTCCCGCGCGGCGGGGGAGAGGTGATAGATGAAAAGAGAAAAAATCATTCCAATCGTTCTCATGTTAGTAGGACTAGCCTTCGTATTAGGCTCGGTTTTTTCATGGCTCGATAATCTTACAGCTACTGACCCCGTCGGACTGGGCAAGTGGATTTTTGACATATTGCAGTTTCTTATTGGGGCGGCGGGAACTTGGTTCGGTTACTGGCTTAGCATGAAAAAAAGCAAATCCGAAACAACAAGCGAAAACTCGAGAGTTCAGGAAGCGATTCGATCTCCTGATAGCGAACAGAATATGGAAGGTAAAACGGGAGTGCAAAAGCAAAAAACTGTGGACTCACCCAGAAGCAAACAAACCATGAAGTAAGCAGAGAGGGAATTATGGCGCGGGACTTAAGTCACTTTCAAGATAGAGAAACTGCTATTGGATTGTTCGATAAATTATGGGAAACAGAATCCCCATGGATACTTGCCTTTAACGGCGTTGCAGGGCAGGGAAAAAGCACATTATTAGAATGGCTGGAGGTAAACAGATGTCTCGCAGGTTCAATCCGATATGTCAACCTTCCCATCGGAGATTTCAGTAGCAGCTTCCATACATTTCTTGTAAGCATTGCCGAGTCGGTTTCGGCGGGTTTTTCTTCCGACGCTGTGCGCATATTTAAAAAATTTTACAACAACGCTCTTGAAGATTTAAATCAGCGCATGCTGGCATTGAGGCAACAGCAAACTATTTCCGAGTCACCTGAAAGTCAGCAAACGATGACGGCGAATATTGCCGAGGCGGTGCGTGCTCTGGAGAGCCAGGCAAACTCTGTCATTATCGAACAATGGCTGAATCTGATCCAAACACTCAGAAACGGCGAAAAATTTGTTTTTCTTCTTGATAACTATGATGTGTATCAGGATTTTGTCGCCCTCGACGAAATTCGCAGGTTGTGGACCACACTGGAACGGGCTCGTCAATTTGCGCCAGCATTGCGAGTCGTTGTTGCATCTCGCGAAGCCTTACGACACCAAGAAAATGTGGAATCCCTGCGTCGCGGTTTAAGAGGGGAGGGGCTACCAGACTTATCTGATACGGACAGCAAAGCGTTATTGAACTCGCTCGGGATTCAGGATGATGAGTTCTGCAATGCAGTATATCGCCTTGCCAGCGGGCATCCACTACTGACTAAAATGGCGGCAGAAGCATGGCTGGAAACTCCTGGTGGGATGTTGGCGAAAGACGTTCCCGCGATTTCAGGACGAGAGAAGGTGGTGGAGTGGCTTCAGATCTACATTCTCAATCGAATGGATGAATCTTTGCGGCCAGCCGCTCAATGGATGATGGTTTTGCGCTGGTTTTCATTCGAGATTTTGAACGCGTTACTCGAACATCACTTAACGGATGAGCAATACAAAAAACTTACCAAATACTCTTTCATCGTTCCTTCAAAACTTGTGGAGGGATACAAAGCGGGTCATGACCTTGTGCGAAAAGTTCAGATTGCCTATTTGAAACGCGAGCAGAATAATCAATTTCTCGAATTCCATACAAAGGCATTCTCCCATTTTGGAGAGATGGATGGGGCAGGTCTTGAAGCGCTGTATCACCAATTTTTCATTAACCCCGAAAACGCGTTCGATGTATGGAGAAAGCTGGAATCGCAAGCGGCTTTCAATTTCGACCATTTTCTTTGGGGCTTGCTGCATGAGTTAGGTCTGCGGGATGAACTAGGTTTGCCCGATTCAGTACGTGCTGAAATATTGTTTCGTGCTGGCAGAAGACATTATTACCGCGCGGAGTGGTACCTCGCGGACCAATATTACAACGAAGCCCTGAAACTGTTCAAGGAAATCGGAGCGAAATTGGGCGAAGCCAACGTGCTCCAAGCGATTGGCGATGTGCAACAGTTCCGCAAAGAAAATGAAGCCGCGCTCGCCAGTTACAACGAAG
>DAOTZF010000441.1:0-9138 GCA_034434415.1 Anaerolineales bacterium | reverse complement strand
CGGTCATTGGGCATAATGTTCAGATAACGCGTCGCGCCCGCCACGCGCCCCGAGGCGAGATGGATCGCGACGAACGGGAGATCCGTTCCCCTTTCGGTGCGCGCGAGCAAATCCAAAACCCAGCCGCGCATATCCTCGGTCGACTCCATTTTGCCGTACACCATGTAATCCCAAAAATCGCGGCCCACGCCGATCTCTGCCAATGGCTCGACGTGTTCAAGGGTCATCGGTTCGAGCCGCACGTGTTTGCCGGTCAATACCACGGGTTTTATTTCAAAGCCAGCCAATCCTTTTCCTCCATATCTTGCGTGGGCAAATAGGGCATCTTCGGTCCGTCCACGCCGAGCATTTCACCGAGCGCGGCACGGACAGCGACGCGATCGTCCCATAAAAATTCCTTCCTGCCGAAACACAACGATTGTTCATGCCCCTTTCCACACACAAGGACGACATCGCCCTTATGCGCAAGACCCAGCCCAAAACGGATCGCCTTGCCGCGGTCTGCGATTCGCCAGAAGGATTCCATCTCGCGCCCACCTCGGGACGTTGCGCCTGCCGCCATCTCGTCAAGGATTCCATCCAGCGATTCGGTGCGCGGGTCCTCAGCAGTGAAGATGGACACATCCGCAAGTTCCGTGCCGATCTCCGCCATCATTTTCCTCTTCGCTTTGTCCCGCAGCCCCGCCGACCCAAAGACAACAATGACGCGTGGTTTCTTAGCCATTGAGACCGCAGAGTTCACTGAGTTTTTTATCTCACCTTTCTCTGTGTACTCTGTGGCTGATTGAATCATTTCACGCCCCGCCTCCAACGCGACTTTCAACGCGTTCGGTGTGTGGGCAAAATCCACGATCGCGGTGAAATCCTGCCCCAGATCGATCCGTTCCATGCGGCCGGGGATTCCCTCCAGCGCAGCGATTCCCTGCGCGGCAACCTCGGGTTTGATACCCAAACCGTATACGGTGGCGGTCAACGCAGCGAGGCAATTGAAAACATTGTACGCGCCTGCCAGCTTACATGTGACGGGAATCATGAAATCCCGGCTTCGAGCCGCGAAACGGATTCCGGAGGGTGAATGTTTTACATCCATCGCCCGGACTTTCGCATCCGTGCTCAAACCATAATCCGTCTTGTTACCAGTTACGACGCCTCCCAGAAATTCAAAGGAAGTATCGTCGCGGTTGAGCACGGCAAGGCGCGGGTTGCCATGCGGCTTTTCAGAGGTCTTTTCCAGCGATTCGAACAGTCTCGCTTTTGCGGCGCGGTACTTCTCATACGAACCGTGCTGGTCAAGATGCTCGTGAGTAATATTTGTAACTACACCGATATCGAACTCGCACGCGTCCACGCGGAATTGCTCCCACGCATGGGATGTAGTTTCAAGCACCACATGAGTAAGACCGGCTTCGACCATCTTCGCCAGGTAGAACTGAACATCATGAGCATCCGGTGTGGTGACGTGGAAGCCGGTATCCAGCACTTCATCCCCGATCACTGCGTTGACCGTGGAGATCATCCCTGCTTTGAATCCCGCCGCGAGTAGGATTTTGTAGATCAGGTTGGTCGTCGTAGTCTTGCCGTCGGTACCGGTCACGCCGATCACAGTCAGTTTACGGGCGGGCCAAAGGTAAAAAGAAGCAGCCATCCACGTCAGTGCCTGACGCGTATTCGCGAGTCGAATGTACGGCACAACAAGTCTGTTGAGTTCCTGCTCCCCCACCACCGCGACCGCGCCGTTCTCAATTGCGCTTTGGATGAAATTGTGCCCATCGGTTGTGCCGCCTTTCATCGCAACGAACAGATGACCGGGTTTCACTGCGCGATTATCGATCGAGATACCCGTGATTGGCACGTCGGGTACATCGGACATGCAGAACGGAAGGGGAATTTCTGTGAATATCTTTCGGAGTGATGGATTCGTGTTCATGGAGACGAAACGGGTTTCGACGAGTATATCGTCGAAACCCGTTTTTCGTAAACCTCAGTTTTTAATAAGGTCGGTGTTTATCTCGGCTACATCATCCGGTTTTGGAGGGCGGCCGGATAAAGTAAGTGATGGTTAATAAATCAGGCATGGGTAATATCGGCCACGCCTGCTTTATTGTAAACTTTTACCTCAGGCTCTTGCGCAAGCCTTCCAATGAACCGGCAACAGATCCATCGAGAACCTTGTCGCCAACTTTGATCACAAGTCCACCCAGGATGGATGGATCATGGTGGAAAGACACTTCCTTCACACCAGATTTCGAAAGCACATCGTTTTTGACGGAGGCTTGCTCATCTGCGCTCAAGGGCAGCGCGCTGGTTACTTCGGCAGAATCGCCTTTGAAATCAGCGTCAGCAAGTAACACAACTTTTCCGGATTTCACGCCGGAGAAAAATTCGTCCAGCAAGGCACGTTGTTTCTTGTCATCGAGCGCTTCACCAACCAGCTTGTTGGCAGCCGCAATTGCAAGCGACACAACCTGACCGCGCAAATCTCCCAGAATGCGGTTACGTTCGAGTTGAGCCTCCGCCACTGCAATTTCACGCGCCTTGGCCGCCTCTGCCTCCGCGGCAATCTTAAGCTCTTTGCCAGCGGCCGCCGCGCGCTCGGTCGCCTCACGGACGATCCTGCCTGCTTCCGCCTGCGCCTTGGCGGTGATTTTCGCCGCTTCCTTCTCCGCATCGGAACGGACTTCCGCCGCGACGCGCGCATCCTCCAACCCCTGTGCGATCTTCTGCTTGCGGGTTTCCATCATGTTCACCATCGGCGTGTAGATCCAGGCGTTCAGGGTCAGGAACAGGATAATGAACCCGATGATCTGTAAGATCAGAAAACCAAGATTGATTCCTAGCGCTTCCATCTATCGCTCCATTCCGTTTACACGACTTTGAAGAGCATGAGGAACGAGATTACCAGGCAGTAGATCGCGATAGCCTCAGAGAACGCAATACCGAGGATCATACTGCTCAGCAGGTTTCCGTAGGTATCCGGGTTGCGAGCCATGCCCGTCAACGCACCCAGCGCGCTCAATCCCACTCCGATCCCTGCGCCTGCCGCGCCCAACATTGCCAATCCGGCGCCGACATAGCGCCCAGCCTCCATAATGCTACCTTCCATTTTCAAGCCTCCTTGGGATATATCCCGTTTCTCTTTGAATGTTATTCACGGAACACCCAACACCTAGTGTTTTGCGTGTTCCTCTCCATGACCCTGTGTAGCCATGACCATGAAGACCATCGTCAAAATGCCAAATACAAACGCCTGAATGATGCCAATGAACAACTCGAACAAATAGATTCCCGCAGGCACAATGCTGATCTTGCCCAACAGTGCGCCAAACACGGATATCAGCACCATCCCTGCAAACATGTTCCCGAATAGACGGAAGGCAAACGAGAGTATCTTCGCAAATTCGGAGATTAACTCCAGGATGCCCATGAACATGTCGATCACGCCGAAGACCGGCTTCTTGAAAACACCACCAAAATTGAGGAACTTGGTGAGGTATCCCATACCCTGGGCACGGAATCCAACCACCTGGATGCCGATCACCGCGATCAACGCCAGCGTAAAGGTGAAGTTCAAGTCCACCGAGATGCCGCGGAAGAACGGGGCAAGGATATATTCTCCCTTTTCGGCGGTGAACAGATACCAGTTCCCCACCAGGAGTTCCCTCGCGTGCCCCTCACCTTGCGCGTGATGGAGTACGCCGATGGACTCGAAACCCGGGATCAACTTCATCAGGTTCGCAAACAACACGTAGATCATGATGGTCGCGAACCACGGAAAGATCGTCTTGACCCACTTGCCCGCCGCGCCTTCCGTCATGTTGTAGATCACCTCGAGGATCGTTTCGGTCACGTTGCCGATGCCGCGCGGCACAAAGTCGGTCTGCGCACTCTTCTTTAGCGATCGATTGACGGCATACGCAAAGAGCACAATCAGAATTACCGTCAAGATCAACGTGGGCATCGTATTGACCAGGTAGAGAGGTCCTGCGAAACCGAGGAAATTCTCGAAGATCGGCTCCTCGATCAATTTCTCCGGCGCAACTGTGATCTCAGGCTGGACAGGCACGAACAATTCGCCCAGGTAAAAACCCACGATCAACAGTGCCAGCACGACCCACCTGCGCCAGGGTCTGCGTTTTTCTTGTTCCAAAATCCGCCTCCTAAAACGAAGTGTTAGTTCAGTCTTTCAATTCTTCCTTCAATCCCGTCAGAGACCTGCGTGTCACATCCAGTAATGCAAGCACCGCAACGGGAATTCCAGCAAACGAACGGGTCATCCCTTGGGCTCACTCTCTCCATCAGGAATTTTGGCGGGTGGAATTAATTTTGAGATGGAACGCATCATCACCCGATACATCACGATTATCGAAATCGGTGCACTCACGATCATCAGAAGCATTGTAAAGATAGGTTTGGTACCCATGTAGCTGTCCAACAACAAACCGCCGAGGAGAAATACGATCACAATGCCCAGGGTGATCAAGCCGCCAAATCCCAAAACACTAAGAAGTGCCATGGAGAAGTTTATTCCTTTATTTCTTTCCTCATAATCAGTGTGTTTCATTGGTTAAAAATTATAGCATATCAAATCAGGCGATTAATTCGCTCACCGTCATACACTGCAGTGGCGCGATCCTTTAAACGAAAATTATAAAAGCCGAATTTACAGCAACTCATCCAGATCCGAAATCGTCCCGCTGGGAACCTTGCGATAGCGGCGCACTGCATCAAGACGCAGGTTCGAGCGGCGCAAAGCGGCTTCCATGATAAGGTACACGTCCCGATCCGTTTCTGGCGAGAGATTCGCAAGCGCATCTTCAGCCCGTTTCCTTGCAGCCTTGGCACGTACAATATCGATCTCTTCGATATTTTCCGCCGCGTCTGCCAGCACGGTGATGATGTCAGGCTGCACCTCGGCCACACCACCCGCAACAGCAAAGAGTTCCTCCTTACCAGCACGACGAATCTTGATAACTCCAAATTTAAGTGTTGTTAATACCGGTGCGTGATGGGGTAAAATTCCCATCTCACCATCTGCGCCTGGCAGGATAACGATATCGACATCATCCTGAAAAATGGTTCGATCTTGAGACACGATTTCACAACGGATCGTCATGCTTTTCCTTAGGAATCACTCAACCAAATAGAAGCAATTCGCATATCGTAATGACCGATTTAGGCTCCAACGGCAAGTTTTTGAGCTTTTTCGTGTACATCGTCGATCGTTCCCGTCATCATAAACGCCTGTTCCGGCAAATCGTCACATTTACCATCGAGAATTTCACGAAAACCGCGGATGGTATCCTTGAGTTGCACATAACGACCGGGTATGCCGGTAAACCGTTCGGCCACATAGAACGGCTGGGAGAAGAAACGCTCGATCTTGCGGGCGCGGGCGACGATTAACTTGTCGTCTTCGCTCAGTTCATCGATACCCAGAATGGCAATGATATCCTGCAAGTCCTTGTACCGCTGGAGGATACGCTGAACTTCACGCGCCGTTCGATAGTGTTCCTCTCCCACGATATTTGGATCTAGAATTCGTGAAGTGGAGGCTAGCGGGTCCACTGCGGGATAGATGCCTTTTTCCACGATGGAGCGTTCGAGCGCGATGGTCGCATCCAAATGGGTGAAGGTTGCCACAGGTGCGGGATCGGAGTAGTCATCCGCAGGGACATATACTGCCTGCATGGATGTGATCGAACCCGTGCGGGTCGATGTAATCCGTTCCTGCAACTCGCCCATCTCGGTAGCCAGGGTCGGCTGGTATCCCACTGCAGAAGGCATACGTCCCAGCAAGGCAGACACTTCTGAACCAGACATGGAGAATCGGAAGATGTTATCGACAAAGAGCAGAACGTCCTTGCCATGATCGCGGAAATATTCCGCCATGGATAATGCAGTAAGCGCTACACGCAAACGCACACCAGAGGGTTCATTCATCTGCCCGTATACCATGACAGTATCTTTCATGACGCCGGATTCGAGCATTTCACGATACAACTGTGTGCCTTCACGAGTGCGTTCTCCCACCCCTGCAAACACAGAGTTCCCTTCATGCTCGGTGGCTACGGAACGGATGAGTTCCATGATGATCACGGTCTTTCCTGTACCGGCTCCGCCAAAAATGCCGGTTTTTCCACCTTTGGTGAAGGGCGCGATCAAGTCAATTACTTTTACGCCGGTTTCGAACACATCGACCTGTGTGGTCTGTTCCTCGAACAGTGGTGCAGGTCGGTGAATTGGATAATAGGTGGCAGCCTTCACCGGACCTTTTTCATCGACCGGGTTTCCAAGGACATTGAAGATACGGCCCAACGTAGATTCTCCAACGGGGACCATGATCGGCGCGCCGGTAGCAAGCGCGGGCATGCCGCGTTGCAAACCATCGGTGGTATCCATCGCGACCGTGCGAACCCAATTCTTACCGATATGCTTTTGCACCTCAAGGACAAGCTTGCTCTGCCCGGGACGTTCGACATCGATCGCCTCGTAGAGATCAGGAACTTCACCCTCAGGGAATTCCACATCAACCACGCCGCCCAAGATTTGCACTACACGGCCGTTTGCTTTTGCCATGATTAATTTCTCCAATTATTTCCCGGCAAGCGCTTCTGCGCCTCCCACAATATCCAGAATATCGTTCGTGATACCCTGCTGACGAACCTTGTTATAAGCCAGCTGCAATGCAGCGCCGAGTTCCTTGGCGTTATCTGTGGCATTGCGCATGGCGATCATGCGAGCGGCATGTTCACTGGCTTGCGACTCAAGTATCGCCTGGTATACCTGTAACGCAGTGAAGCGCGGGATCATTTCATCCAGAATTTCATACTGACCCGGTTCATAATCATAAGGCGCCGTTGCCATACCGCGTTGTTGTTGACCAAAGTTTTCCACCATACCTTGTCGATCTTCCAGCGCCAGCGGTAAAAGTTTTTTGACAGTTGTTACCTGACGCGACATGCTTACAAAATCCGTATAAATCAAATAGACCTCGTCCACTTCCCCTTTTTCGAATGCATCCACTGCGAGGTGTCCTATTGCTGAAATGTTGGTAAATTTGGGAGTCGCGGTCAGGTTACTAAAATCCGCCAGAACGGGTTTACGCAGGCGGAGCAACAGGTCGCGCCCCTTACGACCCACGGTAATATATTTAACAGGGAGATGATATTTATCGAAACGGTTCAATACGTAACGAATGACATTCGTATTGTATGCACCTGCCAGGCCGCGGTCAGCGGTCATGACGATCACAAGTGTATTCTTCGGATCGGGTCGCTCGGTCAAAAGCGAATGTAATTTGCTGTATCCTGGTTGACCTGTCACATGAATGAGAACCTGCCAGGCCTTCTCAGCGTAGGATCGCGTTGCAGTCAAGGCTTGAATCGCCTTGCGGACTTTGGCGGCACTTACCGCTTCGAGCGCGCGCGTTACCTGCGAGATGTTCTGTACGCTCCGAATACGGAGCTTCATTTCACGAGAGGATGCCATTTGTTGTTCCGTCTCTTCGTCGTTAGTCTACGCCTGCCATGCATTGCGGAAGGCTTCCAACGCCTTTACGAGATTTGTGCGGTTGGTATCCGTGATCGCTTTCTTCTCAACAATGTCCCTGACAACTTCAGGATGCGACGCTTCCATATAGGCAAGCATTTCTGCCTGCCACCGCATCATGTCATTGATGGCAACATGATCGGCAAAACCATTGGTGCCCGCAAAGATCGCCAACACTTGATGTTCGAGCGACATGGGTTGATATTGAGGCTGCTTGAGGAGTTCCTGCATCCGTTGGCCGCGGCCAAGCTGCTGTTGTGTCGCTTTGTCCAAATCAGAAGCCATCAGTGCGAACGCTGCCAACTCACGATAAGCCGCCATATCCAAACGTAAACGGCCTGCAACCTGCTTCATGGCCTTTGTCTGCGCATCACCACCGACACGCGATACAGATATGCCTACGTTAATTGCCGGGCGGATACCGGCATTGAACAGGTTACTCTCAAGAAAGATTTGACCGTCCGTGATCGAAATAACATTTGTGGGAACATATGCAGAAATATCACCCAGCAATGTTTCGATGATCGGCAGAGAAGTAAGCGAGCCGCCTGTGCCAGCGACCTTGATAATCTTGTGGTCCTCAGCGCCGCTCAATTGTTTCCGGTCCTGCTCGGCTTCGTCCTTCGAAACGGGACCCGTGTAAACCTTCCCATTTACGCCATCTTTTTCAGAAGCCAGAGTATTTTTATAATCATTTTTTACGATTACGTATTTATTCGCAAGCCGAGCGGAGCGCTCCAGCAAACGGGAGTGCAGGTAGAACACATCGCCGGGATAGGCTTCGCGTCCGGGCGGGCGGCGCAGCAGTAATGAAACCTGTCGATACGCCCAGGCATGTTTTGACAGGTCGTCATAAATGATTAGGGCATCACGTCCTGATTCCATGAATTCTTCGCCCATTGCCGTTCCAGAATAGGGAACGATATATTGCAACGCCGCGGATTCATCCGCCGCAGCAACCACTACGATCGTGTGTTCCATCGCACCGGCGCGTTCCAGAATGCCAAGCGTACGTGCAACCGCAGCTTTTTTCTGTCCAATCGCCACGTAAATACAAAACAGGTTTTTGCCTTTTTGGTTGATGATCGTGTCGATTGCAATCGCAGTTTTACCGGTTTGCCGGTCTCCGATGATCAACTCTCGTTGACCACGCCCCACCGGGATCATCGCATCAATGGACTTGATGCCGGTCTGTACGGGAGTATCCACATCCTGGCGGTATACAACCCCCGGAGCAATTCGTTCGATCGGGCGAAAACTGGTGGTTGCGATGGGACCTTTGCCGTCAATCGGTACACCCAAGGCATTGACTACGCGTCCGATCAACGCGTCACCGACCGGGACGGATGCAATGCGCCCTGTGGCGCGAACCCTCATCCCTTGGGCGATCTCATCATACGCGCCCATGATAATGACGCCGACACTATCTTTCTCAAGGTTGAAAGCCGTTCCCATCACCCCGTTTGAAAATTGAACAAGTTCCTGGGCTTTTACATTCGCAAGTCCTTGCACGCGTGCAATACCATCGCCCGCCTCCAACACCGTTCCCACATCACTGACGCCGATAACTGGCTCAAATCTTTCAATTTG
>DAOTZF010000440.1:0-1520 GCA_034434415.1 Anaerolineales bacterium | reverse complement strand
CAAACGAGAACGCTACGCGCCCTTGACGAACCCAAACCGGAACACAAATGCTAAAGACATCGGTTGTTCGGAAAAAAACTAAGGGGGGGTGCGGGGGGACGCAAGAACATTTGTGCTGATTGACAGATAAGCAAAAAGCGGCGATGATGGGGAGTGACTCCCCATACATGCCGCTTTCGCACCCGCTAGGTTGTGACCCCGAGAGGATTTGAACCTCTAACCAATTGATTAAGAGTCAACTGCTCTGCCGTTGAGCTACGGGGCCAGATGTTTAATTGTGTTGAGCATTATACCAAATCTGCCCCCTCCGTCAAGGCTGATCCCAGGGCTATCGCATCAAAAGTGAAGTGGATGGATAATCGCTGACCAAAAAGGGACGCGATGAACAAGAATCCATTTGCGAGCCTCGAAGCGTGCTTCGGAGACTTGCCTGACCCACGAGTGCAGGGGCGTTGTGACCATAAGCTGGTGGAAATTATCTTGGTGGCAGTGTGCGCGGTGTTATGTGGGGCAGAAAGCTGGAGCGAAGTTGAGGAATTTGGCGAGGCGAAGGAAGCCTGGTTGCGACAATATCTGGAATTAGCAGGCGGTATTCCCTCGCATGATACGTTCAGCCGCGTGTTTCGGCTGCTGGATGCGGCAGAGTTTCAACGGCGCTTCATGCACTGGGTCGAGCAGCATTTCGCCGTACCTCGGGGTCAGGTGATCGCGGTGGATGGGAAAACGGCGCGGGGAAGCGGCGACAGGTTTAGCGGACAGGATGCCATTCATCTGGTGAGCGCGTGGGCGAGTGAGAGCGGTGTATTGTTGGGTCAGCGGAAAGTCGATGCCAAATCCAACGAGATGAGTGCTGTGCCAGAACTGCTCAAGCTCTTGTTCATCAAGGGCTGCATCGTCACGGTGGATGCGCTGAACTGCCAGAAAGACATCGCCCAACTTGTGGTCGAACGTCAAGCAGACTATGTGTTCGCGCTCAAAGCCAACCATCCGCAGTTGCATCAGGATGTCATTGACTGGTTTGACTGGGCGCGTAAGCGTGCTTTCCAGTCTGTGCCTCATGATTTTCACCAGACGGTCAACAAAGAGCATGGACGGTTGGAGGTTCGGCGTTGCTGGGCCATCCATGACCCGTTAGCGCTGGAAAGCATGGGATACTACCAGGGTTGGGCAGGACTTCAGACGGTGGTCATGGTCGAGCGTGAACGGCGCATCACCGACCAGATCCAGCATGAAACTGTCTATTACCTATCCAGTTTGCCGCCCGACGCGAGGCGTATTCTGGCGGCAACGCGTGCACATTGGTCGGTGGAGAACACCTTTCACTGGACGATGGATGTGGTGTTTGGCGAGGATGCTTCGCGTGTCCGCCTCGACCACGCCCCTGAAAACTTCGCTGTTATTCGGCACATTGCCATGAATCTGCTCAAACAGCATCCTGGCAAGCAGAGCTTGAAACGTAAACGCTTTCGCGCTGCACTTGATGACGCTTTCTTATTGGAAATTTTGATGCGATAGCCCTG
>DAOTZF010000439.1:0-4682 GCA_034434415.1 Anaerolineales bacterium | reverse complement strand
GCGCGAGGTACGCGGCGCGCGTTGGTACAACGATTCGATCGCGACCGCGCCGGAGCGGAGCATCGCCGCCATCCGTTCGTTTGACGAATCGATCGTGCTTCTGCTCGGCGGGCGTGACAAGAATCTTCCGTGGGAAGGGTTGTTGCAACTCGCGGCGGAACGCGCTCGTCATATCGTGCTCTTCGGAGAGGCGGCGGAAAAGATCGAAAGAACGGCGAACAGCCTCACGTCCGGCGCGAAGCGGATTTCCATCACGCGCGTGGATGCTTTGCATCAGGCGGTCGTCAAAGCCGCGGAGGTCGCGCAAACCGGCGATATTGTCCTCTTTTCGCCGGGCGGCACGAGCTTCGATGAGTTCAAGGATTTCGAGGAACGCGGAGAAAGGTTTCGGGCATGGGTTCAAGAACTTTCGTAAATGATCGTTTTTCGTTGACGAAGAACATCGGCCGCGGGCTGGATGTGCCGTTGGTGTTGACGGTGGTCGCGCTGGTGGTGTTCGGTTTAATCATGCTGTATTCCGCCTCGTTCGATTTTTCGTTCAACACCTACGGTTCAGCCACCTACATGTTCCTGCGCCAGTTGCGTTGGCTTGCCATCGGCGCCGCGGCGGCATTCGTGCTTTCGCTGTTCGATTATCATCTCTGGCGCAAAGTGGTTGTGTTTGCGATGCTGGGGACGATCGGTCTGCTCGTGGCGGTTTTGTTCATCAATGAGATTCGGCTCGGCGCTTCGCGCACATTGTTCGAGGGCTCGTACCAGCCCTCGGAACTTGCAAAACTCGTGGCGGTGATCTATCTTTCGGTGTGGCTGTATGCCAAGCGGCAGAATTTGCATGATGTGAGTTTTGGTTTGATTCCCCTCGGTGTGATTTTGGGAATCATCGGCGGCTTGATCTATCTTCAGCCGGACTTGAGTGCAGCTGGCACGTTGTTGATTCTCGGCGGCGTACTGTTCTTCCTCGCGGGCGCAGATATGAAACAGATCATCTTCCTGTTGGTGCTTGCCCTCGTGATGGGATGGGTGGTTGTGCAGTTCAGCGCGACCGGTCGGGATCGCGTCGATTCATTCATCGCCGGTTTTCAAGACCCGACTCACGCTTCATATCATGTGCAACGTTCATTCGAGGCGATCATCAAAGGCGGGATCTTCGGCGTCGGGTTGGGTCAGGCGGATACGAAACTGACGGGCTTGCCTTTCGCCCCCACGGATAGCATCTTTGCGGTCGTTGCGGAGGAACTTGGCTTGTTCGGCTCGAGCCTGCTCATGGCTTTATACGGCGCATTGATCTGGCGCGGGTTGGTAGTTGCGCGCCGCGCGCCGGATATGCTCGGGACACTGCTTGCTTCCGGCGTCACGTTTTGGATCGGTATCGAAGCCATGATCAACATGGCGGTGATGGTTGGGTTGATGCCTTTTGCAGGGAACGCCCTGCCATTCATCAGCGCCGGCGGCTCGAATCTCGTTTCGACGTTGTGCGCCATCGGTATCATGTTGAATATCTCCCGTCAAAGCGGTGAGAGTGCAAGGCTGGAAGAAAACGAATGGAGGTCTTTCGGTGCGGTTATTGATTTGCGCCGGGGGAACGGGAGGCGGAGTGTACCCCGCCCTCGCCGTTCACAGCGCGCTCACGGCTAAACTCACCGATGTGGATACGCTCTGGGTGGGGGGCAGGGGCGGCATCGAGGAATCCCTTGTGAAGCGACAAGGCATTGCCTTCGAGAGCATCCCGGCGGCTGGCATCCACGGTGTGGATCTTGTCAACCTGCCGCGCAACCTGGTGTTGCTCGCGCAAGGTGTGCTCGCCGCGCGCCGCCTGCTCAACGAATTCAAGCCAGACGTGCTATTTTTTACCGGCGGATACGTCGCGGCGCCGGTCGCGTTGGCAGGCCGTTCCATCCCCACCGTGCTGTTCGTACCCGATATCGAACCGGGGCTGGCATTAAGGTCGTTAACGCGTTTTGCGGATGCGATCGCGGTGACCACCGGTCAATCGCAGAAATACTTCCGCAAAAAGGTACGCGAGACGGGATATCCGATCAGACCGGACCTTGCACTGTGGGACCGTGAGACAGCGACTCGCCACCTCGGCATTCTCGGCGGCTTTCCGGTACTGCTGGTGTTCGGCGGCAGTAAAGGTGCGCGCTCGATTAACCTCGCGGTGATCAACAGTCTGCGCGACCTGCTCGCCAAGTTCGAGATCATCCATCTCTCCGGCGATGCCGATTGGACCTATGTAAAACACATGCGTGAACAACTGCCTATGGAACTCGCCGCCCGGTATCATGCCCTCCCGTATCTGCATGAAATGGGCGCTGCTCTCGCCGCTGCAGATCTGGTGGTGTCTCGTGCAGGCGCGTCGGTGCTGGGAGAGTTCCCGTTGTTCGGTTTGCCTGCTGTATTGGTACCGTATCCTCACGCGTGGCGGTACCAAAAAGTCAATGCTGAATTCCTTGCGTATCGCGGCGCGGCGGTCATACTGGAAGACCAGCGCCTGAACAATGAGTTGATGCTCACGTTAAATGTATTGCTCGATAACCGCAACAAAATAAAGTCCATGCGAGCGGCGATGTTCGAGTTATCGCATCCGCGCGCGGCAGAGAAGATCGCCAGCATCCTGATCGAGCTGGCAGGAGAGAAAAGCCTATGATGAGTATAGTTGTTGTCTTCTGGATGTATGTTTTCCTTTTTGCCATCATCGGCGGGATGCGCGGCTGGGCGAAGGAACTGCTGGTTACGTTCAGCGCGATCCTGGCTTTGGCGATCAGTCACGTGCTGCGTCGGTATGTCCCTCTGGTTTCCGCCATGGACGAGAAGGATATCAACCTCTTCTGGGCGCGCATCATCATCCTCGGTGTGCTGGTCTATTTCGGCTATCAGACGGTCGTCAGCGTCGCACACCTTGCTTCACGTGCAGTGCGCGAACGCGTGCAGGACACGTTGATCGGCGTGTTGCTGGGCGGCGTCAACGGATATTTCATCGCCGGTAGTGTGCTGTATTACCTGTATCAGGCGAATTATCCGTTTCCGAGGTTAATGACCCCCCCAACTGAGCCTACGCTGGTAAACACGGTTAACCAGATGATGCTGTACATGCCACCGGCCTTGCTGGGTGATCCCGGAATCTACTTTGCCATCATCATTGCCTTCGTGTTCGTCATCGTTGTCTACATCTAATGAGTGATTGCTGAAAGCTGAACGCCTGATATGACACACGTCCATTTCATTGGCATTGGGGGAAGCGGACTTTCCGCCATCGCCCGCCTACTGCTGGAAAGCGGGTACAAGGTGAGCGGCTCTGACCGCGCGCTGACGCCGTTTGCCGATGAAGTGCGAAAAGCCGGTGCGACAGTGTACATCGGGCATCATCCGCGTAATTTGACTGGTGCTGATTGGGTTGTGCGATCCTCCGCCATTGGCGACGACAACCCGGAGGTCAAGGCGGCGGTGCGTGCGGAAATCCCCGTCTACAAACGTGCTGATTTCCTCGGCAGGTTGATGACCGACAAGGTTGGCATTGCAATCGCCGGTACACACGGGAAAACGACCACCACTGCGATGACTGCCTGGGTCTTGAGCGAACTTAAACGCGATCCCTCGTTCATTGTGGGCGGCATGGTGAAGAACTTTGGAGTGAACGCACGCGCGGGTAAGGGAAACCTGTTCGTGATCGAAGCCGACGAGTACGACAACATGTTCCTCGGTTTGAAGCCTCAGATCGAAGTGGTGACCAGCCTCGAACACGATCACCCGGACTTTTTCCCGAACATCGAAGCGATGTACCAATCCTTCGAAACCTTCACCAACCTGCTTCCGCCGGATGGCACGTTGATCGTGTGTGCCGAAGACCCGGGCGCGGCAACCTTGATTCCCCGCGTTCTCAAAGCAGGAAAAAACGTTGTTGGATACGGTGTTCAAAAAGATAACACGATGAACACACCACTGTGGGTGATCGCTCGTGATGTGAAGCCCAACCCGCGCGGCGGATTCGATTTCGTCGCTTCCTCGAACCTGAAAAGCACCGGGCTCAATTCGGTGGAGGTGTCGTTGCAGGTGCCGGGTGAGCACAATGTGCGGAACGCGCTGGCGGTGTTGGCTATCGTGGATGTGTTGGGTCTTTCGCGCGACAAAGCCGCGAAGGCGCTTGCCAAATTCACGGGCACGGGCCGCCGGTTCGAATTGCGCGGCGAAGTGGATGGCATCAGTGTGTTCGATGATTATGCCCATCATCCCACGGAGATCAAAGCCACGCTTGCCGGTGCGCGGGCGCGCTACCCCGAACGCCGCATCTGGGCGGTGTGGCAGCCGCACACCTATTCGCGCACACACGCGTTGTATCTCGAATTTTCCCGCGCATTCAAGGACGCTGACGAGGTGATCGTCACCGAAGTTTATGCGGCGCGCGAACCCAAACAGGATTTCACCTCCGCGGAGATCGTCAGCGGGATGCCGCATCATTCGGCACGATACATCCCGACTTTGGATGGTGTAACAGAATATCTCCTCGAACACCTGAAACCCGGCGATGTGCTTATCGTGCTCTCTGCCGGTGACGCGGACAAAATCTGCACGGACGTTTTGAAAGGATTAAAGGAAAGGTAGACGAACATGAAGAAACTTACACATCGGCTTTCTCATCCCTCGTTGTTCCCGCTGCGGATGGTCTTGTTCGCCGCCGAACTGGA
>DAOTZF010000438.1:0-2826 GCA_034434415.1 Anaerolineales bacterium | reverse complement strand
GGACTATGAACGTGAAGCGCGCCGCACCCTCCGCCGCCTGAAGCCGCGTCTCGAAGAACGATTCGCAAATTTCGTTGCAGGTGATGTGCAGGGTTGGAAACAGTTTTCCTATCGGCTCGAAACGCGTTTCCTGAATCTCTTTCGATTGTATTTCGAGTTGTATGGAAATCAATACGATTTCTTTTTCCACCTGGAAGACCTGCTGACGGTTCTCGCCCAGGCGTGGCTTGAACGCTCACAGGAATTGCGCGCACTGGACAAAACGCGGGATGCGAACCCTCTCTGGTTTCAGTCGAACCAAATGCTGGGAGGGGTTTGTTACGTCGATCGCTTTTCAGAAAACCTCGAAGGCATAAGATCCAAAATCCCATACTTCAAAGAACTGGGGCTCACCTATCTGCATTTGATGCCTCTGTTCAAAGCGCCGGAGGGGGAAAACGATGGCGGCTATGCGGTCAGCAGTTATCACGAGGTGCACCCACCCCTTGGAACAATGCAACAACTCGCATCGCTCGCAAACGAATTGCGACAGGCGGGCATCAGCCTTGCCCTCGACCTGGTCTTCAATCACACCTCCGATGAGCATACATGGGCGGAAAGCGCCAAGGCGGGCGAGGAAGAATTCATGGACTACTACCGCATCTTTCCGGACCGCAACCTGCCCGACGCCTTCGAGCGGACTCTCCGGGAGATCTTCCCTGAAGAACATCCCGGCGCGTTCTCACCCCTCTCTCTTAAAGGGAGAGGGCGGGGTGAGGCTCAATATTGGATTTGGACAACCTTCCACTCGTATCAATGGGACTTGAATTACTCCAACCCTGTTGTATTCAATCGCATGGCAGAGGAAATGTTATTTCTCGCAAACCAGGGTGTGGAAGTGTTGCGTCTCGACGCTGTCGCGTTCATTTGGAAACAAATGGGTACCAGCTGTGAAAACCTGGAACAGGCACATACATTGATTCAGGCGTTCAACGCGGTAGCGCGCATCGCGTCGCCCGCGTTGCTGTTCAAGTCCGAAGCGATCGTGCATCCTGACGAAGTGGTGAAATATATTTCTCCGGGAGAATGCCAACTCTCGTACAACCCTCTTGTCATGGCGCTGTTATGGAACTCTCTCGCAACCCGAAAAGTCCGTCTCCTTTCTCAGGCATTGGAAACACGATTCAGGATCCACCCGGAAACCTCCTGGGTCAATTACGTCCGCGTGCATGATGATATCGGCTGGACATTTTCCGACGAAGATGCCGCCCAACTTGGAATCAACGCGCACGATCACCGCCGCTTCCTCAACGAGTTCTATCGTGGGCGTTTCCCCGGCAGTTTTGCGCGTGGACTCCCGTTTCAGGAAAACCCGGAGACCGGTGATTGCCGCATCAGCGGAACGTGTGCTTCCCTCGCCGGCTTGGAAAAAGCGATCAACGAGGAAGGACCAAGGGAAGTGGAGCTTGCGATTCGTCGCATCTTGCTGATTCATGGAATCATCCTCACCCTTGGCGGAATCCCGCTCCTCTACCTCGGCGATGAGATCGGCACGCTAAACGATTATTCGTATCTCGATGACCCCTCGCACATGCGCGATAGCCGCTGGGTGCATCGTCCTCGCGCAGATTGGAAAAAATATGAGGAGCGCAAAAGCAGTGATACGATCGAGGGTCGCGTCTATCACGGCATTGAGAAATTGGTTGCTCTAAGAAAAGGATACGAAGCCTTTTCCGGCGGCAACCTGACCATCATACCAACCGATAATGAACATGTCCTATGTTTTGGTCGAAATGACGATCGAAATCGGGTGATTCTCCTCGCCAATTTCTCTGAATACCCGCAAATTATCCCGCTGCAAATTCTTGAACAGCATTTGCCTGTGAAAGAGCAATTGTACGGCATAGGCAAAATTTCACCAGCAGCAATCGAAATCGAGCCGTTGGATCTCATGGCAGTTCGATAAACTCGTGGAGATATCTTTTACGCAATAACCAATTCGGAGCGCTTCAACAAAGGTGGAATTAAACTTTGTTAACACACTTGAAAAACAGCCAGCTGTGTGCTAATATTGCGCCAACTACTAAAAGACTAGACTTCTGACCAGACCAAATTGAGCACATTTTACTGGCTTCCTACCGAGCAGAATGTCAAGGGTTTTAACAAACACGCGGCACTGGATCTGATCCGGTTTGCGGCGGGTGGCGTCTCGCGCTCCGATCTGGCTGAGAAGATGGGGCTGACGCGCGCGGCGGTCAGTCTGATCGTGAACGATTTGGTCGAGTCGGGTGTGGTTCAGGAGGCGGAAATCCGCTCTGCACCCAGTGGAAGACCGCCGGTCACCCTGGAGATCAATCCACAAAGGGGCTTCGTTGGTGGAGTTGACATCGGGGCGACTCACATTTCGATTGCCATCGCCGATTTCAATGCAAAGATTCTACGGGAAGCTGAAATCGCCTTCGATATTAAGAATCCCCCTGCCGCCTGCCTCGAAACCATCAACAAAAGTCTATTGGAGTTGCTCGGTTCACAAAAACTCTCCCTTTCAGACCTTGCCGCAGTGGGCGTTGGCGTTCCGGGACCTGTAATTACCGAGGCGGGAATGGTCGTTGCACCACCGATCATGCCAGGCTGGGATCATTTTCCGATCCGCGCCGCGTTGGAAAATATGTGGGGATGCCCGGTAACGTTGAACAACGATGCAGAGTTAGGCGCGTTGGGCGAGTGGGCATACGGCGCAGGTCGTGGAGAACGCAATATTGCCTACATCAAGGTGGGAACCGGAATCGGTGCAGGGCTAATACTTAATCAACAGATCTATGGGGGAACCACGGGCGCCGCCGGAGA
>DAOTZF010000437.1:0-2387 GCA_034434415.1 Anaerolineales bacterium | reverse complement strand
CCGGTCACCTGGGCTTCGGTCACGCGTAACTCGGGTCGCGTGAACGCAAGGTAGATCGCCACACCGCACAAAGCAACAAGGAGGAACGAAAGTAATCGCCAGCCAAAATGTGGACGAGGAACCTTCGGCATGTGAATCGCGCGCAGGTTCACGCGCGGCATGTGAAGCGCAATTTGGAAGCGGCGTTTTCCGTTCGTTGTTCCCGGCACGGTCGTTTTCCTCGCCGGTTCCGGTTTAACGCGCGCCGGCACAGGCGGAAGGGGTTTCGTGACTTCCTTCAACGCGCGTTGCATCTCTTTTGCGCGTTCCTGTTCACGGCGTAGCCGGACCTGTTCGGCGCGGGTTATTTCTCTTCGTTCGTTCATGCGTGGCTCCGATAGGTGTACGATGTGCGGTCGCGTTCCGCCTTGCGCTGCATTGCCAGTTCGATCAGCTGGTCAACGAGTTTGGCGTAGGTCAGTCCGCTGGCTTCCCACAATTTGGGATACATGCTGATCTTGGTGAAGCCGGGGATGGTGTTCAACTCGTTGAGGTAGATCTTGTTGGTATCTCTCTCCACAAAAAAATCCACGCGCGCCATGCCGGCACAGTCGATCAATTGATAGGCTCGCACCGCGTGGGAGCGAATCTGTTCAGCCACATCGATTGGCAACCGGGCGGGAATTTCCAAGCCGGATGTGCCGTCAATGTATTTCGATTCGTACGAATAAAATTCGCGGCTCGGTAAAATTTCTCCGCACACCGATGCGAGAGGTTCCTCATTACCCAGCACACTGACTTCGATCTCGCGCGCATCCGTCACACCACGTTCGATAAGCACGCGCCGGTCGAACTGCGCGGCTTCCATCAAACCTTCCTGCAGATCGGAACGGTTGTGACACTTCGTTACTCCAACCGAGGAGCCAAGGTTGGCTGGTTTGGTAAATAACGGATACGCGCCAGCCTTCTCAGCTTTTTCGATCACCGCTTGCATGTTCCTTTCGATCTCGCCGCGCAACGCAACCACAGACTCCACAACCGGAATATCGTTCGCGCGCATCACTTCCTTGAAGACACCTTTATCCATTCCGACCGCCGAACCGACCACGCCTGCCCCGACGTAAGCGACATCCGCCATCTCGAATAAGCCTTGAATGGTCCCATCTTCGCCGAACGTTCCGTGCAGAACGGGGAAGTACGCATCGATTACGGATTGCGTACCGCGCAGGGAGGGGTCGGGGGATAGAACGAAATGCTCAAGTTCATCCAACTTTCCACTTTCAAACTTGCCGATCACATCGTTACCGGTCAACCACTTGCCCTCGCGCGTGATGCCGATCTGCGTCACTTCATATTTGGCAGGGTCGAGCACCGAGAGCACCGAGCGCGCGGACATGAGCGAAACGTCATGCTCGCCGGAGCGCCCGCCGAAAATTACTGCCACTCGAAGTTTCTTCTCAGACATCTGTTCCAAACTCTACTTTCTGCTCACCATTCACCAACAAACTCGATCTCCAATTCCAAATCAACGCCCTGCTTCTCTTTCACGGTCTTTTGCACCTGTTGAATCAACGCACGAATATCCTGCGCGCGCGTTGCGCCATGGTTGATAAAGAAATTTCCGTGCAGCGGGCTGATCTCAGCGTTACCGACGCGCGTGCCCTTCAAACCCGAAACCTCGATCAAACGTCCCGCGTAATCGTCGTTTGGATTCTTGAACATCGAGCCCATGCTTGCGCCGGGCGGCTGCGTCGCTTTTCGGTGCGCGCTGAATTGCTGGATTTTAACAGTCACATCCTCCTTCGTTGAATTTTTTAAACCCAGCTCCGCCGAAAGGACGATTGCTTTAATTTCATGCCTTTTCAACACACTCGTGCGATACCCATACCCCATCTGCTCGACGGTGAATCTTTCCTTCCCATTTTCCGTGAGTAATTCAGCAGAGATCAAATTGCCAGCCATATCGCCGCCGAACGCGCCGGCATTCCCATACACCGCTCCGCCGATCGTACCGGGGACGGTCGCCGCCCATTCGATGCCCGACAATCCCTTCGACGCGCAGCGGTTGGCAAGATTGCTGAACACGACTCCCGATTCGGCCGCGACAGATGGCTGGTCGCCCAAATGGAATTTGACTCCCTTTGCGCGGTTCATGATCACCACCTCGCGCACGCCTTTATCACTGACGAGGATGTTCGAGCCGCCCCCAAGCATCACGAACGGCATGTCATTCTTCCACAAGAACTTCACCACGCGTACAAGTTCCGCAATCGTATCCACCGTGATGAAAATATCCGCCGGTCCACCGATGCGCACGGAGGTATACGGCGCCAGCGGGACGTTCTCCTTCACCATGTCGCCGAATTTTGCGTGCAGTTGGTCAACGGGTCTTGCAAGCACAGCCATCA
>DAOTZF010000436.1:0-6162 GCA_034434415.1 Anaerolineales bacterium | reverse complement strand
CTCGGAGCGACATTCACTCCAAGTGCCGCGCCGAATCCCAATACGGGAGACCCGTGCATCAACAACCTCCTGCCTGCCAGCCTGACCGGGGAGAAGATCAAGATCCGTATCGATAATCCCACAAAGGCGGCGATCAATCTCACGGTCTATTTACAGAGCGGCAACCCGCAGGGAGTCTGCGGTTATCGCGGCTACAGTCTTGCAGCGGGAGGTTCTCTTGTCATTACTGACCTGGTGGAAGGTTGTTACAGCCTTTGGGCATGGAACCCCGACCCGAAAGACTACTTCATGGTGACGAACGGAACCAGCTGTCTTGATAAATCCGCGAACTGGACGTTCGACATCACATCCAATGGAATTAATCTCAGGAATTAATAAAAAGTAGGGGCGACTGGCCAGTCGCCCCTACTGGCCAGTCGCCCCTACAAAATCATTGCGAAATATTCCCCACCAGCCCCAACTCTGGCGCGATTTTTCGCATCGCGAGAATTACATTCCCCACGTGCTCCCACAACTCGACGCCGAACTCCTGCGCGGCGTGTTCCATTTCGGCGCGGGACGTTCCCGCCGCGAAGGCTTTATCCTTCCACTTCTTTTTGACCGAACTTACTTCGAGATCGTACAACGATTTGGACGGTCTCACCAGCGCGACGGCGGTGATCAAGCCTGTGATCTCATCGCAGGCGCAGATGGCTTTGCGTCGAATCGTATCGCGCGGCAGATTTAAATGATCGGCATGGCTCAAAATATCCTGAATAATGTCCTCTGGCACGCCGCGCTCGCGTAAGATCGGCGCGCCGTCCTGCGGATGCTGTTCGAGTGACGGGTGGATCTCCCAGTCGAAATCGTGAAGCAGGCCGATCAAGCCCCACGCTTCGGGGTCTTCGCTGAATTTCTCCGCGTAGAATCGCATCGCGGCTTCCACCGAAAGCATGTGGCGCACAAGTCCTTCGTTTTTCACATATTCACGAACAAGGGATAACGCTTCATCGCGGGTCATAATGTCCTCTTGTCATTGCGAGCGAGCGCTGATCGAGTGTCGCCGAAGGCGATGTATCGAGACCAAGCGAGCGTGGCAATCTCGATTCACCACCAACAATTGTTTGAATGCGATACCGAGATTGCTTCGACCCCTTGGTTTCGATACGCCGCTTCGCGGCTACTCAACCAGCGGGGTCTCGCAACGACATTAGATTGTTGTCGAAGTCTCCAAACCGTGCTGTGCGGCAAGTTCGTCGAGCAGGGCTTCCACTTCATCAAGGAAGTGATCCAACCCGCTCACGCGATTGTCGAACCCCACCCAGCCCAGACCCAGTTCGCCGCACACTGAACGCCATGCCTCCAATTCGCTGTCGGGCAAAACCTCCGCGGCAAGGGTCCACGTGTGAAGAAGGGGCCACAACACGCACACGGGCTTTTCGCTCCCGAGCATTGCCTTGAACGCCTTCTCGTAATAATTCACGCGCGTCGCATGGATGCGCGCCTCGGCGCGGTTGTTCTGCATCGCAATTTCAAACGCGGATTTCCACTCGGGCATCCACGCCTCGAGTTTGGAGGGGTCCAAGGTGGACGCGCCCAACAGACCCACAAGAGCCGCTTCCATGCCGGGACGTTGAGCCGTCTCTGCCCTGGAGGCGAAATCCAACATCACGCGCCGCTCCGCCAGCGGCGGACCCGACAACTCCGCCACAGAGTTCACTGCGTGATACAACGACCTCATGTATTGCAGCACATCCTTCGGCGCGACCGTATCGCTCACCTCGATCAACTCGCGCCAGATCGAACGCGCATCCCTCAACAAAATTCGTGAACGCTGCAACGCAGGCGCGGGCGCGTTGAATTCGAATCCCGCGCGCAAGCCTGCCTGCACGAACTCGAAGAACTTCTCGCGTTCGAACAACAGCATCGGGTCGTACATCTCCCAGCCCAGCCACGGGTCGAGCCGCAACTCGCGCGGACGTTTGAACTCAGCCTTGGCGCGGTGACCGATGTCCACGTGAAAGTCGGAAGTCAATTTGACGAATTCGCGCCGGTGCTTGGGTTCGCCGTTGTGAACGAGGATGATGTCAATGTCCGCGGTGCCGCCGAGCAGGGGATCGATCTCCTTGGAAACCAGCGAACCGGTCAGGTACGCGGCGACGATGTCGCGGTCGTTGAAGGCGCGTTCCTGCGCGGTCTCTTTGGCGATTCGGATCAAGGATTCACGTGTGACTCGCATAATTTTTTGATTTGTTTTCGGTGTGCGGACTTCAGTCCGCCTTTCATTGAAATTGCAGACTGAAGTCTGCGTTCCGAACAAGGTCAAGGCAACGGCAATGCCTGCTGAAACGGAGGCAGGCTGAGGCTTTGTCGGATGCGGTTTTCGATCTGCTTTAAATGTTCGATGTTCTGAATAATGTTCAGGTTGTTCGAATCGATCGTCAACACCGGCGTGTGGTCGAATGGTTTCGAGAAAAAATCATCGTAGGCAAGATTCAATTCGTGGATGTACGCGCGGTCCATCTGCCGTTCGTAGGGGCGGTCGCGCAGGGCAATGCGTTGCATCAGCGTATCGGTCGTCGCTTGCAGGTACACAAGCAGGTCGGGTTTCTGGATCTTTTCCGCAAGCGCCTCGTGCACTCTGTAATACATATCGAGTTCGTCGCCTTTGAGGTTGATACGCGCGAAGAGCGAATCTTTGGCGAAGGTGTAATCGGCGATCACATTCCTTCCCGTGGACACGATCTCGTGCACGGTGCGCCGCTGCTGGTGATAACGGCTCAACAAAAAGAAGATCTGCGTTTGAAAGGCGTATCGTTCGCGGTCTGAATAAAAATCAGAGAGGAACGGGTTCTCTTCGAAGACTTCGAGGATGATCTCGGCGTCGAATGCGGGTTGAAGCAGGCGGGCGAGGGTGGTCTTACCAACTCCGATGACCCCTTCGATGGCGACGTACATGCGAGGCTCCCAATGTTGAAGTTGATTAAGGATACCATAAAAGGAAAAGATGAAGGTTGAATGGTGAAGAAGAAATTTTCGTGATGGTTTTTGTGCACGTGAATTGTGATCCGGTCTCAAAACAACGGAAAAGCCAACGCGTATAACACGCTGGCAATTGCACAGGTGACCAGCATCACCGGAAGTCCGCGCTGCAACCAAACCTTCGAGGTGATCGGCGTGCGCGTCTTGTCTGAAAGCGTGGCTACGATGATGTTGGCGGATGTGCCGATGATCGTGCCGTTCCCGCCGAACCCCGCGCCGAACGCTAGTGCCCACCACAATGGCGCAATATCCATGCCTGTGGTTTCGCCCAACCCTTTGATGACCGGAATCAACGCCACTGTGATGGGGATGTTATCCACAACAGCAGACAGCACGCCGACAACCCAGATGAGGATGATGCCGAACAACACCGGCGACACACCCGATGCGCCTCGGAACAAGACGACGATGGACTCCAACACCCCGGCATGTTCCAACCCCCCAACCATGACAAAGAGCGCGGCAAAGAAAACCAGTACGCTCCATTCGATCTTTTTCAACACCTCCTGAATATCGGGATGCACCCACACCAGCGCGACCGCCGCCGCGCTCAACGCCACCAGCGAAGGGCTGATGTGCAATAGATGATGGATGAAAAACATGAGGATTGCCGCGCCAAGCACAATCAAGATCCGACGCGCCGCTTCGGGTTGATTTAACGTTTCGGCAGGGTTCAGTTTCATCACCGCTTTCACACTGCGCGGGCGTTTCGATAACTCCTTTTTAAAGAGGCGGCGTAAAAGAAAAAAAGCCCCCAGCCAGCAGAAAAAGACGATCGGTAGTGAATAGACAAGAAAATCTGTGAATGAAAGGCCGGCGGCAGAACCGATCAAAATGTTGGGCGGGTCGCCGATCAAGGTGGAGACTCCGCCTGTGTTCGACAGCAACGCCTCCGCGATAAGATATGGGATCGCGTTCACGCCGATGATCTCGCAGATCAAAAGGGTGACCGGCGCGATCAGCACGACCGTCGTGACATTATCAAGGAACATCGAAAGGACGGTTGTGATGATGCCAAGCAGTGTGAACAACCGGATCTGCTTCCCTTTCGAAGCGCGCGCCGCCAACACGGCAAGATATTCGAAGAAACCTGTCGGCTCAAGCATGGCAACGAGGATCATCATGCCCAGCAACAACCCAAGCGTGTTGAAATCGATCGCCTCAAGTGCGGCTTCCTCCGAATAAAAATGGAACAGCCTGCCCAGCCAGACCATCAGAACCCCGCCTGCAATAGCAATAATGGAACGGTTGAACCGCTCGGAAAAGATCAGATACAGGCTTCCAAAAAAGACGATGCTCGCCAACACTGCGGGAAGCATGTTCACTTCACCTTTGCCCACGATTTGAGAATGGAAATGCCAATATCCACGCGCGAGGCAATGCCTGCCAGCTTCCCATCCTTTGCAACAACGAGAATATCGTGCATGTTATGCTGCAACATTAGTGCGTAGGCGCGCAAGAGTCCGCAATCTTCCTCCACGGTGAACACCTCTTTCATCAACGATTTGATCGATTTGTTGAGCGCCGCCGCGGAAGGCCGCGTGTCTTCCACGGCGCCAAAATCGTGGACGTAATCCACATCCGCAATCAGGTTGACGAAGACGGGCAGTTCGAGCGACAGCAGGTCGCGCAACCCTACAACACCCAGCGGCTTGCCGCTTTTATCCACCACAGGAAGCATGCCGATATGGTTCTTGACAAAAACACTCGCCGCCTCCCGCACAGTCGCCTGTGCCGGTATCGAGATCACGTTCCGCTTCATGCACTGATCAATGTTCATGGAACCTCCAAAAGAATCTTTTCGCCAGTTACGAACGATGTCCGGCCTTGGTGATCCGCCGACTGAGGATAACATATCCCATTACCCCAGCGGCAAGCGAGGTGAGCAGGACGCTGGCTTTGCTGGCTTGAATGATCTCAGGATCGCTGAACGCAAGCAATGTAATGAAGATGGACATGGTAAACCCGATCCCGCCGAGGAACCCTGCCCCGAGGATATGCCTCCACGATACACCCAATGGTAAACGGGACCAACCCAGCCGGATGGCAAGGAAACTGAGGAGAACAATGCCGATGGGTTTGCCAATGAACAACCCGGCGAAGATTCCGAGGCTGTTGGAAGAGGTCAATCCCTGCATCCAACTCTCGCCGAGCACAATGCCGGTATTCGCCAGCGCAAACAACGGGATAATGAGGAAGGCAACAGGTTTATGCAAGAAATGCTGGAGTTTGTATGACGGCGAATTTTCACCGCCATCTCCGAAGGGCAATGCAAAGGCAAGCAAGACTCCCGCCACCGTGGCATGGACTCCTGACTGCAACATGAAATACCACATGAACAACCCGGGTATCAGATAAACCCACAAGTTATGCACTTTGAGACGATTTAATACCAACAACCCACCAAAAATACTCAGCGCCAGAATAAGGTTCAGAATCGAAAGATCGTCCGTGTAAAATACGGCAATAACGGCAATCGCGCCGAGATCGTCCACGATCGCCAGCGCGGCGAGGAAGATTTTCAGCGATGCCGGGATCCGACTGCCCAGCAATGCCAGCACACCCAACGCGAACGCGATATCGGTCGCCATGGGAATACCCACGCCGTTTTGAAACTCAGTGCCGCGGTTGAAAAGGAAATGGAAAAGCGCGGGGAATGCCATCCCGCCGACTGCCGCAAGCATCGGCAGGGACGCGTTCTTCAGGCTGGAGAGTTCGCCCGCATATAATTCTCGTTCGATCTCCAAACCGATCAACAGGAAAAAGACCGCCATTAAACCGTCGTTAATCCAATGTTCCACACTTTGCTTTAGGATGAACCCACCCATCTCAAGCCCAACTTTTCGATGCCAGAATTCAAGATAGCTGGCGCCGACGGCAGAATTGGCGATGGCAATGGATAAAAACGTGCATAGAATCAGAATCGCCCCTGAAGATTGCTCGCTTAGAAAGAATTCTTTGAAGAGTTTCGTCAGCCTCACGGTTGCCTCACTTTTGCCTTTGATTCAAATACTCCGTCACCTCGATCATCGGCGGGCGGGCGCGTTCGGCGATCTCTTCCACATCCAAAAAATAGCCGCGGCTGTCGTGGCGGATCAACTTCATCGAGCGGTTCACATCCTCCAGCACCGCGCGCCCGAA
>DAOTZF010000435.1:0-7519 GCA_034434415.1 Anaerolineales bacterium | reverse complement strand
GAAACGACGGGGGGTCTCCAGCGCGACCGTTCGCGCAGACGGATGAAGTATTCAATGGCGAGAATGCCGCCAGCCAGCCCGAGGATCACGTAGACCGTGACAAGCCGGCCGAGTTGAAGCCACGCGAGAGTTGCGCCGTACACACCGAACCAAACCGCCTGGCGCACGAGGACGTTCGCTTCGGCGGGCGGGTCGGCGGGAAAGCGCCGATGAAAAAAATATACGACAGGAAGCACCGTGCCCGTGAGAGCGAGGATTAACAATGCAAAGAATCCCCACCGGAACCAAACCATGGGCACCGAAAGATACGTCACGGCAAATAACCCACCCCATCCAAGAAGCATGAGCAAAAGCGCGGAGATGCCAAACGGTTTGAATGGTAACGGTTCGTCCATTGGATGGATTATACTCGGAGAGGAAATCAGTTAATGGTTGGAGGTAGTGGAATGAATGTATCGGATGCCATTCGATTGAAGCGCGCGGTGAGGAAGTTTCAAGACAAACCTTTACCCGATGACGTGATACGCGCCATTCTCAATGCGGGGCGCAGGTCGCAATCCTCGAAGAACGAGCAGGGCTGGCAGTTCATCGCGATCCGCGATAAATCCATTCTCGAGGCACTTTCTAAAACGGGGACGTACGCCGGTCACCTCGCGGGAGCGGCGCTGGGTGTTGCCATCGTCACACCGAATCCCGACGGGAAATTTCAAGACTTGTTCGATGCCGGTCAAGCCGCGGCGTACATGCAACTCGCCGCATGGGAATTGGGAGTCGGCTCGTGCCTCGCTTCGATCTACGAACCGGAGCAGGCGCGCCAGATTTTGGGCTTTCCACCCGATTGGCATTTGCGAATTGCGCTTTCGTTCGGCTATCCCGCTGACGAGGCGAAATTATCCTCCGCGCCGAAACAAGGCGGAAGAAAATCGCTGGAAGAAATCGTACATTGGGAGAAGTGGTGAGTAGTCCATATGCATTAACGCACCACACCCAAGATCTACAGGCGCGCCAAACTTAAGGTCTATGGGTTAGTCATGGAAGTTATCTGAAATGCCTTGAATTAACAAGGCAAAACATAATCATGGACTCCTCCCTCCTCCCCTTCTTCAATCCTCGCGGCGTTGTCGTCATCGGCGCATCCACTTCGCAAGAAAAGTTGGGGTATGGCGTTGCACGAAACCTCATCGCCAGCGGGTATCAGGGAGCGATACATTTTGTGAGTCAAAAAAGCGGCGAGTTGTTCGAGCGTCCGATCCATACAAGTCTGAGCGACGTGCCAGACCCGGTGGACCTTGCGATCCTTATCGTCCCTACCCAATCCACACCGCAGACGATTGAAGAGTGCGCGAATCGCGGTATCAAAGCCGTGACCATCGTGTCTGCGGGTTTTCGCGAGGTGGGCGAAGCCGGCGCGGCGCTTGAAAAGCAATGCGTTGAAGCTGCACACAAGTATGGGGTCCGCTTACTGGGACCCAACTGCATCGGCACGATCGATACCCACCTTCCACTGGATACATCGTTTCTTCAACCTCCCATGCCCACGAAGGGCGGTATCGGTTTTATTTCCCATTCGGGCGCATTTTGCGCTGCCATCGTTGATTGGGCGCGCGATGAAGGCTTCGGTTTCTCGCGCATCGTCAGCCTCGGCAATCAAGCCGATGTGACTGAGACGGATATGCTCCCTCTGCTCGCAAGCGACCCCCACACCAAAGTCATTGTCATGTATTTGGAGGGCATCACGAATGGGAAACGCTTCGTGGAAGTCGCGGCGGATGTGTCACAACGGCTCCCGGTCATCGCTCTAAAGGTCGGGCGCTTCGAAGCGGGACAAAAAGCCGCGTCGTCTCACACGGGTGCGCTTGCTGCTTCCGATATCGCGTTCGACGCCGCCTTTGCGAAGGCCGGTGTGCTTCGCGCGCGAACCGCGGAGGAGATGTTCGATTGGGCGCGAGCCTTGGAACACAGCCCGTTGCCACGCGGAAGCCGGATCGCAATATTAACCAATGCAGGTGGTCCGGGCGTCATCGCTGCTGATGCACTAGAGACGAACGGCTTGGAGCTTTCGAAGTTATCAGAGTCCACACTCGAGGCGTTGACCAACGCACTCCCCCCCGCTGCCAGCATTCACAACCCCGTGGATATGCTTGCTTCCGCATCGCCCGAAACGTATGCGGCGTGCCTGAAGGCGTTATTAATGGACGAATACGTGGATGGCGCGCTGGTGATCGTCCCGCCGCCTCCGATGTTCAAAACGGTGGATGTGGCGGAAAAACTCATTGAAGTCATCGGTCGCTTTGACAAACCCGTAGTGATCGCCCTGATGGGTTCCACGCTGGTGGAAGAAGCAGGCAGGGCATTTCAACACGCGCAAATACCGGCGTATCCCTTTCCCGAACGAGCGGCGTCCGCGCTTGGCGCGCTGATTCAACGATCAAGTTTTGCAGCCTCGGAACAAGTAACTCAAGATATTAAAATTTCGCGCCTTCGTGCTTCTGCGATTGGCTTGTCACCCGATGAATTGATCGCCGCTTATGGAATTCAAGTCAATCCCTTGAAACTTGCGCGAGACGAAGAAGAAGCCATCCACATCTCGAATGAACTCGGGTTTCCGTTAGTAATGAAGATCGCCTCACCCGATATCCTCCACAAATCAGATATCGGCGGCGTGCTTCTCAACCTGAGTTCAGCGACCGAGGTCGCGAGCGGCTACGCGTTGTTGTTGGAGCGTGCAAAGGACCTTGCCCCTCATGCAGAAATCCATGGTGTTCATCTCCAACACCAGATCCCCGACGGACAGGATGTCATCCTAGGCGCAGTTCGAGATCCATTGTTTGGTCCGCTGATGATGTTTGGCTCAGGCGGCATCGAGGTCGAAGGACTCAAGGATGTAGTATTTGCTTTAGCACCGCTGAATCAAGCTGAGGCGCGGGAAATGATCCGCAAAACGTGGGCTGGAAGAAAACTCAAAGGCTTCCGCAGCATCCCGCCCGTTGACGAGCAAGCGGTGGTGGATGCTCTGATCAAACTCTCCCAACTGGCGATGGAACACGAAGAAGTCCAAGAGATCGAGATCAACCCGCTCCGCGTGTTGCCCAAAGGCTCTGTGGCACTGGATGTGAGATTGAAACTTATTGCATAGTCAGAAAAAATGTTGTATAGTGTTCGAAGCAAACATCCCCAAAATACAGGAGAGAATCATGTCAGACAGCGTTTACAAGATCATCGAGTTGGTCGGCACGAGCACGGAATCGTGGGAGAAAGCCGCGAGCGTGGCAGTGGAGCGCGCGGCGAAGTCCCTGCGTGATCTGCGCGTCGCAGAAGTCGTTCAGTTGGACATGGTCATTGACGACAACAAGGTCACCGCGTACCGCGCCAAGTTGAAGGTATCCTTCAAGTACGAAGGCGGATAATTGTATAAGTAGGGGCGCAGCGATTCGGATTATCGTCAAAGGCGCGAATTGCCTCGCTGCGCCCCTACCTTAAAATATGGTCGACATGGGGGATCGGCATTGCCCAACACGCAATGAAGTACAATTGCGGCTTATGTTTCCCCTTGAATCCTTCATCGCACAATTCGAAGATAAAACCATCGCGCTATCCGTCTACGATCTGGAAACGGGACGCGAGATGGATATCCACGCGGACGAGCCCCTGCACCCCGCCAGTACGATCAAGGTCCATGTGATGATGGAGGTCTTCCATCAAGCTGACCAGGGTATGATCTCATTGGATCAACAGATACCTGTCCACAACTCGTTCGCCAGCATTGCGGACGGAAGTTCGTTTTCACTGGATGTAAAAGACGACTCGGAAACATCGCTTTACGAAAAGGTCGGTCAAGTCGTCTCGATTCGCGAATTGACGCGGCTGATGATCGTGCGGAGCAGTAATCTCGCGACAAACATTTTGCTTGAGAAAGTCGGCGCGGAGAATGTCAACTCGTTTATTCAATCGCTGGACATTCAGGGAATCACAGTTAGGCGCGGTGTGGAGGACAACGCAGCATTCCGCCTCGGTATGAACAACAGTGCTACGGCGCGTGGACTCACACAAACCATGCAAGCCATTGCCGAGAGAAGGGTCGTTTCCAAACAGGCGTCAGACGAGATGATACAGATTCTTCTCGGTCAGGAATTCAACGAGAGCATTCCAGCCTTGCTGCCCAAGTCCGTAAAAGTCGCGCATAAAACCGGCTGGACGGGCGAGTATTATCACGACACCGGCATCATTTTTATCGAAAATCGCCAGCCCTATGCCATTTCGATCATGACACGCGGCTTCCCGGAAGATAAAGAGGAAGAAGCTCACGAGTGTATGGCGCAAATTTCAAAGTGCGTCTACGATTCCTTAATATGATCACACTTTCATCCTTGATCTACTACCCCATCAAAGCCTGCCGTGGATTCGAAGTCGAATCGTGGGAAGTGGGACGCATGGGACTCGAACTCGACCGGCGCATGATGGTCGTGACCCCTGAAGGCGAGTTCCTCACACAACGTCAATTCCCCAAACTGGCGCTAGTCACACCAACAGTGAACAACGGAATCCTCACCCTCTCCGCTCCGGGGCACGATTCGATTCAGGTGGCCATCCGCACGAGCGGTCATTCGTGGCCCGTAAATATTTGGAAGAGCAAGGGAATCCAAGCCATCGACCAGGGTGAAGAAGCCGTGGAATGGTTTTCCGAATGGCTTGGGCTATCTGTGAGGCTCGTCCACATTGCGGACGGGTACAAACGAACCGTCGAGGAAAAATACGCAGTGAACGAAGATGATCACACCGGCTTCGCAGACGGTTACCCGATCCTGTTGACATCCGAAGAATCGCTCGCGGATCTGAACTCGCGGCTCGAAACGCCGGTCCCGATGAATCGCTTCCGCCCGAATATCATCGTCAAAGGCTGTGATGCGTTCGCAGAAGACACGTGGAACCAAATCCGTATCGGGGACGTTAAGTTAGCCATCGTCAAACCGTGCGCGAGGTGTGAAGTCACAACGATCGACAAGGATACGCTCGCACAAAACAAGGAACCGCTTAAGACCCTGGGCAAATATCGAAAGCAGGCGCTCGGCGCGATCTTTGGGCAGAACGTTATTCCCCTCAGCGAAGGCAGGTTGTCCCTGGGAATGAACGTGGAAATACTATCCTAAGAATAAACTAAATAATTCCATTGACGCGAGAGTTTTCATCCAGTATAAAGTTTTCAATGCAACGAAAAAATAAATTCATCTGGCTTTGCGTTCTTTTAATGACACTCGCCTGCCAGATGTTCCCCTCCCAGAATTCCAACGTAACTCAAACTCCAACGATCACACCCGGCGGACCCACGCTCACACCCAGCCCGTCCGAAACACCGACTCCGTTCCCCACGCCGGTGCCCGTCCTGCGGATCGATTCCGGCGATGAGGCGTTGTTTTTCGGGGATTTCGATACAGCACGCGAACAATATCTTGCGGCATTCAACGATTCAAACGATAAGTCGCTGAAAGCCGCGGCATTATGGGGATTGAGCCGCACCGAACTCGCCGATGGGCGTGATCAACTCGCGCTCGACAACCTGAATGTGCTCGTCAGCGAGTATCCCGATTCGACGTACGCCGCGCGCGCCTACTTCCTGATGGGGCAGGCTCACACGAACCTGAATCAGTATCAACAGGCGGCAGAAGCGTATAACACCTACTCGTCTCGCATCCCCGGCGTATTGGATGCCTACGTGCAGGATTATCGCGGTGACGCGTTGAGTCAGGCTAAGGATTACACGGGCGCGATCAACGCCTACACCGCCGCGCTGAACGCTTCACGCCTTGATGACGGCTTGACCCTCCAGATCAAGATCGCCCAAGCCCGCGCGGACTTTGGTGACTACGCGGGAGCATTAACCGCTTACGACCAGATCTTTGCAACAAGTACGGATGATTACGTCCGCGCACAAATGGATTACCTCGCGGGCAACGCGCACAAGGAACTCGGTCAAACAGACGAGGCGCATACGCGGTACCTTCACGCCGTGGAAAATTATCCGCTTTCGTATTTTTCGTATCTCGCGCTCGTTGAGCTCGTGGATGCAAATGTCCCTGTGGACGAACTTGACCGCGGACTCGTGGATTACTTCGCCGCGCAATACGATGTGGCGCTTGCCGCCTTTGATCGTTACATCGCCTCTGCTCAAGCAAGTGATGGAACAGCGGAATACTACCGCGCGCTTACGCTACGCGAATTACAGCGCACAGATGAAGCCATCGCGGCGTTGGATAACTTCATCAAGACATTTTCCGAACACCCGCGCTGGGCAGAGGCTTGGGAGGCAAAATCAACCCTCGAATGGGCGGTTCAAGGAGATTATCAGGCAGGCGCAAAAACATTGATTGATTTCGTCGCGGCAGTATCCACTTCCGCATCTGCTCCGGAGTTTTTATTCGTTGCGGCGCGCATCACCGAACGCGACAACCGGCTGGAGGAAGCCGCGCAGTTATGGGAACGCGTGGCGAACGAATATCCCGGGAGCGACCAGGTTCCATTGGCTTTATTTCTGGCAGGCATCTCGCGCTATCGGCTGAACGATTATCAAGGCGCATTGACCACATTCCAACGGGGTTTGCTCCTCGCTATCAATCCTGAAGACCGCGCCCGCGCCTATTTTTGGATCGGGAAGACACAGGCTGTGCTCGGGGACAACATCGGCGCACAGGAATCCTGGCAACAGGGACAGGCGATCGATTCAACGAACTATTACAGCATTCGCTCCCGCGATATGCTGTTGGGCAACAGTCCCTTCCAGTCGCCGCCCACAACAAACCTCGACATCGACCTCGCGCAAGAAAGAAGGGATGCAGAAGCATGGATGCGCCTCACCTTCAACCTTTCATCAGACACCGATTTTGCAAGTCCCGGCACGCTTGCACAAGATCCGCGTTTTGTGCGTGGGACCGAACTGTGGGAGTTGGGTATGCTCGACGAAGCGCGGCTCGAATTCGAATCGCTGCGCGAATCGGTGAGCAATAGCCCCGTGGAAAGTTTCCGTCTTGCGAACCATTTGCTCGATATTGGTTTGTATCGTTCTGCCATCTTCGCAGCGCGCCAGGTGCTCACCCTCGCAGGGCTGGAGGGTCAATCCGCTTCGCTGACCGCGCCGCCGTATTTCAACCACGTCCGTTATGGGTTGTATTATCACGACCTCGTCATCGAGCAGGCGCAAAATTTCGGGCTTGACCCGCTCTTCATTTTCAGCGTCATCCGGCAGGAAAGTTTGTTCGAAGGATTCGTCCGCTCCACGGCAGGCGCGCATGGACTGATGCAGATCATCGCTCCCACCGGCGCGCAGATCGCCGGCGAACTTGGCTGGCCCCCCGGTTACGATGAAGAGGACTTATATCGTCCCATCGTCAGCGTGAGATACGGCGCATATTACATGGACAAGAACCGGGATCAACTCGGCGGAAATCTATACCCGGCGCTCGCCGCCTACAACGGCGGACCCGGCAATGCCATCGTCTGGAATCAACTCGCCGGTAATGACCCCGAC
>DAOTZF010000434.1:0-2316 GCA_034434415.1 Anaerolineales bacterium | reverse complement strand
GCGCAGCGATTCTTAACCCAAATGAATCTTCGAGCCACACGCCGAAAATCAAATTGACCAATTCATTGCTCGCGCTCGCCCACAAGGCAATGGAGATACCTGCGAGAGCGGGGATGTTCGTGAGCACCGCGTGGAAGTTGCCGCGCGAGTCGGAGGTCCGCACGTGATGCGTGTCTTCGTGCGGGATCATCCTCCAAATGACGAGAATCATTCCCACGCCGAGCACAGCCAGAATGGGGAAGGGAGCCGTCCATCCATAGCGGTTGATCAGCCAGCCCATGAGGGGAATCCCTGCGATGAACGAAAGAGACCACGCCACTTCAGTGACGGCAAGCGCGGTGCCGCGTTGCGCGTACGGAATTCGGTCTCCGAAGTAGGCTTGCATGGCAGGGTCGAAAAGATATTTGCCGAGGATCGCAAGCAGCATCGCCGCGCTGAGCGTGTACAAATTCGGCAGGAACACAACGAGCCCCATGCCAAGCGCAAATGACACAGTACCTGCCAACATTCCGAATTTCCGCCCGCGCTGGTCTGCAATGGGTGCAAAGACCGGGCTGAGCGCACCGACCAATGAACGCGCTGTGATGACAAAAGAGAACGTGGTCAGGTCTACGCCAAGCCCGCGCGCAAAGACCGCGAGGAAAGGGTATACCATGCGGTGCATGGTATTGAAGATCGCCCGCAGGAGCATGAAAACGAGGAGTTGGAATCGCAAGCGCATGTCTAGAAAGTAGAGATTTGGAAACGTATCCTTGACGGAGAGATGCCGCAGAATTTTACCTTACACAAGCTTTTGCACTTGACCAAACCACTAATGGAGGTGAGAATTGGCGTTTATGGATTCAAAGCCGCGTGCCAGCGTTGCGCTCGATGAACTCGGGATCCCCCATCGCCTTTTTATCCATGAAGGGACGGTGGAAAGTTTCGAGCAAGCCGCGCGCGAACGCGGACAACGCCCGGCGCAGGTGGTGCGGAGCATCCTGTTCCAGATCCGCCCTGAGGAATATGTGCTCGTGTTGATGGCGGGACCAGCGCAGGTGGATTGGAAAAAACTGCGCACACTGGTCAAACGCTCACGGATACGCATGGCAACCGAGGAGGAAGTGCTCGAAGTGACCGGCTACCGGGTCGGGACGGTGAGTCCGTTCGGGTTGAAGAATCAAGTCAAAGTGATGGTCGATGCGAGTGTAATGATCGAGGACGAAGTCTCCATAGGTTCCGGAGTCCGCAACACGGCGATCATCCTGAAGAGCACGGATCTGCGTCGAGCGTTGAAGGATGCAGAGGCTGTTTCACTGGCTGTGGTTTCTCCGTCTTAAGTCCTCTAGCCGCATCATGTTTAGAGCGCAAGGGTTTTATCTTTTGAATTATTGAGGCGATCATGTTGACATTACGAGATTTACTCAGGCTGGCAAGCCGAACGTTTGCCATCGGCATCGAGCAACTGCCCGGCGTGTTGTGCGATGCCGGGACAGTGGCATATCTGCTGTTGCGCGTGTCCGATTATCTGGAGGACAACGAGGATATGCCCGCAGAAAAGAAGATCGTTTTGCTGAATTTGTGGGCTGAGATTTTGAGAGGTCATGCAAACACCGAAGACCTGACCAGCCAGATTCAAAATGAAGATACGGTGAACCCGGATGCAGTCGTGGCGCAACACGCCGAGGATATTCTTGCGCGGCTGGCGTCGCTCCCACCGGAAGTACGCGAGATCATCACACATCACGTGATTCACAGCACGCACGGCATGGCGCGCTGGGTGGCGCGCGGACCGCAAGTCAACGATGAAGCGGACATGGACGATTACATGTTCGAGGTGGCGGGCCGCGTGGGATATTTGCTCACGCATTTATTCGCCTGGTATTCGCTGTTCATCCGCATCCGCATCAAGGAACTGCTCCCGCTCGCGCGCGAATTCGGGCTGGCTCTGCAGACCGTCAACGTGATTCGCGGCTTGCGGAAGGATTACGAACGCGGCTGGGTGTACATCCCGAAGAAATTCCTCGAGGCGGTGAATTTATCGGCACACGAATTGTTTCTGCCGGAGAACCGCGCCGAAGCCATCAAAGTGCTGGATATGCTCACCGACAAAGCCGAGCGTCACCTGCACGCGGCGCTGACGTGTGTCAAGTCCCTTCCGCCATGGCAGCATCGCATCCGACTCGCTTGTATTTTTCCGTTGATGTTCGCCATCCGCACGCTGGCGATCAGCCGCCGCAACTCGGATGTTTTCAGCCATGAAGCCAAGATCACGCGCGAGGAAGTGAAGCGCATCGTACAAGACGCCACGCTGTGGGGCTGGTCGAACCGCTGGCT
>DAOTZF010000433.1:0-4502 GCA_034434415.1 Anaerolineales bacterium | reverse complement strand
CGAATTCAACGCGCGGACTCCTCTACAACTCGTACGCGCCGCGCCTGATGGCGTGACCAATCGAACCGTGCTTCGACCCGAATCGTTCCAATTGATGAACGAAGCGCTCTGGTCGCCCGATGCGAGTTTTGTCGTCGCTGCGATGGCGCCTTCCGATCAGATCTATTTCGGCGGCACCCTTGAACTTTTTTACACCGACGCGACCCAAAATAAAGTCACGCTCGCGCCGTTCGGTCAACAACTCAAATGGGGACCGTAAAACTATTCGGCGGCATCGAGGGCGGCGGAACAAAATTCATCTGCGCCGTTGGCACTTCGCCCGATGATATAAAACGCGAAGAACGATTCCCCACCACAACACCTCAAGAAACACTGGATAAATCCATCGCTTTTTTCAAACAAGCCGAAGCGGATTTTGGCAAACTCTCCTCATTAGGATTTGCCTGCTTCGGTCCGCTCGACCCTCAACCTGCCTCGCCCACCTTTGGCTGTATCCTCCCAACACCGAAGCCGCATTGGTCGAACGCGAACGTTGTCGGCATGTTGAAGTCGGCGTTGGATATTCCCATCGCGTTCGATACCGACGTCAACGGCGCGGCGCTCGGCGAATGGACGTGGGGCGCGGCGCAGGGACTCGACACGTTCATCTACCTCACTGTCGGAACAGGCATCGGCGGCGGCGCGATGGTCAATGGCAACCTCCTGCACGGATTGCTCCACCCCGAAATGGGACACATCCATCTGCCGCATGACAAGGCGCGCGACCCGTTCGATGGAATCTGCCCGTTTCACAAGGATTGTTTCGAAGGGCTGGCGTCAGGTCCCGCTCTGGAAGCGCGCTGGGGGCAAAAAGCGGAGACTCTTCCGCAAGACCATCCTGCCTGGGATCTGGAGGCACATTACATCGCGTTGGCGCTTGCAAATTTCATTGTGACTCTTTCACCGCAACGCCTCATCATCGGCGGCGGAGTTTCAACTCAGGTTTTTCTTTTCCCGATGATTCGCCGGAAAGTAAAAGAGATATTGAACGACTATGTTCAATCGTCGGCAGTTGGGAAAAAGATCGACGAGTACATCGTTCCGCCCGCGTTGGGGACGCGTTCGGGAATGTTGGGCGCCCTTGCGCTGGCACAGCAAATGACATGAAGGTTTCGTTTCAAAAGAAACGCGGGGACCAATCGCTCGGCATCGAATTCTTTTGGAGGTTCGCGATCGAATCGAATTCGCGCATTCCCGTTCACGAGCATTTCATCCCGGAACTATTTTTCGACTATTTCTATATCAAAGCGGGACGTGTTCTTTGGATCGACCCGGCGACTGGCAAAAAGACCGCACTTCGCCAACAAACCCTGAAAACCATTCATCACCGACCGTTGCAGTTTCAGTTTTCCCCGCCGCTGGTGGTGTTCGGCGCGCGGCTGTCACTGGCGTTTGCTGAATCGTTTTGGGAAGGCGCAAAGGCAAACACACTGTTGAATCAATCCTGGGTGAAGGGTGATGTGAAAAGCCTTGAAGATTTCGCCCGGCAAGTATCGGCAACCGTCAAAATGAAGCGGAATCAAAAATTTCCCCGTCCCATGCTTTTATCAGGCCTACAGGAGGCGAATTGGCTGGTTCATTATTCCCCGCGCCACAAGCGGCGGATGTACGCATCCACATTCGGGTTGAGCCGCAAGGAACTTTTGAACATCCGCAACATGCAGGCTTTCCTCGAGCAGACTTGCGATTTCGCAACGAGGAGTCCGCGCATCATCCAGCATGTCAACCCGCAGGTGTTCTACGACCAGCCGCATTTGAACCGCCTGTTCAAAAAGATGACAGGGGTATCGCCTGTGGAATATTTTGAAACCAACTCGATCCTGCAAGATAATTTAATGTCCGCTTCGTACAATGAGAATCTCAGCCGTTGATATAGAATACGGGCGGAAGGAGAACCGATGAAATTCAAAAAATCGAAAAACGACATCGTCAACGAGTACATCGAAGCGTTGAAAGAAGACATCGCCCCGCTCTTCATTGACATCCGCGCCACAGTGCTCGCCGCGGGACCGTCTTTCAACGAGAGCATCAAGTGGAAAAATTGCCTCGTGTACGGAACAACGAAGAATCATATCCAAACGGTGGTGGGAAAAGGCAAAGTATCACTGATCTTCTTCGAAGGTGCATCCTTGAAGGATAAATACGACTTACTTGAAGGCGACGGTAAAACAGCCCGCACTATGCGCATCACATCGCCCAATTACAACAAAACAGCGCTGTCAGACTACGTTAAACAAACACTCAAGAACAAATAAAGGAAATTCTCATGAAAAAGTACCACGCCTCCGATACGATCAATGCGCCGGCAGAAAAGGTCTGGAAGATATTGGCTGACGCGAACGGTTACCCTGCCTGGGATCTGAGCATGGATCACATTGAAGGCAAACTGGCATGGGGTGAAACTGTCAAGTTCTTTACCAAACTGAGCGCACAAGCTTTCCCGGTGAAGGTCACTTCGTTTGAGCCGAATCGAAAAATGGTGCTCACGGGTGGAATGCCGTTGGGATTATTCAAATCCGAGCGGACTCACAGCCTGACAGCAAACAGGGATGGCACGACGACCTTCCACACTGAGGAAATCTTCAGCGGATTGCTCCTGCCTGTGTTCGGCAAGAACATCCCCGACCTGACCGAGAACTTCAAGAACTTTGTCGCCGCGCTCAAAAAGTACGCTGAGAAATAAAAAGGGCGACCATGTCGGTCGCCCTCCATCAAATATCACCCGATCACAATATTATCGATCAATCTTGTTTTGCCAATGAACACTGCCATCGAAAGCAGGGCTTTTCGATTGATCTCGGTCAACTCCTCGAGCGTGTCATAATCGGCGCACGAAACGTATTGCATTTCGGCAAGCGGCTCGCCCGCCAGCACCTCTTTCATCTTTTCCCTCAACGCTTCAGCATTTCGTTCACCCTGCTCGACTAACTCCTTCGCCGCGCTCAGCGAACGGAAAAGCACGGTCGCAGCTTTTCTCTGCTCTGCATCCAAATAAACGTTCCTGCTGGACATTGCCAGCCCGTCCGGCTCACGCGTCGTCGGGCAGACCACGATCTCGATGGGAAAGTTCAGATCCCGCACCATCTGACGAATAACGGCAACCTGCTGGGCGTCTTTTTGACCGAAATATGCCTTGTGCGGCTGGACGGCGTTGAACAACTTGGCAACGACGGTTGTCACACCTCGGAAGTGCCCCGGCCTCATCGCTCCCTCCAGTGGCTTGGTCATCGCTTCGACCTCCACCCACGTCTGGTACCCCGTAGGGTACATGATCTCAGGAGTGGGCGTCCAAACCATGTCGGTGAACGGCTCGATCAGGCGGAAATCTCGTTCAAGGTCGCGCGGATATTTGGATAGGTCTTCCTTCGGTCCAAATTGTGTCGGGTTGACGAAGATGGAAACCACCACGTGGTCGCACTCGTCCCTTGCGCGGCGGATGAGGGCGAGATGCCCTTCATGGAGGTATCCCATCGTAGGGACGAATCCAACCGTCCCGTCGAAGGAGAGGCGGGTTTTCCGCAGTTCATCCACTGTCGAAGCGCTTCGCATATCCGTAACTTCCGTTGTTGACAGGAGTAGAAAATCTGTGCTAAACTTAGCCTACAAATCAGTCAAAGGAGACTCAAATGGCTTTCTCGTATACCAACTCAAAAGGCAACACTTACTTCCTGCACTCCAAGAAGTCCATGACTTCCACAGGCAAGGAACGCACCCTCTTCTACTTCTCGAAGGAATTGAGGGAAGGCGAAGCGCTCGATGCCGTTCCCGCTGGTTACACCGTCGCTGAGATGAAGACGGGCATGCTCGTTCTCAAGAAGGCGGAACAAGGATAGGAAAACGCAGGGTAAACAAAGTATAACCCTGTTTTTTCAAGGCTCAGCCGCGCGGCTGGGTACACAACCAAATACTTTTAGATAAAAAGGAGACTAAAATGACACGTACACAAGCATCTAAAAGCCCTGAAACAATGAAAGCGAGGGAATCATGCCAGCACTGAACCGAGTTCAACTGATTGGCTATCTGGGGAAGGATCCCGAAAGCAAGTTCACCCCGAGCGGGAAGAAAGTGGCTCATTTCAGCATCGCCGTGACCAATCGTTGGAAGACGGCAGGCGAAAGCAAGGAATACACAGAATGGGTCAACATCGAAGCGTGGGGTCGGCTGGGCGAGGTCTGCCAGCAATACCTGAAGAAGGGTAGCCTGGTCTACGTGGAAGGTCGGTTGAAGACTGACAAGTACGAAGACAAAGGCGAAACCAAGTACTTCACCAAGGTGGTTGCGCTTGCCATGCAAATGCTCGACCGCAAACCCAGCGAAGAGCCTGTGATGACCGTGGAAGAAGACGCCGCCGATTACGAGGCGTAAAACAAAAATGGACGACCCGAACGGGTCGTCCATTTTTTAACCACCAAGTATGTGAAGAACACAAAGATTTTAAAGATTTCCTGGCGCACTTTGCGCCC
>DAOTZF010000432.1:0-2464 GCA_034434415.1 Anaerolineales bacterium | reverse complement strand
CCGTACGCAAGTGCAAGTGTCTCTAATTCTCTAATCACTTATTTCACCTAAGGAGTCCCTCATGAAAATCTACGACCTATCTCAAGACCTCAACCAGGACTGTTCGTTCTGGCCGTTTTATCCACCGTTTGAAGTGAAATATATCAAGCGCAAATCGGAACAGGGAGTCAATGCCCAGTACATTCAAACATCCAATCACATGGGCACACACCTCGATGCCCCGCGGCATTTTGTGACGAAAGGTAAGACAATCGATCAAATTCCTATCGAGTGGTGTTATGGCCCTGGGGTGATTGTTGACCTGAGCGACATGTTGGATGACCTTGGTCTTTTTACCCCCGAAGATATTGAGAAACGCGCGGATGTTCAAGAAGGTGATATATTATTTATTCATACAGGTTGGCACAGATACTCGTTCTTTAGCGAGGAAGCTGACGAAGAAAGATACATTCAACGCCATCCGGGTCCGCACTATAGCATTTGTGATTGGTTGTTGTCGAAGAAAATCCATATCTGGGGAGTGGACATGATCTCTACTGACCACCCAATGAATTTACCAATTGGTCGTTTCCTGGGCAAAGGCGGATTGGAACACTGGCAGAAAGTCCGCGCGAAAACGGAAGCAAATTTCGGCGCGGATAAGATGGATGAGCTCTTCCCAGATTCGGCATACCAACTGACTCACAACGCCTTATTCCCACACGATTGTATTCACGTGGAAAACCTCGGCGGCGACATTGGGTTGAAGGAATTGCACAACAAACGCATCACCCTTGGCGTCTTCCCGTGGAAGTTCAAAGGCGGTGAGGCGGCATTTTGTAGAGCGGTGGCGTGGGCATAATTACCAATTACTAATTACGAAGAACTTCATTGGTAACCTACACTGTAATTGGTAAGCAGTAATTGGTAATTGGAGGTTTGATGGCAACTCGATACTTTGGCGAACGGATCAAACGCAACGAAGACCCGCGTCTGCTTACGGGACAGGGATTATTTGTGGACGATGTGGATCTGCCCAATATGCTCCACGCGGCGTTCTTGCGGAGTCCATATGCACACGCGCGGATCAAGAGCATTGATGTTTCGCAAGCCTTGCAGCGCGAGGGTGTGGTTGCCATATACACTGCAAATGACTTGGGTGATTACTGGAAGCCGGGTCCGCTGCTGGTTTCGCCGCCGCCCGTCAGGGATATCGTATTTAACGAGAAGACACAGGTTCCGCTGGCCAAAAATAAGGTCAAGTTTGCGGGGGAGCCGGTTGTGATGGTTTTGGCGGAGAGTCGTTACGTTGCTGAAGACGCGTTGTCTGACATTCAAGTAGATTACGAACCACTGGAAGCCGTGGTTGACCTGGAAAAGGCTTTGAGTGCAGATAGCTCAATCATCCACGATGAAATTGGTTCGAATGTTGCCGCACATGTCGTGCAGACAAAGGGTAATTACGAATCGGCGAAGAAGGACGCTGCACTAATCATTAAGCGTCGATTCAGTTATGAGCATGGATGCGCGGCTGCCATCGAGAATCGCGGCATCGTCGCGGAGTGGGATCGGCGCGCAGGGAGATTAACTGTCTGGGATACCACCCAGGCCCCCGTTGTGATTCGCAATGGACTGGCGAGTATGCTGGGACTGTCCGAGCGGAACGTCCGCGTGATCGCGCCGTTCATCGGGGGCGGATTCGGGCCCAAGATTATGATGTTCTATCAGGAGGAAGTGCTCGTCCCGTGGGTGGCGATGCAACTGAACCGACCCGTCAAATGGATCGAGGACCGCTCTGAAAATTTCGTCGCCACCACGCATGAGCGCGGACAAATTCACAACGCAGAGGCTGCGTTTGATAAGGAGGGTCGCATTCTCGGCGTGCACGATGTCTTTCTGCACGACACAGGCGCGTATGCTCCGTATGGCCTGACCGTGCCCCTCAACTCGCAAGCCAACGCGCTCGGGTTGTACGACATCGAAAATTATTACACCGAGTTCACGGCGGTCTTTACGAATAAAACTATAGTCACGCCGTATCGCGGCGCGGGACGTCAACATGGCGTGTTCGTCATCGAACGCCTGCTGGATATTGCCGCAAAAGAGCTCAAGATCGACCGTGCCGAAATCCGGCGGCGTAACTTCATTCCGTCCGATAAGTTCCCGTACGACAACGAAATCATCTACCAGGACTTTGCGCCGATTGTGTACGACAGCGGCAACTACGAACCATTGCTGGATGAAGCGCTCGAACGAATTGATTATCATAAGTTCGTCAGTGAAATTCAACCAAAGTTGCGCGCCGCAGGCAAACATGTGGGTATTGGCGTTGTCGCGTATGTGGAAGGCACGGGCATTGGTCCGTACGAAGGCGCGAAGGTACAGGTGATGGGCAGCGGACGCGTCTCGGTTGTCACTGGCGTGGGCACGCAGGGACAGGGGCACTTTACCAGCTTCGCGCAGATCGTCGCGGAGCAGCTCGGCG
>DAOTZF010000431.1:0-7261 GCA_034434415.1 Anaerolineales bacterium | reverse complement strand
CGGCGCACCACAGGCGCCATCTTGCGCGAGACGCGTCCGGCAACGATCATCAAATCCGATTGGCGCGGGCTGGCGCGCATCAATTCCATGCCGAAGCGGCTCATATCGTAGTGCGAAGCCTGCGCCGCCATCATCTCGATGGCGCAACAAGCCAGGCCGAACAACATGGGCCACATCGCGTTCGTGCGCGACCAATTAACAAGTTCTTCGAGTTTCGTAGTGACGATCCCCATGTCACCGAGTTTTTGCTCTACTCCCATTCAAGGGCTCCTTTCTTCCACGCGTACACATAGCCCACCAGAAGAATCACAATGAAAATGACCATTTCGATCAAGCCGAACAGACCGAGTTGACGGAATACGACCGCCCACGGCAGGAAAAAAATGACTTCGATATCGAACAGGATGAACAAGACCGCGATCAAATAAAAACGGACGGGGAGTCGGCGGGTCGCTTCGCCGAAAGGGGTAATGCCCGACTCATATGGCATGGATTTGGTTGCAGACGGCTTTTTCGGTCCGAATAAATTCCCCATGCCAATCGCGATCAAGGCGACGAGGGTCGCCAAAGCGATCATCAATCCTATGGCTACATATTCGAGCATTCCGGCTCCTCAAAACGCCCGTAATGGACGGTATTTGTAAGGTTCGGGACAGTATAACATAAGAGTTTTGAAAGTGCCACTTTTCACAAGGTTGGAGGTGAAAAAAAAGTAGGGACACGATATATCGTGTCCCTACGGGAACTTTCACCCCAAATAATCCCGCAACTGTCTACTCCTAGACGGATGCCGCAATTTCCTCAGCGCCTTCGCCTCGATCTGGCGGATGCGTTCGCGTGTGACGTCGAAGTAGTTGCTCACTTCTTCGAGCGTATGGTCCTTCCCATCTTTCAAGCCAAATCGCAATTCCAGCACTTCGCGCTCACGGTCGGAGAGTAAATTGAGGGCGTTGCGCACCTGTGTGCGGAGCATCTCGCGCGTGGCGGAATCCAACGGCGAGGGGGCATCTTCATCTTCGATGAAATCGCCCAGCGAACTGGAATCCTCATCCCCCACCGGTCCGTCGATCGAGACCGGCTCCTCAGCGGAACGAAGAACGCGGTGCACTTTTTGCATGGCAGAATCCAGCCTTTGTTGTAATCCAGCTTCCAGCGGCTGTTCCTCTGAATGTGCGCGCAGGATCGCATCCACATCAGCGGCAGGCAAATAGCCCACTTCGATGGCGACCTCTTCGGTGGTGGGATTGCGCCCCAATTGTTGCGTGAGAGTCCTCTGCACCCGCAGCACGCGGCTGATGGACTCGAACAGATGCACGGGAATCCGAATCGTGCGCGCCTGCTCGGCAATGGAACGGTTGATGGATTGTCGAATCCACCACGTCGCGTACGTGCTGAACTTGAAGCCGCGACGCGGGTCGAATTTGTTGACCGCGCGGAGCAATCCCATATTCCCCTCCTGGATCAGGTCGGAAAACGAGATGCCGCGATTCAAATAGCGTTTGGCAACGCTGACCACAAGCCGCAAGTTGGCGCGGATGAGGAACTGGCTCGCCTCTTTCGCGCGGACCTGGGCAGCGTTCATTTCGTTCCGGAGGATTTCATCCGAGGGCAGATGCTGGAACAACGTCCGCTGATTGGGAAGGCGGTGATGGCGGGTCAGATGATTCAGGAGCCAGTCTGCATACGCAGAGGGAAGCAGATAGAGGCTGAGGAAGACCGTATAGGCTTTGCGCGCGATGGAATTCCAAAGTTCATCGGTTCCCCACAAGCCGTTATCCAAATAACTTCTCAGGTATGAAGGCTCCCTCGATTCATAGGAAGCGCTCAGTGCCTTGGCTTCGTTAAGAACGTATATGAGGTTCGGCGCTTCGCGGTCGAGCCGCCCAATGTCTTCGAGCAGGCGATTCCAGGAAGTGAACATATCGGCGATCAGCAAGTGATAGATGGCGCATTCCGGCGTCATGCCTTTGCGAAGCGGATGCCGTCCCAGCGACACAATCAGGCGGCTCGCCTCGATCATGGTCGCAAGGTGGAATTCACTGCCGGCATCCAGTAATTTGACCTGACTGATCTCCCGCAGGTATAAGGGGACAGGGTCATCGGCAAGTTCGGCGGCAAGCGCGGGGTCTTTCAGGTTTAGCGGCTCATCGTCTGTCAATTCCTCCTGCTGTGAAAGCACGCTGGCATCCGGGTCGGGCGCATCGTCGCGCAACAGTTCAGGGAGATCCAGATTCAGCATGGCATTCACATCCATCGGCAGGGACGAATCGGAAAACGCCTCATCGTTGGGCTTGTGAGGTACACGACCTTCGGTTTTGTGGTGATTGCGTTTCATGCCAATCTGTTTTCCCATTGTTTACCAGACGCCTTCCCACCTCGATTGTTACGAATGCGTTGGTTACTCCAAACGCCTCATCGTCATTTTTCGATGCGCCTGATCCAGATCCCTTAATAGCCGCGTATGTTGTAACACCAGATCCTGATAGGAAGACGCGCGCAAGTCGCCGCTTTGGTGCGCTTCCTCCTGCAAAAACCGCAACTGGTTGATGTTTTCGCCTGCCGCCACCCGCCGCAGTTTGATGACGCCGCGCAAAAGTTCTTCGATCAGTTTCTCCTCGATGCGGTCGAGTTTCTCCGCCTCTTTCACCAGCTCCTGCGAGCGCGCTTGAAGCGATTCGGGCAACGCGTCCACCACGAAATCGTGGTGTTCGGTCTTGTCCTGTTCCACTGATTCGCGGATCAACCGAAACAGCATCTGGTTGTCGGTATACTCGAAATCCTCAGCGCTCAACGCGATCAAGCCAAACTCCTGCAAGGACCGATCCAACCGATACAACAGGTCCGGCTTTCGGAACAGCACACCGATGACATATTCTTCAACCGCTTTGCTGGATGAGACCGACACAGAGATGGTGGATTTCTCGATGGGTTGTTTTTTCTCGGAACCGCGCGGGCGCCTCACCCGCGGGCTCTGAGCCTGCGTCGCCAATAGTGCGCGTTCATCCACCTTCAGCAGTCGCGCCAACGCCTGACGATACGTGTCGCGCTCCAGCGGGTTCGGCAGGTCTTCGATCAAAGGCAGCACCTGCTCCGCAATCCGATTCTTCACCTTCGGGTCGTTGACGTTCTGCCCGGCAGCGAGGGTTTCCATCACATGAGTGACAATGGGCTTTGCATCCTCGATCAGTTTTTTCCATTCTTCTTTATCGCGCGCTACAATTTCATCGGGGTCGAGATCATCAGGTATCTTCGCTACACGCAAGTCGGCTTGCAGGCGGGATTCATTTCGCAACAAGCCGCGCGCATCGAAAGCGAGTTCGCCTTCTTTGTCCATGGCGGAGCGCGCCGCGTCGAGTCCGCGCAACACGGCTTTCTGCCCCGCGGTATCCGGGTCGAGCGCAAGGACGATACGCCGCGTGAATTTTTTCAACAGCCGCATCTGGTCTTCGGTGAGCGCGGTGCCCATCGGCGAGACGACGTTTTCATATCCCGCCTGATGCAAGGCGATGACATCCAGATAGCCTTCGACGATGACAGCCTGATCGGCAGTGCGAATCGGTTTGCGGGCGCGGTCCAATCCGTAGAGCAGGCGTCCCTTTGAAAAGACCGGGGTTTCGGGTGAATTCAAAAACTTCGGCACATCGTTCGGGTCCACGATGCGCGCGCCGAAACCCGCCATGCGTCCCTGCTCATCGCGGATGGGAATCATGATGCGGTTGCGAAATCTATCGAAGCGTTTGCCGTCCTCGCGCTCGGAGAGCAAACCCACCTCAACCAGTTCACTTTCTTTGATGCCGCGTTGCGTGAAATGATTGAGCAGATTGTCGTATCCCTGCGGGGCATAGCCCAAGCCAAACGTTTCGATCGTCGAATCGCTCAGTCCGCGCTTCTCGCGCAGGTAATTCAGGATTTCCTTGTTGCTGAAAAGATGACTGCGGTAATAGATGATCGCATCTTCGAGTAATTTGCGAAGATTCGCATATGCTTCTTTTTGTTCGGGAGTTTCTCTTTGGTATTCTTTTAACTCCACGCCTGCGCGCGCCGCAAGTTTTTGCAACGCCTCTTTGAAGTCCAGCCCTTCGCGCTTCATCACGAATTTGAAAATATCGCCGCCCTCATTACACTGACCAAAGCAACGCCACGTTCCGGTCTCGGGCCAGACGACGAAGGCGGGCGAATGTTTGTTATCGTGGAACGGGCAAAAACCCGTGTAATTCTTCCCCGCGTGGCGCAACTTGACTCCCGCTTCCGAAACGAGGTCAACGATATCGATCCTGGATTTAATCTCATCAATGGTGGACATAATTCAATTAGCTTTCAGCAATCAGCATTCAGCTATCCTGTTTGGCACGTCGAATTATAGACCCATTCATGGATTTGGCAAATTACAAAGTACTGCGCACAGGTGTATCTTGATTGCCATTGCCTCCCATTTTCTGACAGTTGCAAATCAAAAGTTGTATCTCAAAAGCAGGAAAAGAAAAAGGGCGGACTTGTCGTCCGCCCGGTGTTTTACAACAGGATCAGTCGTCAATGCTATCGCGTTCGCAGCCGCCGTTGCCCGGGTCTTGATAAACATCCTGATACGGATCAACCTGGGTCTTGAATTTATCTGATCCGCTTGAACGGACGTGTTGTACATCGGGCATCAGACCGGCTGTGGTGAAGGCTCTCTCACCGTTCAAACTCACTCTCGAGGATGCCGCCTGCACCGTGAAATAGATTCCCACGAGCAGGGCAAGCACGACCATCGCAGAAAATACGATACGAACAACTGGCTTGGACATGGTTTCTACTCCTTATCTTTCTGTTTCGCTGTGATGCAGAGAACGATGCACGATATGGTTACGATACTTCCCCAATGACGATGACAGAATTATACCCATCCACATCCGATTTGGAGAAATACTTATTTGTCCTTAATTTAGAAGCCCTCGAGTTTACTCAGGTCAGCAATGCCTTGCGATAATGAAGCGATTTGCTGCAATAAACCGAGCCGATTCTCCTGCAATTTTTTATCCTCCGCCATTACCAATACCTTGTCAAAGAACACGTTGATGGAAGGGATGAGTTTCATGATGATTTCGAGGAGTTCATCAATGGTTGATGGTTTACGGTTGACGGTTTTTTGGAACGAGGCGAACAGGTCTTTTTCTTCCTTTTCAACAAAAACCTTTTCGTTGACTTTGAACGCTTTCTTCTGATCGCGTGTGATACGGACACAACGCGCGAAAGCAGGCAGGATCGCGGACCAATCCTCGCGTCTGACCCACGATTGAAGCTGCTTCACCGCCCGAGCCGACGCCGCCGGGTTGGCGGACTGTTCAGCCAGTACCGCTTCTACAACATCGTGTTTGTAACCGCTTTCCTTCAGAACCACACTCAAGCGACCAGCGATGAAATCCAAAATTTGTTTATGTGTTTCATCGTCCACCTGGATCGGCTGTGTCTTCGCTGATTTTTTCACAGCAACGGCTAAATCAAAATCAAGATCATGATCAATAAGCGGCTGTACGATCCCTATCGCGGCGCGGCGCAGGCCGAACGGATCCTTCGCGCCCGTAGGCGCCAGCCCCGCGGCAAACAACCCGACCAGCGAATCGATTCTATCAGCCAGTGCAACCGCAAGCCCGATCTTCGTCTGTGGGACAGTTTGGTATTGCTCTGCAATAGCCTGCGCGACTTCTTTTTCTTCGCCACTTCGCAACGCGTACTCGCCGCCGATCACGCCCTGCAGGGACGTCATCTCAGTGACCATTTGGGTCACGAGGTCAGCTTTTGCGAGGTATGCTGCCCGCCCCAAATTCTTGACCTCATACATATCTTTGAATCCGAGCATTCCACCCACTTCCGCGCCAAGTTTCAAGATGCGGTCAGATTTATCGAGCATGGAGCCGAGTTTGGTGTGGAAAGTTAATGTTGAAAGTTTCGGGCGGTATTCTTCCAACTTATGTTTGAGATCTTCGCGCACGAAGAAATTGGCGTCCGCGAATCTTGCATCGAGGACGTGTTCGTTCCCCTGGCGGACGGTGTCCACGCCGAGGTCGTCGCCGTTGCGGATGGCGATGAAATGGGGCAGTAAGGGCGACCCGCCATGGACTGATAATACGCCCGATTGCAAAGAAGCCTTGCCAGACTCATTGACGGTTTGCCCTTGTAGGGTCGCCCCTACGCGTTGAATCGGAAAATATCTTTGATGTTTCTTCATCACGGAGATTAACACATCACGCGGCAGGGACAGGAATTCTTCGTTGAAGCCGCCCATGACCGCGGTGGGCATTTCGATGAGGTTTGCAACCTCTTCCAGCAGGGGCGACTGGCCAGTCGCCCCTACAAAATCGAATATGGATTCGCCGCCGACGAGCGCCGCGGCTTGATTGACTTGCTCCACGATGGAGGCTTTGCGTTCTTCCTTATCCAACACGATTCCCGCTTCACGAATTACACCGAAATATTTATCAGCCGAGGGGATTTTAATTTCGGGAGAATCATACGGGCGAAGTCCGCGTGAGATGTTGCCACTCACAACGCCTGCATATTCAAATGGAATCACTTGATCGCCAAATAACGCAACAAACCAACGAATAGGACGAGAGAACGCAACACCAGAGTCGTTCCAACGCATTGTCTTGTCAAATTTTATGTCGCGCAGAAAAACAGGCAACACTCTTGGGAAGAGAGTTGTGATAGTTGAACCTGTGGTTTCCTTCTGGCGAACAACATAACGACCGCCATCACGCTCTTGAACAAGATATTCCTTCGTCAAAAATTCGTCTGGAACAGCCAATTCGTTTTTCTTTATCCAACCAAGAAGAGCCTGTGTAGGTTTTCCTTGTTTGTCAAATGACGCTGATTCGGGAGGTCCTTTAATTTCAGTAAATGTTGTTTCGCCTTGTGGCTCTAAACCTTCCACATAAACAACAAGGCGGCGCGGAGTACCAAAAACTTTGACACTCTTGTATTTCAAAGAATAAACTTGAAGTATTTTTTGTTCAAAGAACAACTTAAGTTGCTCAACCGCCCAATCAATATCGCTTGCAGGCAATTCTTCCACGCCAATCTCAAGTACAAAGTCAGAAGGTTGGGAGATACTGCCTGGACTAGTAGAAACTTCCTTACTGGCAACCAATTTCTCAGTCGATTTGAGAAGCGGATATTCCAATTCCTTCCTCTGTTCTTCATACCCCTCCGCAACCCGTCTCGCGAGTTCGCGCATTCTTCTGAAGAAGGCTTGACGTTCGGCAACGCTGATCGCGCCGCG
>DAOTZF010000430.1:0-2516 GCA_034434415.1 Anaerolineales bacterium | reverse complement strand
TAAGACTTGGCGTTGGAGTGGATGAACTTGTCGGTGTGAACGTCCACGTAGAGGTTGGGCGCGGTGTATTCGTTAAGGTCAAAGTGATCGTCGGACGCGGCGTGTTTGAGGCCCTTACTGTTGAAGTTGGCAACGGTGTGCGGGTTGCTGTGGGGATCGATGTGCGCGTGGGTGTTCGCGAAGGCGAAGCCGTAGCAGAAGGAGTCGAAGATGGTGTAAAGGTCGAAGTGGCTGAAGCAGTGAGCGTCGGCGTTTGACTCGGCGATGGCGTCAACGTAGAGGTCAACGTTCCTGCCGGTGTCCACGTCACTGTGAATGTTCGAGTGGAGGTCGAAGAGGGAACCGCAGTAGCTGTTGGCAGAGGCGATGGCGCAGGAGAAGCAGTAAACGTCGGTGGAGGCGGCACGAGTTGATTCGCGATCGTTTGCCCAAACAACGCGGATGCCGCAGAGAACGCGAACAACACGAGAGACGCGACGAGCCATTGCCATCCATGCCTCATACGCGTCTGGCGTGTGCGATAAAAGACCATTGTGCGTGCGGCTTGGATCGAGCGGATGCCTGCCCGGGCGGCGAGCAATGCCCCCAACACGAATATCCAAACGAAGATGATGATAACGGTGCCCGCGCTCATAAGCCCGAAGATTATAACGCCTGATTCTGGCAGGTGACAGTCACTTGCGAAGTGACTGTCACCTCCTGTACAATAGCCCCATGAAAGAACTCGTCTTCCTCAAACTTGGCGGCTCGTTGATCACAGACAAGACCAAACCTTACACTCCATTATTGGATGTGATGGATGATCTCGCCTTGCAAATCAAGACGGCGCTTCAGACCCACCCCGACTTGCGCGTGCTCATCGGACACGGCGCGGGCTCTTTCGGTCATGTGCCCGCGAGCGAATACAAAACGCGCGACGGACTTCCGCCGCGCGCCACGCCGTTAGTGTATCGCCGGCGCGACGATACACAAAATAATTACTGGAAGGGATTCGCCGAGGTGTGGTATCAGGCGTCCACGTTGAATCGATTCGTGATGGAGGCATTCCACAAAGCAGACCTGCGCGCGCTCGCCCTGCCGCCCTCCTCCAGTGTCGTCTCCAGCAATGGAGTCGTTTCTGTGTGGGATACCACACCGATCCGCATGGCGCTCGCCGCAGACATCCTCCCGGTCATCTTCGGCGATACGGTCTTCGACGAAGTGCGCGGCGGGACGATCCTTTCGACGGAAGATCTCTTCATGTACCTCACCGATGCGCTGCACCCGGACCGAATCCTGCTCGCGGGTTTGGAAGCCGCTGTGTGGGAGGATTTCCCCGCGCGCACGCGCAAGGTTGCAAAAATCACACCCGCCTCGTTCCACGAGATCAAAGCAGATGTCGGCAAGTCTGCCGCGGCGGATGTGACCGGCGGCATGGAATCGAAGGTGAAGCAAATGCTCGAACTCGTCGAGAAACACCCAACCCTCACCGTTCAGATCTTCTCCAGCGATGAGCCGGGAAACCTGGTCCGCGCGTTGGGAGGCGAAGTGTTGGGGACGGTGATAAGTTCGTAGAAAGTAGAAAGTGGGAGATGGAAATGACACCTCTCCCGAAAACCAGTGACGTACCACCATTGTAAAAAACGGCAAATGTTTCGATAATTGAGCAGAATTCATTTTAGAGGAGCAATCACCATGGCGATAAAATCGAAATCCACAAAAAAGCCCGCACGGAAGGTTGCGAAGAAACCCGTCACAACATTCACTCCCACCAGGCTCAAACTGCTTAGACCCGTCCCATCCGACATCGATATTGCGCAGGCGGCGAAGGTCAAGCCCATTCTGCAAGTCGCGCAGGAGTTGGGAATCCGCGAAAACGAATTGGAATTGTACGGTCCCTACAAAGCCAAGATCAAACTCGAAATTCTCGAACGCCTCAAGAACAAACCCAACGGCAAATACATAGACGTGACCGCCATCACACCGACTCCGCTTGGCGAAGGCAAAACCACTACCACCGTCGGTTTGAGTCAGGCGCTCGGCGCGCACCTCGGCAAAAAAGTCATCACCGCGATCCGCCAGCCGTCACAAGGACCGACATTCGGAATCAAAGGCGGCGCGGCGGGCGGCGGATATTCGCAGATCATCCCGATGGAAGATTTCAACCTGCACCTCACCGGCGATATCCACGCCATCACTGCCGCGCATAACCTTGTCGCTGCTGCTCTCGATGCGCGCGTGATGCACGAAAAACAGCAGGACGATGAAAAGATGTTCAATGCGCTCTGCCCCGTGGATAAAAAAGGCAACCGTAAATTCTCACCCACCATGTTGCGCCGACTCAAGAAACTCGGCATCAACAAGACGAATCCCAACGAGCTCACACCCGAAGAACGCAGTCGCTTTGCGCGGCTCGACATCGACGAATCCACCATCACCTGGCGGCGCGTGATCGACATCAACGACAGATTCCTGCGCGAAGTGCAGGTCGGTTTGGGCAAAGACGAAGCGGGATTCGAACACCGCTCGGGCTACGA
>DAOTZF010000429.1:0-5407 GCA_034434415.1 Anaerolineales bacterium | reverse complement strand
TGGTCGAGCAACGTGACCGCTGGCTGAATGCTGAGGGTCTTAGTGAGGCTGAAAAGAAAAAGCGCACGTTGACAAATTTATACAACCAGCGCCCCACTTGGCTGGACTTGGCGCACAAGAAACTCGATGAGGCCGTCTTCGCCGCGTATGGCTGGAAGTCCGATTTGTCCGATGAGGAGATTCTGGAGAAATTGCTGGCGTTGAATTTGGAGAGGGCAAAACTGTGAGCAAAGTAAACAAAAAGCGGGCGAGGTGACTCGCCCGCTAAACTTTACAACCTTCAAACCTTCTAACTTTCTAACACTCACTAAACCCGCACGCATAACACTTCCTGCAACCCTCTTCATTCACCACTGCGGCTTCACCGCATTCAGGGCACAGATCGCCGATTCTCATCGTCTTTGCCATGAGGGCTTCTTCTTCGATGGTGTGCCCGCCGTTTCCGTTGGATTTCTTTTCATCGAGATCGGTTTTCAATCCGTCTTTCTCGCGCAGGTAATTATCGAGCACCTGACCGATCCCATCGGGCAGTGACCGCACGCGGTTGGGACCAAACCCAAGCGAGCGCCCGCCGCCGATGCCAATGAGTTGACGCACAACTTCACGCATCCGGTCTGTGGGCTTGATGGGCGAAACCATGCGCAAGATGTATGAAATGAGACGACCGATCGCTTCGGAGACAGCGGCGGTTTCAGAGCCAGCCTTGGCGGTATTGATGAACGCCTCGAACGGCTGCTCACCTCCATTCTCATTGATGGTGATGAACGCCTTGCCGACGGGCGTTTCCACGTTATACGTTTTACCCGTCAATGCGCGCGGGCGCGGCTTTTTCGGGTCCGCGGAAAATGTGGGAGAAACCTCGGGTTTCTCCGTAGGGGCAGGTCTGAGACCTGCCCCTACATCAACACCTTTTTTATCCGCCGTCGCTTTCGTCTCCAACACTACTTTATCGCGCGAACCGGTCACATACACCGTGATACCTTTGCATCCGAGATCCCACGCGAGCATGTACGCGGTCGCAACATCCGCTTCTGTAGCGGTCTCGGGGAAATTCACCGTTTTCGAAAGCGAGTTATCCACGAACGCCTGCAACGCGCCCTGCATACGAACGTGTTCTTCCGCGGTGATGTCACTCGACACAACGAACGTATCGCGTACCGCCTGCGGAATTTCCTTGATGTGCTGGCACGTCCCTTCGCGCATCACCTGCTCGACGATCTCCTGCTGTTTCTCTTCGCCGAGCCCCAATTTTTTCAACGCTTCATCGAAGCGCGGGCTGGCATACGCGAGTTTCAAATCTTTGCCGTTGTCGTTGACATGGCGGATATACGCCAGCGCGAAGACCGGCTCACACCCGTAGCCTTCGCATCCAGCGACGGTGGCAATCGTCCCCGTCGGCGCGACCGTGGTCTGCGCGGCATTGCGGATTCCATGTTTGTGGATTCCATCCACCACCGCGTCCCACTCGACGTTCGGCCTGCCCCAGTCATTCGTGAACGGAATCAACGATTTCGGCGGAGCCCACTTCATATTGTTCTGGTCGTAGATACTTCCTTCGATGGCGGGGAACGCGCCGCGCTCCTTCGCCAACTCGACACTCGTGACCATCGCGTGATAACGGACGAATTCCATCACCTGCGCGCCGAACTCCTGCCCCTCCTTCGAGCCATAACGCACACCCACGTGATACATCAAGTCCGCAAGACCCATGATGCCCAACCCTATGCGGCGCGCTTTATGCGCGGCTTCGGTGAGTTGCGGCACGGCTGGAACATACGCATTCGCTTCAACAACATCATCGAGAAAACGCGTGGACAGCACAACACTTTGGCGAAGCAGTTCCCAATCGACAGAGCCATCGGGACCACAATGCTCGTTGAGATTCACCGAACCGAGACAACAATTTTCGTACGGTCCAAGCCATTGCTCGCCGCAGTTATGAACGACCAAGCCATTCGCAATAAAGGAATGTGTATCATGTTGATGTAAGTCATAAACAGGTTCAACACCATCTGGCTCTACAGCCAAAACAGTTGCAAGGAAAGACTCTTCATATGGCCCACGCACCATGCTGGTCAGATAATCAGCAAGTTTGGCTTGCTTGGTTTCGGTCAGGAAGCCGATTTCATTTGCAAAACGAATTAGGTTCGTCTTACTAATTGCGAGATCATGTTGCGGCTTGTGGAAGTATTGTTTTGTTCCGCCTTTGCCGTCTGGCATTGGGCGATAGCCAGCCAATCTGCGATTTTCGTAGATACGGCTTGCGATTCCAAAGTTCAACAACAATTTCTGAACATCTTTGAGCAGTGACAAATGGCTGGAAGAAAGCCGCACAGAGCATCCTTTTTCGCCGCCATCGTTCACCTGTCCATCCGCAGTGAATAATGCCTGCAAGAAACCGCGTTGAATCAATTCACTGCCTGCAAATACCGCTGAAGGAACAAAGTGCTTCTTTTCTTCAGTGATTCCGTATTGAGACGCCCACCCACGCAGGCGATCTGAGGCAATTCGCGCCTCATCACGCTCATCGACATTGGTGATTCCTACAGGATATGCGCGCCTTTGATTGGGTTTCTCCACCAGGTTCGTGACCATCTCTGCAAACATTGGCGCTAATTCCCGTTTCTCCTCGCCAAAGAAAGACAGTACCGCGCGGACAACATTGACTGTTCCATCACCAACCAGCCAGCCCAATACACGACCCTCTTCAAGAGTACCTGATACGCCAAAACCGCCTTTGCGATTCAAAATGTGAACACGTTCACCGATCTGCAAATTTTTCGTTTCGACCCAACCACGGGAAGTCATTACGCGGTGGTCCCCCGTCAGACGAATTTCGTAACCTTCACGCGTCAGTAGGCGATAGACGGGTTTCGTTCCTGTTTGGAAAACACGTGAAGCTGGCAGGAAGGTTTCTGTACCGAACCGTGCATCGGTGGTTATATTGATGTTCATATCTTCAACAGCAAGCTCATCTGCGCGACGCAACCCTTGTTCGGTATAGATCACTGTATCACCTGTAACGCACGGATTCGTCGCTTCCAGCGGATACAGATGCGGGACGGGGTTGCTCCGATTCGCCGCGTCGAGGAACAACACGCCGGGCTCGCCATTGTGGTGCGCCTGCCTGACGATCTTATCGAACAACTCGCGCGCCTTTACTTTCCTATAGGAATTAATTTTGATCCCCGCGGCTTCAGCTTGTTCGAGCGTACCGCTGAATCCTTTTTGCTTCATCTCTTTCATATCGGGGAAGCGCAACTCCCATTCTTCATCGTTCTTCACTGCGCGCATGAACGCGTCCGTGATGCCCACCGAGATATTGAAGTTCGTGATCTGGTTCTCGTTGATCTTGCAGACAATGAAGTCTTCCACATCGGGGTGATCAACTCGAAGTACAGCCATGTTCGCGCCGCGACGCGTTCCTCCTTGCGCGATTTCACCAAACGCATGATCGTACACGCGCAAGAAACCAACAGGACCCGTTGCCTGACCCGCCGAGGTCTGCACCATCGCACCATGCGGGCGTAATCTTGAAAATGAAAAACCGTTCCCGCCGCCGGTCTGCTGGATCAACGCCGCGTCGCGCAGGGTTTGGAAGATACCCGCGCTGTCTCGACCCATGTCATCCGTGATCGGCAGTACAAAACACGCCGCAAGTTGACCCAACGGAGTCCCTGCACCGGTAAACGTCGGTGAGTTCGGAAAAAATTTCTTGCTGGATAATAAATGGTAGTACTGAACCGTTCGCTTCTCGATGTCGGCATCCCACATCGCTTCCACTTTTGCCACGTGATACGCCACGCGCCAGAACATCTCCTCCACGGTTTCGGCGGGCTTGCCATCGTCCCCGCGCCTCACGTAGCGCTTCATCAACACCTGCCGCGCGTTGTCTGTGAGATTTGCCTTGGGCAGATCCTTCGGCATGGGCGGCGTTGGGAGCAACCCATTCTTTACTTGTTCTGTTTTGGCAACAGCTTTGGTAGCCATGACGCACTCTCCTCAAAGTGATTTGTGAACTTTTCGTTCAAATCCCGTTAATAATTTCGATAAAAAAACCCGACAGGCATATACACTCCGCCTTTTGCGGAATGATGTGACGATCGGCGAATTAGCTTTCGAGCAATTGATTGATTTCGTTGCGAATGGACTGCAGGTCGTCGAGCCCGAGATACACAATGGCGTAACGGATATATGCGATCTGGTCCAGCTCCTTCAAGCCAGCCATCACCAGATCACCAACCACACGGGAGGAAACTTCCGATTTGCCCATTTTCTGTAACTGTGATTCGACTTGTCCGATCATTCGTTCGATGTCTGCCGCAGAGACCGGACGTTTCGCGCACGAGATGCGGATCCCGCGCGCCAGTTTCTCACGGTCGAACTCTTCACGCGTGCCGTCCTGCTTGATGAGCAGAGGCGTCGCAAGGATGGGGCGCTCGTACGTGCTGAAGCGTTGCCCGCATTTGAAACATTCGCGGCGCCGGCGGATTCCACCGTGGCTGTCATGGGAGGTATCGAGAACTTTAGAGTCGTGATGCTGGCAGTATGGGCACCGCATGAATGAAAACCTGCTCCATTTTTAGAACATTTGTTGCCGCCATCTGTGGGCGCTTGGGCTCTGCATCCCCGTACATTTGGCTATTTTCAAGCCGTATTCTAGCATACTCAGTTTGGCAATTCAAGAGGACGCGCGGGGGATTTTCCTTAAAATATCGATTCAGTTTCCCGTTCACTTGCTGATAAAATAACCGCGTCACAGTTATATCAAACAAAAGAAGGGACAACACAATGAATATCGTTGCAGTATTCGTCCTTGGCTTGCTGATTGGCTGGCTCGTGGAATGGATCATCGACTGGTGGTACTGGCGCACACGAACACGCGCGTTTGCCGAACAAAATGAAAAACTGGCGCAGGAAAATCAACGGCTCAAGGAACGTATCGCCGCACTCGAACCCAAAGCCAACAGAAAATCGCAGCTCGCAAAGACGCGTCCCTTCGGCAAAGGCGGCAAGGACAACCTCAAAGCCATCCGCGGCGTCGGTCCTGTGATCGAAAAACGCTTGAATCAGGCGGGCATTTACACCTTCGACGAAATGGCACAACTCACGACCGATGAGTTGAATGAGATCCTCGGCGAATTGATCAAAAAATTCTTCCCCGGTGAAGAGAAGATGATCGCGCAGGCAAAAGAGTTCGCGCAGCAAAAACCACAAAACGGATGACGCGATGAATCAATCAGCCCGCGCGCCATTGTACGACCTCTTCAAATTGATCGTAACGATCCTTTTGATGCTCCTCTTCTTCTTTTTACTTTGGAATGGAAGGACTGGATCATCAACGCCATCGCTTGCGACTTCAACTCCGCTTCCTCCTACAGGGACGGCTGTTCCGGCGTCTTCAACC
>DAOTZF010000428.1:0-5650 GCA_034434415.1 Anaerolineales bacterium | reverse complement strand
GATCGCGCGGAGTTTTTGATCGCACCCAACCCCGGCGAAGGACTCAAGCCGCTGGCGAAGATCGCTTCGGGCGGCGAGACCTCGCGCTTGATGTTGGGCTTGAAAAATGTTCTCGCTCGCGCCGATGAGGTTCCATCATTGATCTTCGACGAGATCGATCAGGGCATTGGCGGGCGCGTGGGTATGGTGGTTGGGCAAAAATTGCGGAACCTCTCGCGTTCGCATCAGGTGTTTTGTGTGACGCATCTTCCGCAGCTCGCGGTGTTCGGCGATGAACATTATCAAGTGCAGAAACTGGTGCAAGGCAATCGCACGTTGACGCGCGTCGAGCGCCTCGACGGCGAGCCGCGCTTGCTCGAACTCTCACAGATGCTCGGTGAGGTCGGTGAGGGGACTCTCCGCTCAGCGCATGAATTGTTGCAAGTGGCGAGGCAGATGATAAAAGGAAAATAAAAAAGAGACCCTGCTGAAAAGCAGGGTCTTAGTTTTCAATTCGATTTGCCATACGCCGTCTTCAACGGTGGGAGTTTATTGCCTTCGCCGCGTTTCGTCACCTCCACCCAAATGGACTGTGACAATTCATAACCGATGATGTGATCGTGCGGTTTCATTTCCAAGCGGAGCGGTCCTTTGAAAGGCGCGCAACTCAACAAGTGGAATGGGATCCCCGGCACAAGACCGATCTCCGCGATGTAGCGAAGCTTGTCCAGATCGTGTGTGCGGACGCGACTGACAACACAATCAGAGCCGGAGGGGACATTCACCAGCGATTCATCCCTGACCTTGGGCATGATTCCCTCTTTCGAGGGTATTGGCTCCCCATGCGGACAGCGCGTGGGATAACCAGCAAGTTCGTCAATTCTATCTTCGAGTTGATCGTTGATTCCCTTTTCGAAGGTGTCCGCGAGATCATGAGCGGTCGCCCAATCATATTTCATCACTTTGACGAGGAAGACTTCGGTCAGGCGATGACGGCGAAGAGATGGCATGGCGATTCTTTCGCCTGCATCTGTCAGGCGGACACCGCGATAAGGTTTGTGGATCAAATACCCACTTTTGTTGAGGCGTTTCACCATCGTCGAAATGGCTTGGGCGGAGGATTCAACGTGAGAACTTAACAGGGAGAGTGGAACCTGTTCATGGTCTTGTTGTAGCCGATAGATTTCAGCGGCGTAGCGCTGCATGGCGGAACTGACAGGCATGGAACTCCAGAATTCATCAACCAGGTTGAAAACCGGTTGCAATGGGATATAAGGAAAATTTATAACAAATATCTAGATTATTCGATTTGTGAAAATTATACTATACGGCGAAAAGCAGCAGGCAAAGGCTATCCGATTTGTCTGTTTAACAAAATCAACTTCCTTCAAGGAGATACGATGTACACGTTAGGAAAGGCAAGGTTTTTCTCGTTCGTTCTATTGCTGGCGATGGCAGTGACTGCTTGTGGCGGCGCGCTGGCGACCGAAACCGCGGCAACTTCAACGGTAGTCACAGAAGCGCCGGTCGAGGTTATGGATGTGTCCGGCGATCTGGTCATGTATTCGGGTCGCTCCGAGGCGTTGATTCAACCGGTGATCGATGCGTTCAGAGCAAAGTATCCCGAGGTGAATATCCTGCTCAAAGCGGGGAGCAACAGCGAGTTGGCGAACGCGCTGATCGAAGAGCAAGCCAATCCGCAGGCAGATGTGTTCATCACAACCGAGGTGTTCACGATCCAGTCGCTTTCACAGCAGGGTATTTTCGAATCATACATGCCGAAGGGAGCGGACCAACTGCCCGCCGAATTCCTCGGCGCGGATAACGCGTGGACGGGACTGACCCGCCGCGTGCGCGTCATCATGTACAACAGGGATCTGGTTTCGGATGATGAACTCCCGACCTCCATCTTCGATCTGACCGACCCCAAGTGGCGGGGACAGATTGCCGCGGCTGGCTCGACCAATGGCGGTATGCAGGCGCAGGTTGCCGCGATGCGCCAGTTGCTCGGCGATGAAGCGACCGAGGATTGGCTGAACGGTTTGATCGCGAACGAAGTGACCTTCTTCGGCGGCCACACGGATGTGCGCAAGGCGGTCGGCGCGGGCGAGTTCAAACTTGGGCTGGTGAATCACTATTACTACCACTTGCAACTGGCAGAGGGGAGCGACGTGGGCATCATCTACCCCGATCAGGGCGAGGGACAGATCGGCCTGCTCTCCAACGCAACCTCCGCGGCGATCGTAAAAGGCAGTCAGAATCTTGCCGCCGCGCAAGCCTTACTCGACTTTCTTGTTTCGGTGGAAGGGCAGAAGTTGTTTGCAGAACTGAATTATGAATACCCGTTGTTGCCGGGTGTGGCATTGAAGGACGGCGTCCAGCCGCTGGAGAATTTCCGCCTCGCAGATGTGGATGTCGTCCAAGCCGCGCTCGATTTCGATGCTACATTCGATCTGTTGGAAAAGGTGGGGTTGCCGTAATTAGGCGCGGACGATGGACTTTGGACCGCGGTCAGCCGTCTGCGGTCTATGGTCTCTAAATCACCCACAGCCCTTCTATACTTCGTGGAGATTGGCAAGGAGTAGTGGACAAAGACTCTGCTACAATTCAATCCTCATGTTGAATTCAGTGGAAACCACGCCTCCGACAACTTTTTCCGTTCGCGCTATAAAAAACATTGCCATCAGTCCCCGGCTCGTAATCGCCGCGGGTCTGGTGGCGCTTTTTGTAGCCATTCCGCTGGTGTACATTTTTGTGCGTGCCTTCAGCGCGGAACCCGATGCATGGAGCCGGTTATTCCAAACCCGCATCTGGAAATTGCTTGGCAACACATTATTGCTCGTCCTTGCGGTTACGGGCGGGGCGGTAGTGACCGGAGTAAGCATGGCGTGGCTCACCGAACGCACCGACCTGCCCGGCAGAAAAGTATTCCGTTGGATGCTGGCGATGCCTCTCGCCATCCCCGCGTACATCGGCGGCATTGTGCATCTCGCGTTGCTCCGTCCGCGCGGGGGAATCATCCCGCAAGTTCTCGAGAGAGTTTTCGGTCAGCCCATACCCACACCCAGCCCGATCGGTTTTTGGGGCGCGACGTTCATCCTTACTTTGTTCATGTTCCCATACGTTTATCTTTTGAGCGGAGCCGCGTTCCGTTCTCTGCATGCATCGCTCGAAGAGGCATCGCGCGTTTTCGGACGCACACCCTTGCAGACTTTCTTTCATGTGACCCTGCCCGCGCTCCGTCCCGGATTGATGGCTGGCGCGTTGCTTGTCGCGTTGGATATTCTGGCGGAATACGGGACGGTTGCACTGTTACGATACGAAACATTTTCTTCGGCGATCTTCGTCCAACTCTCGGGCCGCTACGACCGTTCGTCTGCTTCGGTTTTAAGCGGCATTCTCGTCGCTTTGGCGATTCTGATCCTGTGGGGCGAATTACGCTTGCAAGGACGCGCGCGCTTCACGCAAATGGAAAGCGCGTGGCGCCCGGCGCCGGTGATCGCATTAGGCAAATGGAGGGTTCCCGCGTTGTTACTCGCGATGGGAATTGTCTTTGCGAGTTTGATCGTGCCTGTTGCGGTCCTGCTGGTGTGGAGCGTGCAAGCCCTGCTCGACCCGCAAACGCTCGCGGTGATCGTTCGCACCGGTTCGCAGGGATTCGGCAGTTACGTTTGGAATAGTCTATGGAGTTCGGGCTTGGCGGCGTTGATCGCTGTGATATTTTCGCTGCCCGTGGCGTTGCTGGCGGTTCGCTACCCGAATCGCTTTTCACGATTCGTTTCCCGCTTGTGTCAGGTCGGGTATGCCATTCCCGGAGTGGTCATCGCGCTCAGCCTCGTTTTACTTGTGAATCGCGCGTTGCCTATTCTGTATGCCACACCGTTGGTTGTAGTGATCGCGTATGTATTGCGGCACATGCCGCAGGCGGTGAGGGCGAGTGAATCGGCGTTGAATCAACTTTCCCCGTCGTTGGAAGAAGCGTCGCGTACGCTAGGGCGGACGTCACTGCAAACGTTGGTCCAGGTCACGTTGCCGCTGATCCTGCCGGGGCTCTTGGCAGGCGGCTCGCTGGTCTTCCTCACTTCGCTCAAGGAATTGCCCGCCACTTTGTTGCTCCGTCCTCCGGGGTTCGATACGCTGGCTGTTCGCGTGTGGGTGTGGGCTGGCGAGGGATTTTATGTGCCAGCCGCGCCTGCCGCATTGCTGCTTGTGATAGCGTCCGCCCTGCCATTATCATTTCTCTTACGCAGAGAGCAGATTTTCAAATGACAACCCTGGAAGTGCAAAATCTTTTCAAACGATTTCCGGGCGCGCAGCATTTTGCTGTAAATGATGTATCGTTTGGATTGAGCGATAACGAGATCCTTGCCCTCGTCGGTCCGAGCGGATGCGGCAAGACCACCACGTTGCGTCTCATCGCAGGACTTGAACGCCCGGATGCGGGCCTCATCCGGTTAAGCGACCGCGTGGTCGCGTCCGAAACGGTTTTTGTCCCGCCCGAGAAGCGCGGCATGGGAATGGTGTTTCAGGACCATGCCCTGTTCCCGCATCTGACCGTGTACGAAAACGTCGCGTTCGGTCTGCGCGGCAAAAACCAAACCGAGATTCGCACCACGGTGGGGGAAATACTTCATATGGTGGGGCTGCTATCGTATTCGAAGCGGTATCCGCATGAGCTATCCGGCGGTGAACGTCAGCGCGTGGCGTTGGCGCGCGCGTTGGCGCCGCGACCCGTGCTCGTCCTCATGGATGAACCGTTCAGCAGTCTCGATGCCGACCTGCGCGCCGAAGTGCGCGAGCATGTGCGCGGCATCCTCAAGTCGATGCGTGCAACTGTGATCTTTGTTACTCACGACCAGGATGAGGCGCTCTACATGGGTGACAGGCTGGCAGTGATGCAACGCGGCGAACTGGAACAGATCGGCACACCCGAGGAGATCTTTCACGAATCGAATACCCGCTTCGTATCCGAATTCATGGGCGATAGCGATTTTTTGCGTGGAAAAGTTGTGTCAGGAGGTATCCAGACCGAGATAGGTCTGCTGAAACAGATGGTGGATCTGCCTGCTTCGACCCCCGTGGAGATCGCCCTGCGTGCTGATGATGTCGAGTTCGAAATCGACGGGAGCGGGAACAGTCTGATCGTTGGACGATTCTTTCGCGGCGCGTTCAACCTGTATCGCCTGCGCCTGAATTCGGGGCAAATTCTGCATGCGTTCACCGATCACACAACGATCTTCGAAGTGGGCACGCGCGTACAGGCGCGCGTCATTGCGGAACATCCGTTGACCGTTTTTTCGGGATAGATTCTATTTCATATTTCAAGGACATATCCGATTGGCTCTCACCGACAATGTAATCCATTTTGCAACATCGAATTTAAACCCCTCGCCGCAAGACGATGAAGATGTGGGAGATGTTTGCATTCCGAACATCAGCCCGAAGGAAAGGAAGAAGCGTGAGCGATTTGCTGTCCAATATTTCCTCTTCACTCTCGTTGTGTTGGGCGCGCTTGTTATCCTTGAGGTGAATCCATTTTGGCGATTGCCGTTGTTCTTCATGTTCAGCGCGGCGACGGTGAGTTATTTCCAGTCGCTCGATAAAACCTGAGTGTCGCTTGCGTCGCGCGGTCTGCGCCACATCTCGGATAAAAAAGAACGCATCACAGACA
>DAOTZF010000427.1:0-2534 GCA_034434415.1 Anaerolineales bacterium | reverse complement strand
GCCGGAATTCTATGAATCCACCGTTATCGTCGGCGCTACCAACGTCCCCGAGGTGCTCGACGTCCCCAGAGTCAACCCCGGGTCCATTGTGATCGACGACTCCGCGCCGCATTGTTTCAAAATCCAGGACGCGATCGATCGCTTCCGCCGTAAAGAAGACGTTCTATTCACCGCCGGAGGCATGCTGATGTCCCCGGTCCCGGTGCGGCAGTTAAGATGGCTCCCGCGCTTTGTTGAAACGAGAGCCAACGCTTCTTATGTGGCGCTTTTCTCGAACCACCAGCCTCTTGTTATGGCGGGTTGCGTCCTCTCGAGCCTGCTTTCCTGCTCGTTTGCAGACCTGCGGCCGACGTTGGGAATGGTCGACGTCCGGGACAGCGCTCGTCATTATGACCGGCTGGGCGAACTGGGATTTGACGCCGCCGATTTGCATTGCCGCAACTTCATTCTCCCAAGCGAATCCATACGGAGCTTTCGCGACCGCTACGGTCTGAGCTAAAAAACCGGCCAGACATTACACCACTTGAATTTAACTTCGTAGCACTACGTCTGATAATTTTTTGCGGCTTGCGCAAATCTTCAGGCGCCGAGGTTCTATCGACGCCGTCATCAACGGAACACTTGACCACGAAGTGTGACATTAGCTTACGCTCGCCCGCAGAAGATGAAAATCGGGCCTTCGCTTCCAAATCCCTCTAAATCTCCCTTTACAAAGGGAGACTTCCTCAACCCCCCTTTGCTCAAAGGGGAGCTGTGAAAAAATTGTCGTCCGATGTGTAAAAACGATGATACAATGCGCTCCATCTTCGCTATGGCGTTGAGGAACCCGCATGCGAAATGACCAATCCGTAAATGAGAACCGCGAGGGAAAAACCATTCGTTTCAAAGCCATCGAACGAAAGCAACTGCTGCTGCGCCCCGTGGACGTAGAAAAACTTGTAAGCGAGCAACATCCGGTCAGAGCAATCTGGGCGTTGGTAGACCAATTGGACGTGGGATCCTTTTGTAGCGACTTGGGTGCGTTTGAAGGAGAAGCGGGCCGACCGGCGTGGGACCCCAAGGTACTGATCAGTTTGTGGATCTATGCATATAAAGATGGCGTCAGTTCGGCCCGGGAGATCACGCGCTTGTGTGAGTATCATCCAGCGTATCAGTGGCTGACGGGAATGGAGGTGGTTAACTACCATACGCTGGCGGATTTTCGTGTTCAGCATAAACAAGCTCTCGATCGCTTGTTTATCGACGTCCTGGGAGTACTCAGTCACCAAGGACTGATCACACTTAAGCGCGTGATGCACGATGGGACCAAGATTAAGGCCTCCGCAGCCGATAAGAGTTTTCGACGCAAAGCCACCCTCGAGAGTCATCTTAAAGAAGCTCAAAAGCAAGTCGAAGCGATGGGAGACCCGCGCTCGGAACAACTGAGTCAACGGATAGCTCAGGCACGAAAGCGAGCGCTGCGCGAGAAAAAGGAACGGCTTGAAGCGGCGCTCAAGGAGTTGGAACAGCTTAAGGCTACGCCGTCCAAGACAGCACCGGGTGAACCGGAAGAGCCAGAGGAAAAAGAACCGCGGGCCAGTACCACCGATCCGCAGGCGCGCGTGATGTTGGGAGCCAAAGGCGCGTATGGTCCGGCCTACAATATTCAGATCTCCACCGATGCCCAAACGAAGATCATCGTCGGCATGGGCGTGAGTCAGTCTTCGAGCGATGCGGGGGAATTGGAACCCGCGGTCGAACGAATCGAGACCAACCTGGGACAAAAACCTGAGCAGATCGTGGTCGATGGTGCGTACCCGACGCATGAGGCCATTGATGCCATGGCAAAGAAAGGCATTGATCTGATCGGACCGCTGCCAGAGAGGAAGAAGTCTTCGTGGGATGTGTTGCAGCGGCACGGAGTGAGTCCCGAATTTTATCCGGAGGCCTTTTGCTACGACCCGAGTAGCGATTCTTATAAGTGCCCTGGAGAAAAGCTGCTCCGTTTTGAAACCGAGGAACGAAAGCCCGGTTGGGTACGTCGTCGCTATCGGGCGCGACTGGCGGACTGCCGTAGCTGTCCTTTTCAGCCGCAGTGTTGTCCCAACACCAAAAAAGGGCGCTCGTTGGTCCGCATGGAAAAAACCGCTCAGTTGCTCGCGTTTGAAGCAAAGATGCAGACCGAAGAGGCCCGAGCGATCTACAAAACGCGAGCCGGCGTGGCGGAATTTCCCAATGCCTGGATCAAAGAAAAAATAGGACTTCGTCAGTTTCGATTGCGCGGTGTGATCAAAGTGGGGCTGGAAGCCTTGTGGGCTGGCCTCACCTATAACATTTGCCAGTGGATTCGTCTTTGTTGGAAGCCCCAACGGTTGGCTCACGCTTAGCCAAGAATCCAAAAAGCCATTCCTGGGGCGTCCACCGTAACTCAGAGAAAGGGACCGTGAGGATTGAATTGATCGCTTAATACTCTTCATAACCTAGACAATAACTCACTACGTCCTTGGCAAAAATTGCATTCGACAAATCCCCCTCGCTACACCTGAATTTTTTCA
>DAOTZF010000426.1:0-23039 GCA_034434415.1 Anaerolineales bacterium | reverse complement strand
ACGATCGCCCTCTTTCAACGCGGCAAGCATGAAGAGGAAGATCGCCTCCTCCGCCCCAGTGTGGACAAGAATCTCCTCCGGCTGAATCGTTTCGTAAATTTTTGCGATCTCCCTCCGCAGATCAGGATGTCCCTGCGACTCGGTATATCCCAGCCAGACCTGTTGAAACTGTTCCGATGCACCCGATTCCATGGCGAGCAAGTCCGCAATCGGCATGGCTTCACAATCCGATGAACACAGCAGGTATTCGGTGTTGAATTCGTATTTTGCAAAGTAGCGTTCGAGTTTGAAAGGAGGAAGATTCATTTTTGACCGAGAAAGACGCAAAGGTCGCCAAGGTTGGACGAACGATGAGAAATTCGCTTTTCCATGGGTTTTCCTTTGTGTTCGTCGTGTCCTTTGTGTTTAAGTTTTTAGAACTTTCTTCATATCACGATAGTGGTTTTGCTGGTGAATATACAGCATTTTTATCATATCTCGAATTTTGGTCACACCCAAAAACGGATGCCGCCCCGTGATTTCGAGTTCCTCTTCCTTCAAACCTAAAACCCACGCAACCGAATTGGAACGCACTTCCTTAAATTGCTCGAGCAGGTCGCGCGGGGGGAGATCTTTTGTCCGCTGTTGTTGCGCAGCATTGTAACGGTCAATCGAAAAATCCTCCGACGCGCCTTCGCCTGTCGTACGGATGCGTTCGAAGAGTTTCACGAGACCGCGCTCGGAGGTGACGAAGTGCGAAAGGACATTACGGATCGTCCATGTTTCTCCCTCGGTGTAGACTTCCTTCAACCACTGCTCATCAGTGAGACCCGCAAAAAGCGAATAGAATTTTTCACCCTCGGATTTCAATTTTTCGGATAGCTCGTCAATTTCGGACATGATTTGCTCCTGTAGCGCGCTCCGGCGCATCCTATATAAGAGAATAACCCCCATCCACGACAATCGTTTGACCGGTTACATACTCATTTTGGATTAAAAATTCAAGCGCAGACGCCACCTCTTCGCTTCGTGCCGGACGTTTGAGCGGAACCCGGTTGATCAACTTCTCCCACTCGTCTTCGGGGACAATATCAGATTGCAGGACAAAGCCCGGCGCAATCGCGTTGACTCGTATCTTGGGCGCAAGCGCACGCGCGAGTATTTTCGTAAGCGATTCGAGCGCGGCTTTGCTGACCGTGTACGAGGGATACCTGCTCCACGTCTTTTGCGCACCCGTATCCGTGATATTGACGATGAGTCCGCCAGCGGTCATTTTTTTGGCGCATGCTTGCGCGAGTAAAAACGGCGCGCGGAGGTTTAAGTCGATTGTAGTGTTCCACGCCTCCAGAGAGAGCGACTCTACACTTCCGGTGGGCATGAAGGCGGCAGAGTTGACAAGCACATCAAGAGATTCGAGGCTGGAGATTAGAGATTGGATTTCGGAGGGCTGAGTGAGGTCCGCCGGGGCGAGGGTCACGCGTCTTTGCAGCGATTCAATTTCAATTTGAGTCTGACGCGCTTCATCGACGGAGGCATGATAGTGGAGGAGAATGTCGTAACCAAGGCGGGCAAGGGTCAATGCAAACGATTTTCCCAATCGGTGCGCGCCGCCGGTCACAAGGGCAGTTTTCTGCATTTCTATCTGCGGAAATAATTCGACACGAAGAACCAGATATTCGCCGGGCGTTCAGCGAGGCGGCGCATGAAATACGGATACCATTGCGTTCCAAACGGTACGTAAACACGCACGGGATAACCTTCTCGAACCAGCGATTCCTGCAAATCGCGCCGAATACCGTAGAGCAGTTGAAATTCAATGGCTGTTTTTGGCAAGCCGACCTTCTCGCCATGCTTTTTTGCAAAATCAATTCGTTTTTCATCATGCGAGGCAATAACCACATGCGGCGGGATGCGCCCATCGTCGCTTATGGAATTCTTTTCCCGGGCCGCCGCAGAGTCGATCATCAGCTTCGCAAGCAGGTCGAAGTTCGAATCGGTATCCGTTTTTTTTTGGAAGGATTTATCCGGCGGTTCATTGTACGCGCCCTTGACCAGCCGGATGCGTGCGCCTTTTTCGAGCAACGAGCGGGTATCCGCCTCTGCGCGGAAAAGATAAGACTGCTGAACCATACCGACACATTCGGATGGAAAACCTCGTTCGAGCATCGAAGCATACATGTTGATGGTGATGTCGGTGTACGGTGTATCCTCCATATCGAGTCGGACGAAATTATTGCTCTTCTTCGCCTGCTCGAGAATCCTCACGAGGTTTTGTCGACACGTCTCTTCATCCAACCCCATGCCAATTTGCGTCAATTTAATTGAAACGTTGGCTTTAACCCCCGCTTTATCTATCTCGTGTAAAACCTGCACGATGGCGTCAGACGCTGCGTTCGCTTCCTCCAACGTGGAGGTGTGCTCGCCGAGGCGGTCGAGCGTGGCGTTGATCCCCTTTGCGTTCAACTCGCGCACAACGCGAATTGCGTCCTGTATCGTATCACCAGCGACGAAACGCGAAGCGGCTTTCCATGCAAAACCCCAACCGGTGATGAGTTTCTGCGCCCAGACGGCTTTGGAAAGATAGATCAAGAAGGATCGCAACATCGTCCCATCCTGTAAAAGGATTTTCCTGCCAGACTGCGCAGGCGAAAATTATTCTAGCACAATCATCAAATTTGGGTGTGTTATACTTTTTTAGCAAGTTTCGGAGGCAACGTGAGAAGCAGTAGTTCGATCCCGGTTCTGCGCGGTATTTCCATTGGGTTGTTGTCCATTGCTTTGGTGATGGCAGTGATCTCGCTCATCGGGTACAGCCGCCAGCGGAATAATTATCCCCGCGGCATGACCATCGCCGGAGTGGAAGTCGGCGGCGTGGATCCTCGTATCGCATCGGAACGCGTTTTACAAGTATATAACTCCCCGATCGAGGTTCACTATGGCGAAGCCACTTTTCACATAGACCCGACGACAGTCGGCTTCGATCTGGATATGGATAGCATGATCGCCGCCGCCGACCTCGAACGCACCGGCGGTTCGTTCTGGGGGGGATATTGGAACTACCTTTGGAATCGCGATCCCGCCCCCGTCGATGTTCCCCTTAGCGCCGAAATCGACGAAGACCAATTGATCGCCTACCTGCGCGACGAGATTTCAGCACGCTACGACCAGCCTCCTACCCCAGCACAACCCATCCCTGGCGGGACATCCTTCACAGCGGGCGAACCGGGGACCGTTCTTGATATCAACAGTGCAGTACGTCTTATCGAAGGCACACTGCGCTCACCGACAAACCGTACGGTGATCCTTTCCTATCAACGGAGCGCTGCGGGGAGACCCACTTTTCAAAATCTTGAGATTTTGCTCCAACAAAATGTAACTGTCGCAGAATTCGACGGCGTGCTGGGCTTTTACTTGTTCGACCTCCAAAACGGACAGGAGATTCATTTCGCCATGGACAAAGGCGAATTGATCTCCGTGACCCCGGATGTGTCGTTTACCGCCTCCAGCACGGTGAAGATTCCCATCATGGTTTCGTACTTTATCAAAAACGGTTCCGCTGCGTTGGAGGAGCCATCCCCCACATTGATACTGGATATGATTCGCTTGTCAGAGAATCCACCCGCCGACCGGCTGATGGAAAGCCTCGATCAATTCAGAGGTCCGCTTGTGGTTACGGAAGACATGAGAAAAATCGGGCTCGAGAACACCTTTCTGGCAGGTTTTTTCTGCAGCGCAGAATTCCCCTGCCCGTTGTTGGAACGGATAACCACACCAGCCAATCAGCGCACTGATGTTTTCACCGATCCCGATCCTTTCAACCAAACAACACCTTCTGATGCGGGTATGTTGTTGACAGATATCTATCAATGCGCAACAGAGGGTGGCGGTGCGTTGGTGGCTGCATTCCCAGACAAGATAAACAACGAAATTTGTCAACAGATGATCAATTTCCTTACCGCCGACAAGATCGGCGTGTTGATCGAAGCCGGTGTTCCCGAAGGAACACCAGTGGCGCATAAACACGGCTGGATCACCGAACCCAGCACTGGCGTTATACAAAATATCAGCGACGCTGGAATCGTCTACACCCCCGGAGGTAACTACGTGCTGGTCATCTATGCCTATCACCCGGTACAGACCATCTGGGAACCGGTATCCGCGCTGTTCGCGCAATTATCGCAAACGGTTTACAATTTTTACAATCTGCCCACCAGCCAATAAAGGTCGTATATAATCAACGTATGAGCGCGGCGCTGGGACTCTATCGACTGCAACAAGTGGACAGCCAGATCGATCAGATCCACGCGAGGCTGAAAGTTATTCAAGAAACGCTTCAAAACGACAGCATGGTCCGTGCCGCCAGCGACGAATTTGCCGCCGCTGAAAGCCGCACCCGAACCGCCGAACGAACTCTGAAGGTCACCGAAGCCGATTTTGAGAAACAGCGTCTCAAGATCGAACAAGCGGAAGCCAGTTTGTACGGAGGAAAAGTTCACAACCCAAAAGAATTGCAGGATCTTCAGAACGATGTCGCTTCGCTGAAACGCCACCTTGCCACACTTGAAAACCTTGAACTCGAAGCAATGATGGCGTACGAAACCGCGGAGAAGGAATTTCAAACGGCAAAAAGCAATTTCGAGAAGGCGCAAGCCAGCGCATCCGATCAATACAGTGACTTAACCAAAGAAAGCGAAGCGCTTCAAAAAGAGATCGAACGACTTTCATCGGAGCGCAAGGCTGTCATGAGCGACCTGCCCCAATCTTCCCTTCAAACCTACGACCAGTTGCGCGAGCGCAAACGCGGACTTGCAGTCGCCATGCTGAGCGATTCGGCTTGTGCGGCTTGCGGCACCACATTGACCCCTGCCCAACAGCAAAACGCACGCTCGACGTCGCAATTCTTCCATTGCCCAACTTGCGGACGAATCTTATTTGCGAATTAACCCTCCATGCCGCATATCGATCCGTTCTCTTTCTTCATCGGTTTTTTCGTTGGCATCGTTTTCTGGGTGCTGTTAGGGCGGGCGCGTCCACTATGGGATCAGATCCGTGAAAACGCGAAGGAACAACGCGAGGCAGCGAAAGCCAGGAGGACAAGCGGGTTGGAGGATAACCATCGCCGTATCACCCTCCGCCGCGCACAGGGGATGCATCTCGCCTCGTCGCTTTTTGCCCTCGATGAAATTTTACAAGAACCCAGATTGATAGCCCCGCCGGCACGCGTCGAGCCGGGTGTCATCGGTTTGCAGGAAGATATCATCTCGCAAACCCTGCCGTATATGCCTGATTGGCCCGACCTCGCTGGGATATACGGCGCGCCGACTCTCACATTGGCTCAAGCGATATCGGGGGGTGCCAACATTGTGATTACCGGCGCGGCAGGTGCAGGCAAAACGGTCGCGCTAGCCCACCTCGCGTCGCTGGCGGCGAATCTCAAGGTCCGGCTCGACCCGAAGTCAGAGGCTGAGGCAGTCCCCTACTTGTATCATGTCGCCGATCTGGGGCTTCCGCATGAGGCGTCGAAAGATCCGATCAATGTTCTGACCAATACTGCTACCGAATTCGCTCCGTTTTTTGATCTTGGACGACTGCCGGGTTTCATCCAAAGAACATTTCAAACCGGTCAAGCACTACTGTTGATCGATGGATTCGATGAACTCGATTCCATAAACCAGCAATCTGTTGTGGCATGGTTCAAAGCGTTGATACAGGCATATCCAAAAGTTCGTATCGTTACAACAGGTTATCCAACTCAATTGAACGGTTTGATCAGCCTGGGATTCAATCCATTGGCACTTATCAGTTGGAATCAACGAACCGTTGCTCGTTTCATTCAGCAATGGGGCGAATTATGGTCACAGACGGTTGCAGCTGACTCATCGTCAGCGGGATCGAATCCCGTGCAGGTGGATCCGCTATTGATCAACTCCTGGATGATGACAGATAACCACGGTCTGACCCCCTTCGAGTTGACTCTCAAAGTGTGGGGTGCGTACGCCGGGGACAGCCTGGGTCCGCGAGTGTTGGACTCGATCGCCACGCATGTCCGGCGTGTTGCTCCCAGCGGAACACCGGTTGCTGCGTTGGAGTTGCTTGCCATGCAGGTTATCCTGACCTCACAGCCGGTATTCGACCCGCGAGCTGCGCGTGCGTGGGTAAAACAATACGATATTGTGGAAGACAAACCTATCCAAAGTGCAGAGACGCTCACGCAAACAGCCGAGGGAGAGAAAGCCCCAGTGACCGGATCGCAAAAGATTCGCATCAAAAAATCGAAAGCCAACGAAGGTATGCCCACTTATGGGTTGCTTAGCAAAATGGTGGATAGCGGCTTACTGCTCTCCCATCCTAATAACAAAATGCGGTTCCTGCACTCCGTGTTGAAAGGTTATCTCGCCGGTCAAGCCATTGGAGATAACGATGCAGACCAGACCCTGCTTGCCCAATCGGAATGGAACGGCAAGTCGGTTGCTCTGCATTATCTCGCCGCGCGCGGGAATGCCTCGCGCGCAGCAGAAGCACTATTGAAAAGCTCTGAACTCCCTCTTCACAACCCGACCTTCAGCGTGGCTCACTGGCTGCGCGATGCTCCCAAAGAAGCCGAGTGGCGAAGCAAGGTCTTTGCAAGTTTGTTGCAAATCCTACAAGCCGAAGGGCAACCGCTTGGCTTGCGTGGACAGGCGATGGCGGCGTTCGTCGCCAGCAGCGACCCGGGCACTGCCACGTTGTTCCGTCAGCTATTGAGCTCAAAGTCATTTGAACTGGTCCCGCTCGCCGCGCTTGGGAGCGGAGGTATACGCGATTCAAAAGCTGTGGACGCGCTCGAAGAGGTAATGCAAGCCCCGTCCAGTTCGGTGCGACGCGCGTGTTGTCTTGCATTGGTCGCCATCGGTACTGAAAGAGCCCTTGAAGCGGTTGGCCGTGCATTGTTGCAAGGCGATGAGGATTTGCGAAAAGCCGCGGCAGAGGCTTTGGCAAACGACCCAACAGAAGGATACGCCATGCTGCGCGAAGGCGCAGGGCTTAACGACATAATGGTCAGGCGCGCAATAATTCACGGCCTTTCCCGTATCGAACAACCCTGGGCAGTGGAGTTGATGCAAAAATTGCAGGTGGAAGATGAACAGTGGGTTGTCCGCAACCTGGCAACACAATATCTTGAACAAAAAACCCGACCTGACCCGCGAGTGCCACAAAAATTACCTGTGCCTTCTGAAACTCCATGGTTGATCGAATTTGCCGGCAAACAGGGAATGGGAATCCCGCGCGGAGGATCTGCCGCGGAGGTTCTCGCCACCGCATTCCGATTTGGTTCGACAGAAGAACGACTCGCCGCGCTGCCATTCCTCAAACCGGTCGCAAATGAAGGTATCATAGGCGCATTATATGCCGGTATGTATGGCGAGGATCTTGAAGTGCGTGAAGCTTCCTTCCACGCGATTCAAGAGATCGGCGCGAATGGAACCCATTTGCCTCACCCTAATCAGTTTGGGCTGGGTTGAAATGCTCATTACCAACGCAAAACTCATTACATGGGAAAAGGAAAATCGCATTCTCGACGACCATGCCATACGCATCGAGGGTGACCGCATCGCTGAGATCGGAAAAACCAGCGATCTACTGAAACAGTTCCCGAAAGAAGAACTACTCGACGCCCGCGGACAATATGTGATGCCGGGAAACATTTGCGCGCACACACATTTTTACGGTGCGTTCGCACGCGGAATGGCGATACCCGGTCCAGCGCCTATTGATTTCCCTGAGATTCTGCAAAAGTTGTGGTGGCCTCTCGACCGGTCGCTCGACGCGGAAAGCATCCGCTATTCCGTCCTCCCCTGCCTCGTGGATGCGATCAGACACGGCACAACAACACTCATCGATCATCATGCCTCACCGAACGCGATCGATGGTTCGCTCGATATCATTGGCGATGAAATTGAAAGAGCGGGTCTGCGCGCGGTGCTTTGCTATGAGGTGACAGACCGTGACGGTGAAGCCAAAATGAAAGCGGGGGTCAACGAGAACATCCGCTTTATCAAAAAGACAAAAAGCCCGCTTCTCGCCGGGACGTTCGGTCTGCACGCCAGCCTGACGCTTTCAGACGCCTCTTTGGATTTTTGCCGCCAGTCCGTACCGGATGGAACAGGCTTCCACGTCCACGCCGCTGAACATGAGGCGGATGAATACGACAGCCTGAACAAAACGGGGGTGCGTGTGATAGACCGCCTGAAAAAACACGGCATCCTCGGACCCAACACCATCACCGCGCACGGAGTCCACTTCGATGCTCGCGAAATGGAAATTCTCGCTGAAACAGCGACATGGCTCACTCATCAACCACGCTCGAACATGAACAACGGAGTTGGAGTCGCGCAGATCGAATCAATGCTTAGGATGGGGATCAAAGTGTGCCTCGGTAACGATGGCTTCTCGAACGCCATGTGGGAGGAATGGAAAGCTGCGTATCTCCTGCACAAGGTCTATCACCGCGACCCACGGCGCATGGGCGGCTACGATGTGACTCAGATGGCAATCTACAATAACGCCACGCTGGCAAACGTTTTTTTCAAATCTGCAACCATTGGGCAATTGAGTGAAGGCGCATTTGCAGATATGATTTTCGTGGATTATCACCCGAATACGCCCATGACCGCGGGCAACCTGCCGTGGCATATTATTTTCGGGTTTCAGCAAAGCATGGTTACATCGACGATCGTTGCAGGGAATGTGTTGATGAAGGATCGCGAATTGCTCACGCTCGATGAAATGGAAATCTCAGCCAAAGCGCGCGAGATTGCGCCGAAGGTTTGGGATCGATACCAGAAGGAAGTTGCGAAGGTTATCTAAATGGACAATTCTCAGGAAAAAGAACCCCTCCTGCTCACCATTGCCGTTTTGGGCGGGACGGGCAAAGAAGGAAAAGGTCTCGCGTACCGTTGGGCGAAGGCGGGCTATAAAGTGCTGATCGGTTCCCGCTCCTCCGAACGTGCCGTGACTGCCGCCTCCGAGATCATGGAACTGGCAGAGGGCGACACCTCGGTTGTCGGCACATCCAACCGCGAAGCCGCGCAACTTGCGGATATCGTCGTGTTGACAGTACCGTACGCCGCGCATCGCGAAACACTTGAGAGCGTGAAAGATGTAATCAAGGGGAAAATCCTCATCGACGTGACCGTCCCGCTCGTGCCTCCGAAAGTAACGAAGGTGCAAATGCCGCCTGCCGGTTCCGCGGCGCAGGAAGCGAAGGAAATCGTGGGCGAAGGTGTGGAAGTGGTTGCAGCTTTCCAAAACATCTCCCACGAACATCTGCTGAAAGAAGAAGATGTGGGATGTGATGTCCTCGTCACGGGCACCAGCAAGGACGCGCGCGGCGAAGTCCTCAAACTCGTTGAAGCTGCCGGGCTAACGGGCTGGGATGCAGGTCCCATCGAGAATTCAGTGGTTTTGGAGGGTCTCACCAGCGTGCTGATCAATATCAACAAACAATACGGCTCTACACATGCGGGGATCAAAATTACAGGGGCAAAAAAATCCTGACGAACTGCGTACTGCGCGTTCCGTCTTACGCAGTACGAAATACGCGGTATGCCTCTAACCCTCACGCCCCTTATCGGTATCCCCCTCATCCGCCACGGCGACAACCTGGCGGAAATTGTTCTTAAAGCGCTTTCATCGAACAATATTTCACTTCAAGACAATGATGTTCTGGTTTTTGCACAAAAAATAGTTTCAAAAGCAGAAGGGCGGACTGTGGATCTAACCACAGTTGTGCCATCACCACGCGCCATTGAACTTGCCAAACATACGGAAAAAGACCATCGCATCGTTGAATTGATACTTCAAGAGAGCAAGGAGGTCTTGCGCACTCGCATTGGCGCGATCATCGTAGAACACAAACTTGGCTTCGTTTGCGCGAACGCAGGCATCGATCACTCGAACGTAAATCCACCTCTCCCTTTGGGAGAAGCATCAGGCGTGATGCCTGAGGATTGGGTACTCCTCCTCCCAGCCGAACCAGACAAAAGCGCAGAAAGGATGCGTGCCGAAATCCAATCGAAAAGCGGAAGGAAAGTCGGCATCCTCATCATCGATTCGCATGGGCGTGCGTGGCGCAACGGAACGGTCGGCGTCGCAATCGGAATCGCCGGAATCCCCGGGCTTGAGGATTTGCGCGGAAAACCCGACCTCTTTGGGTATAAATTGCAGGTGACTCAAGTGGGCGTAGCCGACGAACTCGCCGCCGCCGCATCATTGGTGATGGGACAAGCCGCGGAGGGAATGCCCGTTGTGCATGTACGCGGATTTCCATATCCATTGCGCGAGGCATCGTTGAAGGAACTGATTCGTCCCAAAGAACAGGATCTGTTTCGTTAATGAATCGCATCATAGTATTAACATGAATCTTATCGATGCTTGATAAACTCACTTTGATAAATCAAAACGCAAGGGAAATCCATGACAATTCCGACCAAATTTCAAGACCTCATCAGTGATAACTCGAAAGCGTTCCTTTACCTTGCCACCCTCCTATCCGACGGCTCACCACAAGTCACCCCAGTTTGGTTCAGCACAGATGGCGAGCATATTCTCATCAATACCGCCGAAGGGCGTTTGAAGGATAAGAACATGAAGTCGCGCTCAAAAGTGGCGATGACGATTCAGGACCCAAACGACCGTTATCGGTATATTGGCGTTCGCGGTGAAGTGGTCGGCTTTACATACGAAAATGCACTCGAACATATCGACATGCTCTCGCGCAGATACGATGGCAAACCCTGGAATCCTCGCGAGGGTCAAACACGAATCATCTACAAAATCAAACCGACACATGTCCACGACCACGACTGACCTGCACACCTTCCTGCGGACGCGCCGCTCAATCCGCCGTTTCAAACCGGATCTTGTGCCTGATTCAGTCCTCGAAACCATCCTTACCACCGCGACGTTCGCCCCATCCGCGCATCATCGCCAGCCGTGGAGATTTGTAGTCTTGAATAATCCAAAAACCAGAGCAAAACTTGCCGAAGCGATGGCGGTGGACTTTGAACGCGATCTCAAGGTGGATGGCGTTCCACCTGAAAAAATTCGAACACAAGTCCAACGCTCCAAGGAACGCATCACTTCTGCGCCAGTTGCCATTTTGCTCTGTCTTGACATGAACGAGATGGATTCATACCCCGACAAGAGGCGCACAAAAGCGGAGTTCAGAATGACCGTTCAATCGGTCGCGGCGTCGGGGATGCAACTTCTCCTTGCCGCACATGCAGAGGGATTGGGCGGCGTTTGGGCGTGCTGGCCCCTGTTCGCGCAAGAGACGATTCAGAAAACACTGAACTTGTCAACCTCGTGGGAACCACAAGGAATGATCTTTATCGGATATCCTGTGAATATTCCCGAAGCGAGAGAAAGAAAACAACTTCAAGAAATCATGATCCTTTCATGAAAATCGTCGCACTGGCTGGCGGGGTCGGCGGCGCGAAACTTGCGCACGGACTCGCCCAGATTCTCAGACCTGAAGAATTGACAGTCATCGTCAACACCGGCGATGATTTTGAGCATTACGGCTTATATATCTGCCCCGATTTGGATACGGTTTGCTACACGCTGGCTGGCTTGGCAAACCCCGAAACCGGCTGGGGGCGGGTGAATGAAACCTGGAACGCCTTCGAGAACTTCGCAAGGTTGGAAGGACCGGATTGGTTCAGGCTTGGCGATAAAGATCTCGGAACCCACCTCGAACGAACTCGGCGGCTGAAAGCGGGCGATGTGCTCAGCCAAATCACAAGAGATTTCTGCAATTCTTGGGGAATCCAACACGCGGTTTTGCCGATGTCCGATCAGGTTGTAAGGACAAAGGTGGACACTGACGAAGGCGAACTGTCTTTTCAGGAGTATTTCGTCCATCGCAGGTGCGAGCCAAGAGTCAAAGATTTCCGCTTTGAAGGAGTTGAGGTGGCTGAACCAGCCCCGGGGGTGTGTGAGGCGATCCAATCCGCGGATGCAATTGTCATTTGCCCCTCGAATCCATGGGTGAGCATTAATCCGATCCTTGTAACACTTGCTTCCCCATCTCTACCCAATCGAGAGAAGGGTTGGAGCGAGGGCAAGACTGTCATCGCGGTTTCCCCCATTATTGGAGGCGAAACAGTGAAAGGACCTGCCGCCAAGATGTACCGCGAACTGGGAATCGAGCCTTCTGCGTTGGCGGTAGCGAACCAGTATCGAGGAGTGGTAACACATTTTGTCATGGATACAGTTGATTCGCAACTTATTGAAAGTGTAAGGGGTTTGAATATGCAGACGCTCGTAACCAATACGTTGATGAAGAGTCATGTAGACCGAAAACAGCTGGCAGGCGAAGTCCTACAATTCATTGGAGTTGCCGTATGACTCTCTGGGCGATTGTCCCTGTAAAACCTTTACGGCGGGGGAAATCCCGTCTGGCGGGAACATTATCTGAAGACGAACGGACCGAACTCAATCGCGCATTGCTCGAGCACACCCTCAAAACCCTCTCCGAATTGAAGGAAGTGGATGAGGTGCTGGTGGTGAGCCGTGACCCGCTTGCGCTCAATATCGCCCGCAATCACGGCGCGCGGACGGTTCAGGAGGACGGTCAACCACATTTGAACACCGCGCTCAAAAGAGCAACGGTTGTAGCACAGCTATACGCTACCCGAGGGGTACTTGTCCTTCCAGCAGACCTACCACTCCTCGACAGTGCAGACATCCTTGTGCTACTGGATCGTGCAGTCAAGCCTCCTGTCGTTGTGGTCGCACCAGATAGGCATAAACGCGGCACGAACGCACTGGTCATTTCGCCGGCAGGGCTGATCGAATACGATTTCGGAGAGAATTCCTTCCAGCGTCACTGCGAACTTGCAAAAAAGGCTGGAGCGCGTCTTGAAGTTGTGGATCTGCCATCCCTCCGCTTGGACCTGGATGTCCCGGAGGATTACGAACTGATCAAGAACATGGAGCACACAATTACCTTTTAGCAGGCGTATAATCGGGAGGAGAACATCTTCCATAAACGACGAGGAGAATGTCATGACCGAACGAGTTGCCCTCTACTTGCAAGACTCGCACGATCTGCGCGATGGACTCGACTATGTAAGATACGCGGAAGAAAAAGGATTCGAAGCCGTCTGGCAGGCTGAATCCCGCTTGGTGCGAGACGCGATCGTGCCCATGGCGGCTTACGCAGCAGTGACAGACCGGATCAAGGTTGGCTCGGGGGTCATTAACAACTGGACACGAAATATCGGTTTGTTGGCGGCAACACTGCTCACACTGGATGACCTTGCCCCCAACCGAATCATTTGTGGCATCGGCGCATGGTGGGACCCTCTGGCAAAAAATGTGGGTATCGAACGCCGAAAGCCCCTGCTTGCCATGCGAGAAACGATTGAAGTGCTGCGAAAATTGTTGAATATGGAGCGCGTGACCTTCCATGGCGAGTTTCATCACGTAGATGGAATCGAATTGGATGTCGTTCATGGTCGGCGCGAGCCGCGGAATGTACCCATGATGATCGGCGCGACAGGCGACGCAATGATGGAAATGACCGGCGAAATCGCAGATGGAGTTGTGCTGAATTACTGCGTCCCACCTGATTACAATGACAACGCGATGGATTTACTGGAAAAAGGCTTGAAGAAATCGGGGAGGAAAATGGAAGACTTCGACCGACCGCAACTCATCGTCTGTTCGGTCGACGAAAGTCACGAAAAGGCGATCGATTACACCAAAGAATTGCTATGCCAGTATCTGGCACAACAACCGCACATCGCTAAAGCCTCGCGCGTATCACAGGAAGTCATTACCGAGATCCAATCCATTTTGGGGTGGCCCGCGACCAAGGAACAGATCAACAAAGCCAAGCACCTTGTGCCGGATGATCTCGTTCATCACATCACTGCGTCAGGGACACCTGCAGAAGCGAAATCCAAAGTGGAGGAATACAAAAAACGCGGATGCACCTGCCCGATCCTGTACCCCGTCGGTGGAAATTTCAAATTGCTGATCGATACGTTTGCACAAACGTAGTCAGCCCAAGCATCCCCTTCTATAATTTTCCTTCCAAATAGTCCAACACGAACTGCAAAGCCGCATCCACCGATGCGGCTTTGACCTGTTCACGGTCGCCTGAAAAATGGATAAGTCGCGTCCATTCGCCATTGGGCGCGGCGAGGGCAAACCAAACGGTGCCAACGGGTTTGGTTGGAGTCCCACCGCCTGGACCAGCTATCCCCGAGATCGAAGCGGCTAGGTCTGCTTGAAACGCCGTCCGCGCACCGCGCGCCATCTCCAACACAGTCTCCCGGCTGACGGCACCATGCGTGTTCAGGGTATCCCAAGAAACATTCAACAAGTTCGCTTTTGCTTCGTACGAATACGCGACCAAACTTCCAAGAAAATACTCTGAGGAGCCCGGTACATTTGTGACGCGGTTGCTCAATAAACCTCCCGTGCAGGACTCTGCAAATGCGATTTTTAACCTGCGTTCACGGAGAAAGACGCCCATCTGTGATTCCAAGGAGTGATTCATTCGACCTCAAATAATAAAGTCATGGCATTATACCCGGCGCGATATCTTTCTAGGTTATAATTTTGCGCATGGCAGACTGGGCTGGTAAAACGCTCGGGAAGGTCCATATCGACCAACTCATCGCCCGCGGGGGAATGGCTGAAGTCTATAAGGGCAACCACAAAACCTTTGGGGTGGTGGCGATCAAGGTGATGAGAGGCTTGATGGAAAGGGACCCGGAGCAACTCAGCCGCTTCCAACGCGAAGCGGAAGTGGTTGCCGAACTCAAACACCCCAACATCGTTCAAATGCTCGATTACAAAGTAGAAGATGACACACCCTGCCTGGTCATGGAATATATTCAGGGTCCTTCTCTCGCGGCATATCTTAAAATGCTGCATGAAAAAAAGCAAAGGTTGCCTATTGGATTGGTGGCTTCGTTATTGAAATCCATAGCCAGCGCGTTGGATTACGCACACAGCAAAGGGATAGTCCATCGCGATATCAAGCCTGCAAACGTTCTTCTTCGCTCCACATCAGAAGACATTCATATGAACCAATCGCTTCCTGCCGACGTGGAGCCTGTGCTCACCGACTTCGGCTTGGTGCGCCTCCTTGACTCGACGATGCACACAACGACAGGTTCTGTCTCGGGTACACCGGCGTACATGTCGCCGGAACAATCACGCGGCGAAAAAGTGGATAAGCGGACAGATATCTACTCGCTGGGCATCATGTTGTACGAAATGCTGGCGGGGGGAGTCCCTTTTCAGGCAGATACGACCTTTGGCATGTTGATGAAACACATCAACGAACCGCCGCCAACCATTGACGGGATCTCCTCCGACCTGCAAGCCATCCTGGACCGCACACTTGCAAAAGACCCGTCCATGCGGTATGAAAGCGCTGGCGAGTTGGCAAATGAGTTTCTGGCTGTCTTCAACGGGCAAACGATCTCGCCCGGAACCATCCACATTGCCCAACTTGCACGTCAAGCTGCGGAGGAGGCAGGCAAGCCCAAACCAGCGCCGCAAGAAAGTTCTTTGCTACGCCGATTCAGAATTGGAATTGAGATTGCCATCGCGATCGGTCTGGCAGTACTGCTTTTCCAACTCATACGCCCAACAACGGCAGGTGTGACAGGGACGCCACAAGCGATCGTGGATCCAGACATACCTGTAGGCAGGCTTCGTTTCAATGATTTCAATGGAGTCCTCGACAGGGTAACAATCGTTTTGAACAATGTCACTCTTCCCGAAGACGGAAAAAGATACGAAGCTTGGCTACGAAACAGTGGAAGCGGAATTTTTCGCAATATTGGTTCGATTCGGTTTAATTCCGCCAACGCCGGCCAGCTCGAATTCACCTCGCAGAACCAGCAGAACCTGCTGGAAAGTTTCGACGAGGTCATCATCACTATAGAAGAAAGCGATGCGGCAGTCGCGCAACCCTCTGAAAGTATCGTTTTCTCTTCTATCTTTCCGCCACAAGCCATGGATAGCGCGCGAAGCCTGCTCGTGAGGCACCAAAGCACACCGGGCGAATATGCCCCCATGCAGGGACTGTACTATTACAGCGGGAGTTACATCACCGGCGCAATCAATGGCGACCCGATCAATCCCAGCTTTGTCGGACTCGTCGAGGCGTATCAGAACGGGGATGAAGCGACCGTGCGCAAGCGCACCGAGGACGTGATCAATCTGATCGTGGGAGACCTCAGCGATCAGTATAATGATTACGACAACGACGGAGTCATCAACAACAACGACGGTGATGGCTATGGAAGCCTTCCAAATGGCGACCGGTCCGGCTATCTGCAACTCGTTGCACTCGGAGCGAAGAATGTGGCAGATGCCGAAGATTCGACGCCAAATATGCGGTTGTACAGCGAAAATATTCAGATATGTGTTCAAAACATGGAAGATTGGACGAACCAATTATTGCCGCTTGCCCTGCAGTTGACAGAAACATCCTTCGGACCCGAGATGGAACCCATCATCAACGAAATGTCGATATTGGGAGAATATTTATTGCAGGGATCTGACACTGATGATGATGGACTTGTAGAACCTGTCGCTGGTGAGTGCGGTGCCGTCCTCACGTATGAATACGGCTGGTATCTGGTGGATATGCCTATTTTCATTGGTCCCGACCGGGTTCCGCCGTCAGGAAAATAAAATCTCCCGAGCTCGGGAGATTTTATTTTTTGATGAACTACATGATGCAGTAAAATTGCCCCCAATGGAAATTTCTGACAAACTGCAAGGTATCCTTGCCACACTCCCAACAAAACCCGGTTGTTACTTAATGAAGAACATCGAGGGGAAGATCATCTACGTCGGCAAGGCGATCAATTTGAAAAACCGCGTACGGTCATATTTCCACGCGGATGCCAGCCACGATAACAAAACGCGGCGATTAACCCGAGAAATCGTTGATATCGAGTGGATCGTCGTAGGGTCGGAACTTGAAGCGCTCATCCTCGAGATGAACCTGATCAAGAAGCATCGCCCGAAATTCAACGTGCGTCTCAAGGACGATAAGCGTTATCCATATATCAAAATCCATTGGGCAGACCCTTTCCCGAAGGTCACAGTTACGCGTCAAATGGTCGAGGATGGGTCGCGCTATTTTGGTCCGTACACCTCCGCCTGGGCGGTGTATCAGACATTGGATGTGCTGCGAAAAATCTTCCCCTACCTGACCTGCGACCGCGAGATCACCGGGATGGACAAGCGTGCATGTCTTTACTACGATATCAAATTGTGCATCGCCCCGTGCATTGGCGCGACATCCCAGACATCCTACCGACAAATGATTTCCGACCTGATGGATTTCCTCAGCGGACACAGCGAGGGAATTGTCAAACGCTTGCATGCTGACATGGAAAAAGCATCCGAAGAAATGCGCTTCGAGAAAGCCGCCGCGATACGCGACCAACTCAAAGCAATTCAATCCATCGTCGAGCGCCAAAAGATTGTCTTTGCAACTGATTACAAAGATTCGGATGTGCTCGCCATGGCGCGCAGCGACGGGGAAGCCTGTGTACAGGTATTCTTTATCCGTGGCGGAAAGTTGATCGGGCGAGAATACTTCATCCTGGAAGGCACCGAGGATACAGCGGACGCCGAAGTGATGGAGCAGTTCATCACGCAGTTCTACACCGAAGCCGCGAACATCCCTTCACAAGTAATGCTGCCACAGGAGATCGAAGAGGCAAAGATCATCGGCGAGTGGATGAGGTCGAAGCGCGGCGGCGAGAAGACCGAATTTCTCGTGCCGAAGGAGGGACAATCTCACGAGTTGGTCAGGATGGCGGCGGAGAACGCGACGGAAACACTGACCGCCCTGCGCGCGCAATGGCAGGCAGATAGCCACAAGCAGGAGCAAGCGATTGCCGAGTTGCAACAAGCATTGAACCTGAAAGACCCTCCCAACCGAATCGAATGTTATGACATCTCGAATACACAAGGGACAGCCATCGTAGGCGCGATGGTGGTTTTCACACAGGGAGTCCCAGACAAGAAGTTGTATCGCAAGTTCAACATCGAATCGGTGGTTGGCGCGCCAGACGACTTCGCATCCATGGAGGAAATGCTGACGAGGCGCTTCCGAAGATGGCGAGCGGCTCAAGAGACGGCAGATCAGGTTGGGTCGAAAAAAGACGCGTCGTTCTCCCTTTTGCCGGATCTGGTCATCATCGACGGCGGTAAGGGTCAACTAGGGCGCGCCGTCGAAGTCCTTGAACAGTTCGACTTGACGGGGAAAATCCCGGTTGTCGGGCTGGCAAAACAACAGGAGGAGATCTTCTTCCCCAACCGATCAGAGTCGTTGATGTTGCCGCGTCATTCGCAAGCCTTGTATCTGGTCCAGCGGATTCGAGATGAAGCCCACCGCTACGGAATTACCGCACATCGCAAGAAACGGCAAAAACTCGGCATGGCTTCAATTTTAGATTCCATCCCCGGTATCGGTCCTGCGCGGCGGAAAGCCCTCTTGAAACATTTCGGTTCTGTGGATAAGATTAGGGTCGCCTCGCTTGAGGAACTCCAATCGGTTGTGCCTGACGACGCGGCGCAATCCATCAAGGCAAATCTGGAATGAGAGAAATCTGGGTCGTGGATGACGATGAGGAAATGAGCCGCGCAGTCGCGTTGATGCTCGAACTGCTCGATTGCCGCGTCACCGCCTTCAACAGTGTCCGCGCCGCGGCACAATCCGTCGTGAGCGGTAAAAAACCAGACTTGATTATCCTTGACATCAACATGCCTGAAGTTTCCGGGTTGGATATGGTCGAGTTCCTGCGGCGGCGGCCCGAATCGAAGGATTTGCCTGTTATCATGCTGTCCTCCGAGGCAGACGACGATACCATCGACAAAGCGTTGGAACTCGGCGCGGATTCGTACGTCCTGAAACCGGTCACCGTGGAAGAGCTCGAAAAGGCGATGGCAACCGCATTTTACAAACATTTGAACCTGAGAGTGGAAGATGGCAAATAAGAAATCACAAAAATCCGAAACACCGCGTTCGACGAAGATCATGCAAATTGTTTTCGTCATTTTCTCCATCCTGCTGATCCTGACGATGATCCTCTCTGCGTTTGTGATCCCCCAGTGAGGAAGACTGTCCGCCATTTGATATAATCCTGCGGCGCGGCAAGGGGAGCCGCGCTTCATTTTGAATTCGCAAGGAATGATATGCTCGACAAACTCAAAGGCATCGAAGAACGATTCGAACAGATCGGAAACGAGCTCCTCGAAGTAGGAGCCAACTATCAACGCGCCGCCGAACTGAACAAAGAACGCGTGGACCTGGAGCCCATCGTTGAAAAGGCACGAGAATACCGCCAGGCTATGAAAAGTTTGGAAGAGGCAAAAACGATCCTCGAGTCCGAGAAAGACGCGGATTTAGTCGCGTTGGCTCAGTCAGACATTGCTGAACTGACACCCAGGATCAATACTCTTGAAACGGAGATCAAGGGGATGCTCGTGCCGAAGGATCCGCGAGATGACAAAAATGTGATCGTGGAGATACGGGCGGGTACCGGCGGCGATGAAGCCGCGATCTTCGCCTCAGACTTATTCCGAATGTACACACGCTTCGCGGACAGGCAACGCTGGAAAACGGAGATCATGTCGGAGAATGCGATCGGTGTGGGCGGGTACAAAGAGGTGATCTTTGAAATTAAAGGCAGGGGCGCGTACTCAAAACTGAAATATGAATCCGGCGTACATCGGGTACAGCGCGTACCTGCCACCGAAGCACAGGGACGAATCCATACTTCCACCGCGACGGTTGCCGTGCTGGCAGAAGTCGAGGAAGTGGATATTGACATCCCCGAAAGTGACATCGAGGTTGAGGTGTATCGCTCCTCAGGTGCAGGCGGGCAGAACGTACAAAAGAACTCGACTGCCGTCCGCTTGTATCACAAACCAACAGGAATGGTTGTGACCTGTCAGGACGAACGCTCGCAACTGCAAAACAGATTGCGCGCGATGAGCATTCTGAGAGCGCGTTTGTACGAAATGGAAGAGGCAAAGCGACAGGCAGAACTCGAGGCGGATCGCCGCTCGCAAGTTGGAACAGGCGAACGTTCGGAAAAGATACGCACCTACAATTATCCACAAAACCGTGTGACCGATCACCGCATCGGGTTGTCAAATTACAACCTGCCCGCCGTGATGGATGGCGCGATTGACCAGTTCATTGAGGAATTATCCACACGCGACGAGGCGGATCGGTTGGCAAGCAGTGGATTTGACGATGAGGAATGAATCGTAAATGAACACCAACCCCGCCTTCGGCTCGGGCTTGCAACCGTTTATGGGAATCACGTCGTTCATGCGCCTACCGGTCACGCGTGAATTGAAAGGCGTGGATGTCGCCATCCTGGGTGTGCCATTCGACAGCGGGACCTCGTATCGAACAGGGACACGGTTCGGACCGAGAAAGATTCGCGAAGCATCATTGATGATCTGGGGGCACAACTCGACTCTCAACGTGACGCCGCTCAAGAAACTCAATGTTGTGGATTACGGTGACGTGTCGGTAATTCCCACTTCCATTGAACATACGATGACTGCCATCACAAACACAGCCAGCGACATCCTCAACACGGGCACGCGGCTCATAACGCTAGGCGGCGATCATTCGATCGCGCTGCCCCTCTTGCGTGCGCATGCTAAAAAGCACGGACCCGTCTCGCTCGTGCACATCGACGCGCACATTGACACATGGGAATCCGAGTTCGAAGCCGTGCCGTACAGCCACGGCACACCGTTCCGTTACGCGCTGCAAGAAGGCTTGATCCGCGAAGGCGAATATATGCAGATCGGTATTCGCGGTCCGCTCAGCGGCGAGAACGATTATGCTGATGCGAAGCGGCTTGGCGCGCGCACGGTCACCATCCACGAAGTGATGGAAAAAGGTGTACCCGAAATCCTAAAAGAAATTCATCAGCGCATGAAGGGACCGACCTATGTGACTGTTGATATCGACTCTGCCGATCCCGCGTTTGCACCGGGCACAGGAACACCCGAAGTCGGCGGGCTGACCAGTTATCAACTACTTCAACTTGTGCGCGGGCTTCATGGACTGAACCTCATCGGCTTCGATCTCGTGGAAGTCTCGCCGCCGTTCGATCACGGCGATATCACTGCCATTCTGGCTTCGAACATCGTCTTCGAGTATCTATCCCTGCTCGCGATCCAGAATGGATAGAACCCGCTCGCTTCTTTCCGACGTTGCCAATCGACTCGCTTCGACCAGCGACACCCCCGCCCTCGACGCGTCCGTGCTGATCGCCCGTACCGTTGATAAACCCCGAAGCTGGGTGATGGCACATCCCGAACTCTTCCTCACAGCCGAACAACAAACGAAACTCGACGAATCTCTATCGCGCCTTGAACGAGGCGAGCCGCTCCCGTACGTTCTCGGTCACTGGGAATTTTTCGGTTTGGAATTCGACCTCACGCCCGATGTGTTGATTCCTAGACCCGAAACCGAATTACTCGTCGAAAAAGCCATCGCGTGGCTGCAAAGACATCCTCATCACCGAAACATTGCCGATATCGGCACAGGCTCTGGAGCCATCGCAATTTCGTTAGCGGTAAACGTTCCAAACTTAAATATTCTTGCAACGGATATTTCACCAGAAGCATTGCAAGTTGCAAAACGAAACGCCAAGAAACACAAAGTCGATAACAATATTGAGTTCATCGAATGCGACTTGCTACCCAAAGAAACCATCAACGTTCAACCTTCAATGTTCAACCTGATTTGCGCCAACCTGCCTTACATCCCCACCAAAACACTTCGCCGCCTCCCCATCTTCGAGCGCGAACCTACCCTCGCGCTGGATGGAGGTGACGACGGTCTCGAACAATTTCGCAGGCTGTTACAAACCGTTCCAAAACAGCTCGCATCAGGTGCACTGCTCTTGCTCGAAATCGAAGCGACGCTTGGCGGGCAAACTTTGCAACTTGCACATCAACAATTTCCAAACGCGGTGATCACTCTGCATCAAGACCTTACCGGCAGAGATCGATTACTTGAAATTCAATCATGAAGACGGTTATCATCCCTTCAAACAACGTGGATTCCGTTCCGCGGGCGCTTGAGATCTTGAAACGAGGCGGGCTGGTCGCATTCCCCACTGACACTGTCTACGGTGTCGGCGCGCTGGCATTTGACGGCAATTCTGTCGAGTCGATTTATGCTGCAAAGGGTCGCCCCATCGAAAAAGCGATTCCTGTTCTCATCTCGGATCCAAAAGATATGGATAAAGTTGGAGTGGATATTCCAGACATCGCGTACAGACTCGCCTCCCGCTTCTGGCCCGGACCTTTGACCTGCATCATCCCCAAACAGCCGACTCTCCCAGAAGCTGTCTCTGCCACTTCCACCGTCGGCGTTCGCATGCCAGACCATGAAGTTGCGCGCGCCTTGCTCCGCGCGGCGGGACCGATGGCTGTGACTTCCGCGAACATCTCCGGACTACCTAGCCCATCCACCGCTGAGGAAGTGTTCGGTCAACTCGGCGGGCGAATCGACCTGATCATCGATGGAGGAAAAACACCCGGCGGAATCCCATCCACGCTTGTGGATTGCACAACTGCTCAAATCAAAATTCTACGCGAAGGACCGATCTCGCTTGAAGAGATTCAACTAAAACTCTCATCCCCCACTTAATTCTTGTTCAGGTTAGGCTAAACTCGAAGAATATAATGATGATTGCATTCTCCTTAACAAACCGCCGGCGGCTCGGGCAAGCCAAAGGCGGTTTGGGTTTTAATTTATAAGACCTTACAGGTTTTTAAAACCTGTCAGGTCTTTTTCATTACGAAAGAACCCACGTTGGCTGGACGTCCATCTCCATTCCGGAAACTTGACCAAGCGCATAGCGGTAATATCCAGCCGCACCGATCATCGCGGCATTATCGGTGCATAATGAAAACGCGGGAATATTTACTTTGAATTCTGTTTGTGATTGAAACGCGGTTCGCAAAGCGCGGTTGGCAGAGACTCCGCC
>DAOTZF010000425.1:0-4713 GCA_034434415.1 Anaerolineales bacterium | reverse complement strand
TTCGGTGCATCCGTGTGACTCTTGAACACGACAACAGGTTTCCCCGATTGCACAAGCAGGGTTTCATCTGCCTCCAAATTTTTAAGCGACTCAAGAATTGCGTCGAACGATTCCCAATCGCGCGCGGCTTTCCCGCGTCCGCCGTAGACGACGAGTTCGTCCGGTTTCTCCGCCACTTCCGGGTCGAGGTTGTTTTGAATCATTCGGTAGGCGGCTTCGCTGAGCCAGTTCTTGCAGGTGAGGTCGATGCCGCGTGGCGCGCGGACAGTTCGAGGTCCAGACATGGTATGTCTCTCCTTATTTCCCGGGTTTTTTTGCGTGAAGGCTTCGCTCTGAAGACGCCACAATGAATTGTGAAAAGATCGTTTCCACCCACATATGTTTATAACGGCGGTAGGAATACAAGAACAATGGAATGAGAAAAAACGGGATGTAAATTACTTCAACGGGGATGATCGATCCGGACTGTGTACGAACAACGCTCCACAGCCCTGCCAGAATGAGAACGGTGGCAAGCGCGAGACTGCGGAACATGGTTTCAACAGCCGCAAATACCGGCACTTCGTTGGTTTCGCCTTTTGTATTTTTCTGTGAATATGCGAGTACAAGGTTGAAGATAAGATCGATTTTGTGGGGAAGAGGTTGAAATTCGTTTTTGAGACAGGCATACAGGAGTCGCCCGGCGTTCTGATCGATTGTCTCATCAATTCGTTCTGGTTTTTCGGGCTGGGTATTCCATTTGAATTTGGAGTCAGGATCCCAATTGATAAAAACCAGGCCGACGATCTCCCTGAAAAATTTCCTCCAGTCTCTAGCGGGATTGTAAATCGCCAGCCCGACGCGCCGCAGGTATTCACCCACCAGGGAGCCGAAAAACAAATTCAGAACGCGCTCGATCATGATTTCGGATGCTGCATGAAGCGCATGACCAAGGATGTAACTAGCGATGGTAAAAACGACCGCAGAAGTCAGGTTCAACCATTCGGGTTGAAATTTCGAAATGTCCGGCATAAAGATCAGGTAAACCCCCAATAAGCCAAAAGCACCGGGAAAGATCAGGGCAAAGAAATCGAACAGTGAAAAAGGGAGTTTGCTGTTATCCATGCGCTCCTCCAACAAAACGTTCTCCCGGTAATTATACGCCGGGAGAACGTCTCTTCAAACACTGTTTAACGACTAGTCAGTGATCGTGATGTTGCCCGCGCCCATGTTGACCACGATCGTCAACGTGGGACCTTCGCCTTTTTGTGTGTAGACGCCGCCGCTTTGAGACCAGCCATCGCTCGTGTTGATGTCGGTCAGGCCGCCGTCAATTGTGACGATCGCGTTCACGCCCACGGGGACGACGATCCTCAGATCGCTCAAGCCGCTGTCGATACTCACGGTTGCATCGCGTTGCAGTTCACCTGAAAAATCAAGCGTGTAATTTCCCGCGCCGCCATCGAAAACCAACGTGCTGAAATTTGCATTCGCCAAGCCTTCCAGGCGAACATCCGATGCGCCGGTTGAATAACGCAACTCTGTCATTTCGATCAGGTTCGGTTCGGAGAACGAAAGACTCACATCTGCCGCGCCATCGCTGACCGTCAGGCTTTTTAATGCCAGCCCGCCTAATTCATATTCGCCGTTATACGCGCCCGCTTCGATCACCAGATCCATTGAGGACGTGCCGAGTTTCAAGTCCCATTCGTTTTTCATCCCTTCGAACGGGGGCAAGCCCTTCGAAATCTCCCTGCTTGATCGTGATCTCCGCGCCGTCCTCGATGACTTCCGGTTTGAGATCGTCAACATTGTAAAGGACAGTCCCATCCACCAGATTTTCCGCGCCGGGAGATAAGGTCAATTCGCCAGCGCCGAAATTGAGCGTCACCCGAGTCTCATCGGACGCGGGGTCTGCCACCGATATGGATTCTTTGATCTCGGGCCCGATCTGTCTCTGAGTAGGCAGGTCAACGGTGAATCCGCACGCCATGCTGGCAAGCGCCAGCACTAGAATAACTGAAACAATTTTTACGTTCATTTTGGTTCTCCTTCTGCCCCTTATACGGAGGAGATATGAACGGGTTGCAAAACAAGGGCAGACCTGTGTGTTTGCCCTTGTACTCCAATACTTTTAGGCGGATACGTCGATCCGCCCCTACGAAACAATTACGCGCTCTTGCGTTTGGACGACTCTCCAGAACTGCTCATCGCCGCGCTCAGTGCCTGATCCAAAGACCTGACCTCGACAACCTCGATTCCCTTCGGATAGGGTTCGGCTTTTCGCAACGCCTTCGGCACGATGGCGGACTTGAACCCGAGTTTCTGTGCCTCGCGCAAGCGCGCCACCATTTGACCGGGCATACGCAATTCACCTGCGAGACCGATTTCGCCGATGAGCACCGCGTCCGCTTTGACGGAAATATCCTTCCACGAGGAGGCGATTGCCGCGGCAATGGCAAGGTCCGCGGCGGGCTCGTCAATTTGCAGACCTCCCACCACGTTGACGAAGACATCCTGCTCGGCAAGTTTCAACCCGACGCGGCGAGTCAACACTGCTGAGATCAACAATAAACGGTTGAAGTCCACGCCGTTAGCGGTTCTGCGCGCGTTGCCGAATTGCGTGGGAGAGGTGAGCCCTTGAATCTCGACAAGGATGGGACGCGTGCCTTCCATCGTCACTGCAATCGCGGAACCCGCCGCGTTGACCATGCGTTCTGCCAGAAATGCTTCCGATGGATTCGTCACTTCCACGAGTCCGCCTTCGCGCATTTCGAACACGCCGACTTCGGAGGTCGCGCCGAAGCGGTTCTTCACCGAACGCAACAGGCGATAGGCTTGAAAGCGATCCCCTTCGAGATACAACACTGTGTCCACGATGTGTTCCAGCACGCGCGGACCGGCGATCGTCCCTTCCTTGGTCACGTGCCCGATGACGAAGACCGAGATTCCGCTGGTCTTTGCCAGTTCGCGCAACTGCGAGGAACATTCGCGCACCTGACTCACCGAGCCAGCCGATGAGTCCATGCTGGAGAGGTAGACGGTTTGAATGGAGTCGATGATCAATAAATCGGGTTTGACTTCGTTGATGTGATTGAAGATGATCTCGAGGTTTGTTTCGGTGACGAGCAATAAATTCGCGGGTAAGGGCACAGCAGAACTTTTCGATGACTTTGACGATGATTCATCTCGCTGTGCCCCTACGAGACGCACCGCGCGCATCTTGATCTGCCGTTCCGATTCCTCCCCCGAAACATACAACACGCGTTTCTGCGAAGCCATTTCCATTGCCATCTGCAGCATCAACGTGGACTTGCCGATGCCGGGGTCGCCGCCAACCAGCACGATGGAACCGGGCACGATCCCGCCGCCGAGCACGCGCGCAAATTCGCCGATGGGCAGGTTGATGCGATCTTCGGCGTCCGATGAGACGTCGCCGATGGAACGCGGGTCAGACCGACCCGTCAGCCCGCGAACCGCCGAGGTCTTCGTCACCGGCTCGTCATGGATGACTTCCTCCACCATGCTGTTGAACGATCCGCATTGCGGGCATTTGCCCATGTACGACGCGGCGACGCGCCCGCATTCCTGACAGACGTAACGTGTTTGTATTTTTGCCATTGCAAACTCCCCCTCTCCCTTTAGGAGAGGGAAGGGGTGATGGTGATTTCGGTCGAGTATAACAGAATTTTTGTTCTATGCCGTCAAGGCGTAGACCTGTTCGAGCATCTCCAAAAATTCCCCCGCCGGACGTTCTTTCAGAATCTCTTTGCGCGCGTTGCGGTCGAGCGTTTTCAACAACAGGTATTGCACGGCGTATTTGCGGAACAGCCGCTGACCATCCTCTTCGCCGTAAAACTGGATGCTCTTCTGCAAATGCTCGTGGATGGTCTCTTTCACCAATTCCATGGGGACGTTCTCGCGATCGTAACCCGCGAAGATCCACGGGTTGGCGATGGCGCCGCGCCCGATCATCACCGCGTCACAACTCGTGTGACTCTTCATTCGTTGGATGTCTGCCACCGCGCGGATGTCGCCGCTTCCCACCACGGGGATGCTGACGGTCGCTTTCACTTCGGCGATCGCGTCCCAGTCGGCGTTCCCTGCGTAGCGTTGTTCCTTGGTGCGACCGTGGATCGCGATCAACGAGCCGCCTTCCTCTTCCACGATGCGCGCGATCAATTTATAGTTTTTATTTTTATCCCAGCCCAGTCGTATCTTCCCAGTCACGGGAACCTTTAACGCGGAAGTTAACTTGCGAAACGTGCGCGCGATCTTCAACGGACTTGGCATCATACCCACGCCCGCGCCGCGATCCGCAATGGACTTGGCGGGGCACCCCATGTTGATATCAATAATGTCGGGTTTCCACTTTTCGACGATCAGCGCGGCTTTGAGAATCAAGTCCGGGTCGTCGCCGTAGATCTGAAACGTGACCGGTCGCTCCGCTTCCTCGTAATACAACCGCTTGGCGGGTTCCTTCGAGCGGCTGAGAATCTTTTCCACTTTGACGAACTCGGTGTAACTCATCGCCGAGCCAAGAGCGCGGCAAATGGAACGGAAGGGCCAGTCGGAGTAGCTGTCCATGGGCGCGAGAACCGTGTCCCCGTAGATGGGAATATCGCGGATGTGAAAATTGGGAGTCTGAGTTTCGTCCATAGAGCGACAGCAAGTATAACAAATTTTAGACCCTTAGGATTTTCAAAATCCTAAGGGTCTCATTATGAACTACGC
>DAOTZF010000424.1:0-4077 GCA_034434415.1 Anaerolineales bacterium | reverse complement strand
GAATACAATTTCGGTCCTGTTACGACCAGCCCCAGCGGTCCAACGGGTCATCAAGAGGAGTGGACATGTATGTTTGAAGACGGCTCGCAGAAGGTCGTGCCAAATGAAGAAATCGCGCTCAAAGGCATGGGTGCGTCGTTTACCGTTGCAGGCATTTGCAGCGGATCCATCGTCTTGGTGCTGATGATCGTCGCTGCAATCATTGGTGGGAGATTGGTAAAGCCCTCGGTGTAGAAAGCATTAAAGCGTGCGGAACATATCTGGTCTCCTTTCTAAGGAGACCAGATATTTGGTGTATTCCAGTTATTGCGGACTGAAGACCCAGTTTATGCTTCGTAGATGCTTTGTTTCAGAAACTCTAGCGAAAATGGGGGCTGGATCGAAACCGAAATATAGACATGTGCAGGTGGGAGCATCAAAGTAATACCCCGGACCCATTTGTGCACAAATGGCATCATTGAGTTGACAACCCGGAGGGGCATTGTCAGGAGCAACGGGAGACAGAACCGGGCACAAGCCTGGTTCATTTCCGGTTGGTTGAAAACCGACAGCCATGCGGCAGGAATTGTCGAGCTCGAATATAGATTTTATCGGATAAAAATTCGGGAATCCGGGGTCGGCCGCGCCAGCTTGGTCATGTGTGAAGTGATCGCTGTAATCGAACAATTTGGGGTCGAGCATGCCATATCCTGTCCACATGTTGACCATGTAAACGAACGTGTTGTTCAACACGGAACGCTTGATTGCGAGTTGAACAATGTTCGGATCCTCGGGGGCAGCCCTGACCCACGCCACATCAGGATCATCGCCTTTGCCCTGGTCGAAGAGCATCGTTTCGAAACCATCGCCGTTGGATGCATTCTCATCGGTGAACATGGCGGTCAGGTCACCGACATCGCTGTTTGAATCAACAAAGACCTGCACGCCTTGCACGGACCAATCTGTTGACGAGGGATTCAATGCCATCACAAGAAATTCGCCTTTGCCATCAGCTTCTGTATCCAATTGCATGGCAAAGCGATAGGGCGACGCGCTGGCGGCGGATCGGTCCACTACCTGGATTGTGCCGTACAGCCATGTATCATCTTGATAGACGAATGTATCGATGATGTCGAGATTTGGATGGTAGACATCCATTGTATTGGCATTGAACGGGCGCTCGAACTGCTCGAGGGTGAAACGATCGCCGCCATTGGATTTATTCTGATTTGCGGTCAACGATGAATTGTGGTCGCTCGCATGCCCGCTTCGATTCTCCGGCAGGTTAACTGGGAAGACTTGATGCTGGATGGGAATTTCGGTTGGCGGGGGAGATGTCGCCTCGACGACAGTCACCACTTCTGTCGCGGGCGGAGGTGTTGCAGGGATTTCGGTTGCACTGCCGGGCACGTTGCATGCCAGCACTGCCGCGATGATCGAAAGTAAAGCCATTGTGAATTTTGAATTCTTCGTTTTCATACAATATTCTCCTTTGTTCCAACAATAAGGTTTACTTCGGCGGTGGAATAGCGGTTGGTAAAGTACATGTGCAAGTGTTTGGATCCCAGGTGCCATTGCCAAATGTGCATGCGATGATCTGCCTTGGTGAAGCAGTGCAACCACCGGGTTGACCGACTGGCTTATCTGGCGCGAGCGAGGGGCAGAGACCGGGTTCATAGCCTGTCGGTTCGAAGCCCACAGCCATACGACATGAATTGTCAATTTCAAACAACGCTTTGATGGGGTAAAAGTTGGGAAAACCCGGGTCCGCTGCGCCGGCTTGATCGTGCGTGAAGTGATCGCTGAAATCGAACAATTTGGGGTCGAGCATTCCGTGACCTGCCCACATGTCCACTAAATACCTTGCGGGGTTTCCCATCACGGAGCGCTTAACCGCGATCTCGACTGTGTTCGGGTCATTAGGCGATACCCGAATCCACGCAATATCGGGGTCGTCGTTTCCTTTGCCTTGGTCGAAGAGCAGAGTCTCGTAACCATCCGATTGCGAACCTTCATCGGTGAGCATGGCAGTCAGGTCGCCCACGTCGCTGTTGGTATCGACGTAGACTTGCACTCCCTGCACCGTCCAATCTGTGGAAGGAGGATTCGTTGCGAGAATTAGGTAATCGCCCTTGCCGTCAACTTCATTATCCACCTGCATCGCAAAGCGATACGGTGATGCGCTCGCGGCGGAGCGATCCACCACTTGGATTGTGCCGTAAATCCACGTATCGTCCTGATAAACGAATGTGTCGATGATATCGAGTTCGGGGAAGTAAACATCCATCGTGTTGGCATTGAACGGACGCTCGAATCGTTCGAAGGTGAACCTGTCTCCGCCGTTTGACTTTTTCTCCGCGGCTGTGACGGAGGAGTCGTAGTCCCCCGCATGACTGCTCCGGTTTTCCGGCAGCGCAACCGGGACGATCTGATGCTGGATCGGGGTGTCAGTGGGTGGGACTGCGGTATCACTTACCTGCACGATCTCTTTCGCAGGTGATATTGCTTCGGGCGTTGGGGTTGCCTGACTGGTACCACAGGCAAGGATGGAGACTAGGATCACACCCCCTCCCACAAACATTCGAATATTCTTCTTCATAGCGCTCTCCTGTACATGGATTTGGAATTTATCCACTGTATGTCTCGCAAGACACCCCAGAGGGACAAAAGTTACCTTTGCCTCTCTGGTACATTGGTGGGAGAGCCGAATTTACTTGCCTAATTTTTTCTTGAAGGCCTCAGTTAGTGCAGGCACGATCTGGAACAGATCGCCGACCACACCGAAACGCGCCACCTTGAAGATCGGCGCATCCGGGTCCTTGTTGACCGCAACGACCATCTTTGCAGAGCGAATGCCTGCCAGGTGTTGAATTGCTCCCGAAATGCCGCACGCGATGTATAAATCAGGCGCGACGACTTTGCCGGTCTGCCCGACTTGATTCGAGTAGGGGATATAGCCCGCGTCCACGGCTGCGCGCGAAGCGCCAACCGCGCCGCCCAACACGGACGCGAGTTCACCGACGAGTTTGAATCCCTGCTGGCCCCGCCAGACCTCCGATTGTTTTTCATCCAAGCCTGCGGGAGGTTGCAACGATGGATTGTTCGAAACGCCGCGCCCGCCAGCAACGATGACTCCCGCGTCGTTCAAACTGACGCCGACCTCGGCAACGCTATAGCCTTCAACCGTTGTCATTGCATCGGTTTTCGCTTCGACATTTGTAATCGTCCCTGATTTGCCCGCTTGTTTTTCTGGTTTGGGGAAAGCGCGCCCGCGCAAGGTGACGAACTGCACCGCGCTCGAGCACGATACTTTTTCGAATAACTTTCCCTCGTAGATCGGGCGCGTTACCGTAATCGATTCACCGGTCACTTCGACGGAGGTTGCATCGGTGGCAACGCCGCAGTTCAGGTCAACGGCAGACATGGCGGTCAGTTCACGTGTGCGAGTCGTCGAAGGGAAGAGAATCAGGTTGGGGTTTTGGGAGGATGCGAGCGCGGACAGGGTGGAAGCGAACACATCCGCGCGAAAATCCACCAAGGCTGGGTCGTCCGCAAGCAGGACTTCGTCCGCGCCGTACTCAAATGCCTCTTTCACAACCGCATCCACACCGGAGCCGAACACGATGGCGCTCGCCGCGCCGAAACTTTTCGCAAGCCCGAGCGCTTCCCACGATGTGGCTTGCACCTCGCCTTTGAAGTGATCGATGTACACAAAGGTTTTCATAGCACCTTCTCCGCAATGATTCGATCGGCGAGTTTATCGGCGATCTCGGCGGGGCTTTCGCCGGAAATCATTTCAACCGTTATATCGCGCGCGGGCGGGTTCATCAACTCGATGCGTTTGAGGATCGCATCAGGCGCGGCGAATCCCAGGTCGCTCAACGACCACACAGGGATCTCCGCTTTCGACGCTTTGCGAATGCCCATGAATGACGGGTAGCGCGGCTCGCCGATGCTTTGCACGACGCTGATGACCGCAGGCAAATTCGCTTTGACGGATTGCCTGCCTTCTTCGACGACTCGCTCGACGCGCACGCTTCTTTCTTCAACTTTTATTTGTCCCGCCAACCCCAGCATGGACCAGCCAAGGACGCGCGC
>DAOTZF010000423.1:0-3097 GCA_034434415.1 Anaerolineales bacterium | reverse complement strand
TCATCTCCTGCCGCGCGCCGCCAAATGACGATGATCAATCCCGATATGAGGAAACGCAAACCTGCATGCAAGAATGGAGGGATCGTTTCCACGGCGAATCGAATCGCAAGGTAGGTGGATCCCCACACGATGTACAACGCAATCAAAGCGATCCATATTTTTGATTTCATTCATCTCCGTTTTGTAATCGTTGGTTGAGTAGGGGCGGCGGTGTTCCGCCCCGTATCGAAACCAACTGGTCACAATAACAATTCTTGCAATAGATGGTGGTCTCGATACATCCCGCGAACTGCACGCGGGATTACTCGACCACCGTGGCATTCATAAACTCTCTTGCCAGCAGCGCCTTCTTCCTCAACGCGCCGTAGCGATACTTCCCAAACTCGCCAGCCTTGCGGACCACGCGATGACACGGAATCAGCACGGCGATCGGGTTGTGTCCTACCGCGGTTCCAACGGCGCGCGTCGCTGTCGGCTTGCCAATTCTCGATGCGATCCCTTCGTAGGTGGTCACTGCCCCTGCCGGGATTTGCAACAACGCCTCCCACACCTTCAACTGGAAGTTTGTGCCGCGCAGGTGCAGTGTCAACGGCTTGATACGCGAGTTAAATTGCAGGTCGAAGATCGGAGCGACGAGAGCCGCTGTGGAACGATGATCCTCGATCATCTTCGCTTCCTTCCAATCTGTGACAAGATTATCGATCGCTTCGCCTTCGCTTCCTTCTACAAAACCGAGATGACAGATTCCGCGCTCGGTGAGACCGATGAGACATTTGCCGAACGGTGTGAGGTGGATTCCATAACGAATGGTCACGCCTTCGCCTTTGGATTTGTACTCGCCCGGCGTCACCGCCTCGGTGGTGACAAAGAGATCGTGGAGGCGGCCCAGACTCGACAGTCCGACTTGATGCGTGGTGTCGAGCAGGTTTTCCGATTTGTCGAGCAGTTCCTTTGCGCCTTCCTTCGTCAGAAATTGCAGGAATCGTTTCGGGCTGACTCCCGCCCAACGTGTGAACAGTCGCTGGAAGTGATATTCGCTCAACCCGACATTCGCCGCGACTTCATTAAGATTTGGCTGGTCTTTGAAATGGTTTTCAAGGTACAGGATCGCCTGCTCGATGCGCAGGTAATCTTCGGACGATTGTTTGAAATCGGTGTTCATAGGTTCTCCTTTTGTTGACGCCATTCTATGAACATCTTCTACATCTGCCGACCCGATTCTTGCTGAGTTCATTCCTACAATGGTGGTTGAGTAGGGCGAGTGCTTGTCTCGTCCGTATCGAAACCACCAATTACAAGTTTGGCATTGCGTGCTGGTTTCGATACGCCCTTCGCAACGAACCGCTTCGACAGGCTCAGCGCGGCGGCTCAGGGCTACTCAACCAGCGTTTCGGGTAAAAACAAAAACAGGCATGCGTGGGCATGCCTGTTAACGACTCAGCATTAAAAAAGACAGCCCTTCCAAACGCAAACAGATGGAATCCACCTGTGTCACCGCGCTTCCCTTGTCCCACAGATCGCTCTCTGGTTTTCGGGCGAGCGACAGAGTTTTTTTAAACTCGTCACTCCTTGCGCTTGTTTCGGAAGGGAGAAAGGAGTCTGTGACAAACTCCAGAGGCATCCGCTGATCAATCCGATGTTCCCTCACCCCAACCCTCTCCCAAGGGGAGAGGGTGAAGTTCGGTTAGCATGTCTCTCGCGAGACAGAACCTCCACCTCGTGATCTTTTGTCATTGCGAGGGCGAAGCCCGAAGCAATCTCCCGATTATTCAAGGGGGCTGCTTGGCAACGTGCGCTTGCAGCGACATGAAAGACCCAGCCGCTAAATCTCCGAATATTCAGTTGTTAATGGCGGCGATTGTATACGCATGACAAGGCTTTGTCAAGCATGAAATTGGTGATTGAAAATTAATATGATTTTCGATAAGATACATCAATTTTGCCGCCTGGAGGTTGTGATGCATTCCGAACATTCGATTCAAGATTATCTCGACGTTGTGAAACAGGGGATCGCGAAAAAATTTGGAGATGGCAGGCCAAAGCGAGTCGTCATCGTGGGGGCGGGTCTCGCGGGACTTGCGGCTGGATACGAACTCAAACGCGCGGGGCACACACCTGTGATTCTTGAAGCCCAACAACGCGTGGGCGGACGCGTGTACACCCTGCGCGATCCGTTCACCGAAGGTTTATACGCGGAAGTCGGCGCGATGCGCATTCCACGCGCCCACACGTTGACGATGTCCTACGTCGAAAAGTTTGGACTCAAAACCAACGACTTCACCATGGATAACCCCAACGCGTATTACTACATGGGCGGAAGAAAAGTCCGCGCATCGGAGGCAGCGAAGGATCCGTCTCTGCTTGGGTTCGATGTGGCTGAAAACGAAAAAGGCAAAACAGCAGGCAAGATGTATGAAGCGGCTTTGAAGCCATTGCTTGATCTACTTGAGCGCGATGGCGACAAGGCGTGGGACGAGATCATTGCGAAATACGACCAATATTCCACGCGCGAATTCCTGGAATTGAACGGCTGGTCGGAAGGCATGATCGAAATGTTCGGCTTGCTGGCGAATCAAGAGTCGGTGATGAACTCCTCGTTTCTTGAGTTGTTCCGTGAAGATTCGGGAAACTATTACACGAACATGATCGAACTCGAAGGCGGGACCGATCGTTTGCCTCACGCGTTCCTCCCCGAACTCAAAGAGAACATCCGCTTCGGCGCGAAGATGATCGCAATGGATCAATCGCCAACCGATGTGACGATTCACTATCAAACTCGAGCAGGCCGATTTGAAGAAAAAGGCGATTACGCAATCGTCACGGTTCCATTCCCAGTTCTGCGGCATGTGGAGATTCTCAAACCGTTTGCGCGCGCCAAACAACGCGCGATTCGCCAGTTGCATTATGATGCTTCGGCAAAAATATTATTTCAATGCAAACGCAGATTTTGGGAGGAAGACGATGGTATCTTCGGCGGCGGCACGCTCACCGATCTGCCCATCCGTAATTTGTATTATCCCGACCATGGACGCGAAACGGGACGCGGCATCATCCTTGCAAGTTATACCTGGTCTGAGGATGCGCAACGCTGGGGTTC
>DAOTZF010000422.1:0-1547 GCA_034434415.1 Anaerolineales bacterium | reverse complement strand
GCGGCGCGGAAGACCGGTTGGGTTTCGTACAGTTGACTCCCCATCCCCGCGTACTGCGATCCCTGACCAGTGAAGAGGAAGGCGATCTTTGGTTGCGTACCCGGTTTGGTTTGTCCAGTGGAAATGAAAGATGATTCTGAGTTGCTGAGAAAATCATCGAGATTCTTCTTTAATTCATCCAGCGAACCCGCTTGCACCGCGAGGCGATGCTCAAAGTGAGTTCGAGTTGCGTTGGAGGTGAAGGCGAGGTTAGCCAAGCTCAAGCCGCCGTCCTCGGCGGCGAGGACGCCGCCGAGAGCAGAAAATTGTTGAACAAGTTCCTGAAGAGCGTTTTCAGATTTAGCAGATAGGGTTAAGAGGTGACGGGGTCGTTCAATGCCGTTGATTTTTCTATCTTCAACAAGCAATGGCACGTCAGATAAAACAATGTGCGCGTTCGTGCCGCCGAAGCCAAACGAACTCACGCCAGCGAAGCGCGGCTGGTCTCGGCGTTTCCAAGGTCGGAGATAGGTGCCGATCTCGATGCGCGAGTTTTCGAGAGAGAGATATGGGTTGATTTCTTTTAAATGCAAATGCGGCGGGATGGCTTCGTTTTGCATCGCCATCACTATTTTGATCAAGCCCGCGATCCCTGCGGCCGATTCAAGATGACCGATGTTCGTCTTCACCGAACCAACGATCACGCGTTGATTCGAGTCATCGCCCAGCGCTGCATTCAGCGACGCCATTTCGATTGGATCGCCGAGCGAAGTGCCCGTTCCGTGCGCTTCGATGTAACCGATCTGGTTCGGCGTCACTTGCGCTTGCGCCATCGCCGTGCGAATCACATCCTGTTGCGCCAATCCGTTCGGCGCGGTGAGACCGTTGCTGCGTCCATCCTGGTTCACCGCTGAGCCGCGGATCAACGCAAGGATGTGATCGCCGTCGCGCATCGCATCGGACAATCGCTTCAACACGACAACGCCACAACCTTCGCCGCGCACGTAACCGTCCGCGCTGGCATCGAAGGTTTTGCAGCGACCATCGGGCGCCAGCATCCGCGCTTGTGAAAACATGACGGTCAATTCGGGCGTGAGGATCAAGTTCACGCCTCCTGCCAGCGCCAAGTCTGATTCACCGCCTCTGAGACTCTGACACGCGAGATGTACCGAAACCAGCGACGATGAACATGCCGTATCCACCGCCATGCTGGGTCCGCGCAAGTCAAAGACATACGACAACCGATTCGCGGCGATGCTGTGCGCGTTGCCTGTGCCAGCATAGGCATCGATCATTTCGTGGTCATCGAATTGCAAACGCGAGTAATCGTAACTGCTGATGCCCACAAACACGCCGGTGCGCGTCCCCGCGAGGGAGGGCGGGGGGATGAACGCGTTTTCCATCGCCTCCCAACTCACTTCCAGAAGGAGGCGTTGCTGCGGATCCATGCGCGCGGCTTCACGAGGGGAAATCCCAAAAAAGTGCGGATCGAACAAATCCACGTTGTCGAGGAATCCTCCAAAACGCGTCAGAATCTTCCCCCTGGCTGGTTCGTCAGCGTAGAACGC
>DAOTZF010000421.1:0-2312 GCA_034434415.1 Anaerolineales bacterium | reverse complement strand
TGCTTCGCCACAGACCATGCCCCTCACACTCTCGAAGAAAAGGATTCCGAGAATCCACCGCCGGGATTCCCGGGGTTGGAAACTCTGCTTCCTTTATTGCTTACAGCAGTGGACGATGGACGATTGACGATAGACCATGTTATTGAAAAGTCTGTCGTCAATCCAAAAAGGATTTTCCACCTACCCGAGCAAGCCGAGACTTGGGTCGAAGTGGATGAGTCCGCCGAATACGAGATTAAAGCCGCGGACCAATTCACCCGCTGTGGCTGGACTCCGTTCGAGGGGTGGAAGGTCAAGGGGAGGGTGAGGAAAGTTGTTTTGCGTGGTACAACTGCTTATGAAGATGGAAAGATTCTAGTTGCCCAAGGTTATGGAAAGAATATTCGGGCATAATGTCATTGCAATGACGGAAAGTACTAGTATGCAAAACTTCACCGACGTAAAACTTGAAATCTTCGTCCCACGGGAATATGCGTTGATGATTCGCGATGAACTCGCGAAAATTGGAGTTGGAGTGATCGGCAATTACGATCATTGTGTAGCCATGTCCCCTGTGCAGGGATATTACCGACCCTTGCCAGAAGCTAATCCATTTGACGGCGAAATTGGAAGGATAAGCGAAGTAGCTGAGTACAAACTTGAAGTCAATTGCAAACGCGAGTTGGTGAAGGATGCGATTCAAGTGATAAAGAGCGTGCATCCCTATGAAGAGCCGTTGATCAATGTCATTCCGCTGGCGAATTATTTGTTTGGATGAGGATGTTTGTTCCTGAAAATGGAATGTAGTATTAGATAAAACTATCAGATTGAAATATTTATCGAAACAGAATCAACCTCACCCGTAGAAAAGCAGCGAGTCTCCAGTCTCAAATCTCAAATTCTCCAATTCTCTAGTCTTGAAATGTCGACCACCAATCTCAAATCTCTAATTACCAATTACGAACAAGGAGTAATCATGCCCACAAATTCACCCTCCACGCACCTGCCCTTCGGCGAGAATAAGAATGCCGAGTGGTACGGAAAGGACATTATTTCCGTCAAACAGTTCAAGCGCGAAGATCTGGAATATGTCTTCGGCGTGGCGCACGAGATGCGCGGCATGGTCGAGCGCGTCGGCACGTTCGATCTGCTCAAAGGAAAAATCCTGGCGAATCTTTTTTATGAACCGTCCACGCGCACGTCCTCATCGTTCACTGCCGCGATGGAGCGCCTCGGCGGTTCGGTCATCCCGATCAACGAGGTGAAGTACTCGTCCGTGTCGAAGGGTGAGAGCCTGCCCGACACGGTGCGCACGCTCGAATGTTATGCCGATGTGATCGTGTTGCGCCATCCCGAAACCGGTTCGGCGGCGATCGCGGCGAAGGCGGCGCGCAAACCCGTCATCAACGCGGGCGACGGCACGGGCGAACATCCCACGCAGGCATTGCTCGATGCGTTCACGATCAACGAGGAACTTGGACAATTCGATCAACTCACCGTAACCATGCTCGGCGATTTGAAGTACGGACGCACCGTGCATTCGCTCGCGCGCCTGCTTTCGCTATTCAATGTGAAGTTGAATTACGTCTCGCCTGACATTTTGAAAATGCCCAGAGAAGTGATGGACGAAGTAGCGGAGAAAAAAATTCAGCAAAATGAATTTTCATCGCTCGAAAAAGTTTTGCCTGAAACGGATGTGTTATACGTCACGCGCGTGCAAAAGGAACGCTTCGAAGACCTCAACGAATACGAGAAGGTCAAAGGCGCGTACGTGATCGACCCCGGCATCATGAAAGCCGCGAAACAAAATATGATCGTCATGCATCCGCTCCCGCGTGTGGGTGAGATCTCGCCGGACTTCGACGACGATCCCCGCGCCGCGTATTTCCGCCAGATGGAATATGGTTTATATGTAAGAATGGCGTTGCTCGCGATGGTGTTGGGAAAGGCATAATCGTTTACACGTTGAAAGGTTGGCAGGTTTGAACGTTCCAACTTGCTGACCTTCAAACTTTCAAACTGGAGAAAATTTTGGAGACCTTTTTCACCTTCCTCGAAAAACGCGTGGACGATTGTTCCTCCCTCTTATGCGTTGGACTTGACCCGCACTTGGACGATTTAACTACCCCCACTGCCGCTTCTGCCCTCGATTTCTGCCTGACTCTCATCAAGGCGACCGCTCCCTACGCCGCGGCATTCAAACCCAACGCGGCGTTCTTCGAGGTCTTCGGCGCCGAAGGCTGGATCGCGCTCAAGCAGGTCATCGAAGCGATTGACGAAGAATCTAAACGGTTAGGTTCTCTCATCCCCGTCATCCTCGACGCCAAACGCGG
>DAOTZF010000420.1:0-7540 GCA_034434415.1 Anaerolineales bacterium | reverse complement strand
GAAAGCCGTTCATGCATGTGCGAAATTATAAACGACAAAAAAGACCAGACCGCAAGGTCTGGTCTTTTTGATGATGTGTGGGGGATTATCCGCCGATGATGTTGCCGAGCATGAACATGGCGAACAACACCAGCAGGACGATCGCCACGAGGGCGATGATTAACTGAGTCTGGCTTGAGCCGCCTTCTGTTTGGGCATTTTCAGGGCGTGGGAATCGTGCAACGAAGCGTTGCGAAAGTCCCTGAATAATGGCGAAGGCAAGCATGGCGGTGGTGATCTTGTCCACGGGCTCTACGAGGAAGCCGGTGCTCATCACTGCCTGCACGACACCTTGACCGGTCTGGAGCAAGTACGCAGTGATGAACGATGATCCACTGGCGGTGATGCCACCGTACAGATACACAGCAATTGGCGTTGAAACGATTGCGGCGGTCAGCGCCACAACAAAGCCAGTGACAGCCACCTTCCACCAACTCTTGAACCAGCCGGCGTTCGCCATCAAGCCCGAAACCAGACCGATGAAAAAGGCGACAGGGAACCACGGGAACGCGTTGGGGTCAATCGTAAGTCCCCAAATGACGTTCGAGAGTGTCCCGGTCAATGCGCCAGCCCATGGTCCGCAGAGCACTCCGACCAGTACAGTGCCGATGGAGTCGAGGTACACAGGAAGTTTCAGGGTCACGACGATCTGACCGATTGCAATGTTAATGGCAATGGCTACCGGGATGAGCACCCAAGTCATCGTGCTGAAATCTTTCTGCATGCGCTTGGTGAGGTACGCCCAGACCAGCAGGGCGACGACGATCACCACGGCAATCATGAAATAGCCTACATTTTCAGAAATAATGCTCATGTTCCTTCTCCTTTTTGGGTTTGATTCCTATAACACCGCGTTGTCGATTTTGTTTCACCGAATTTCGCTGGCGAGCTTCTCCATCCTCTCCAAAAATAACTCGATGAAATCGCGCGGTCGCACACCGAGTGCCACCTTCATGTTTGCGGGTTTTTTGTTGTAATTGTAAAAATCACCTATGGTTTTACCCAACGAAATCCCACCTGAAATATCCACATCCACCGGCAGTTCCTGATAATCGCATAGTTCAGGAGCGAAGGTCAATGCCAGCGCGAGCGGGTCGTTGATCACACATCCCTGCACACCCTGGAATTCATCATGAAATTCCATGTAGAAGCGCGTCGCATCGGCGATGAAACGCGTCAGAGGTGATTCGATTTGGAGGAGTCGCTCAACATCCCCCTGAGTCAGAACGCATTGATACGTCACATCCAACGGCACGAGCGTCGTGGGAATCCCCGCGTGATAAACGATGTGCGCGGCGTGCGGGTCGGCATACGTGTTGAATTCCGCGAGGGCGGTGGTGTTGCCTTCGTAACGGATCGCGCCGCCCATGACGATCAACTCTTTGAGCGACTTTACAATGCGCGGCTCTTGCCGAATTGCCAATGCGACGTTCGTCAGCGGACCGATCGCCACGAGTGAGAATTCACCCGGCTCCGACATGATTCGCTCGATGAGAAAATCGCATCCGTGCTGACGGGTAGGCTTGATTCGCGGAGTGGGAAGTTTTGCATAGCCCAAGCCGGTATTGCCGTGCGTCTCCGGTGCAAGCAGGGACGGTTGCACGAGTGGCAATTCGCACCCAACCGCAACAGGCATGCCGCTTGCATTTGCCAATTCCAAAATTGACAAGGCATTTGTCGTTGCCTGTTCCAGAGAGCAATTCCCATGAACGACACTCAACCCTTCGAGAGATATTTCGGGTGAAGCGAGCGCCAGCAAAATGGCGAGTGAGTCGTCAATGCCGGGGTCGGTGTCGATGAGGATTCGTTTGGGCACATCTGTCCCCTCTCCCTTTGGGAGAGGGCTAGGGTGAGGGGATGTGCTCACTCTTTTATCTTCCTTGCTAATTCCTCCGTGCGTTGAAGGAACAACTCGATGAATTGCTCGCCGCGCACTTCCATCGCAACTTTCATGTTGGCAGGTTTCTTTGTGACGTTAAAAACATCGGCAAATGTTTTACCCATGGCTGGTCCTCCTGAATGATCCACGTCCACGAAATATTCCTTCAGGGTGAGCAATTCGGGAGCGATAATAGTTGCCAGTGTCAGTGGATCGTGCAAGGCGCAACCTGCAAATCCGCGCTCGTATGAAAATTTGAAATAGACCTCGATGGCATCCTTGATGAAACGCGAAATCGGCGAGTTTATTTTCATTAGTCGGTCAATGTGTTCCTGTTTGAGCAGGCACTTGTGAGTGACATCCAAGGGAATCAAGGTGATCGGAATGCCTGAGTGGAAAACGATGTGCGCGGCGTGTGGGTCTACCCAGATGTTGAACTCTGCCAGCGGGGTGACATTACCACTTTCGTGAATCGCTCCGCCCATGATGACCAATTCCTTTACCGATTTAGCAAACTTTGGCTCTTTGCGAATCGCCATGGCGATATTCGTCAGCGGACCGATGGGGAAGATGCTGAGCTCGCCTGGCTCGGCAAGGACTCTTTGGATCAAATAGTCCACGGCATGTCCTTCGCGAGGTTTGTTTTTTGCCGGGGGGAGTTTTGAATTGCCGATCCCGCTTACGCCATGCACATAGGCAGAGGCGCGCAACGGTTGGACAAGAGGAAGCACACTTCCAGCCGTCACAGGGATGTGAGCCGCGTTCGCCAGTTCCAATACTGCCAGAGCGTTACGAGTGGCAGTTTCAAGCGTGACGTTGCCCTGTGTGGTGGTCAGCGCTTCGAGTTGAATCTCCGGTGAAGCGAGCGCGAGCAGGAATGCGAGCGCGTCGTCTACGCCAGGGTCAGTGTCGATGATGATACGTGTGGGCATAATGTTTTGTGTAGGGGCGAGATGGCCTCGCTCCTACGAGACAAACCTTTCAACATCTTCCGTGTTTGGTAATGATGGTTGCGCGCCGAATTTGGTAACCGCCAATGCTCCGCACGCGCAACCATAACGGACAGATTCTTCAAGCGGTTTGTTATGCAATAGCGAGGCGGCGAATCCTCCGATGAAGGCGTCGCCAGCGGCAGTTGTGTCTACGACATCCACTTTGAACGCGTCCACGTGTGTACTTGTCTCCGTGTTTACCAATAGTGCGCCTTTGCTTCCAAGAGTTACGATCACATTTTTTACGCCGCGTCCCAACAAATCCTTGGCGGCAGATTTGGCGGATGCAATATCGTGTACCTTTTGATCTGTCAAAAGTGACAGTTCCGTTTCGTTGGGGATGATGAAATCTACCAGTGCGATCAATTCGTCTGGCAGTGCTTTTGCAGGCGCAGGGTTCAAGATGACGCGCGTACCACGTTCATGTGCATGTTGCGCGGCGCGGAGGACTGTCTCTGTGGGAATTTCCAATTGGAGGAGGAGCAAGCCCCCATTGGGAAAAGAAACGCTGTTCACATCTGCAAGTGTCACTTTGCCGTTCGCGCCCGGCGAAAGGACGATGCTGTTCTGTCCGCTTGAATCCACAACAATAATTGCTGTTCCAGTCGAAGAGTCATCGCGCTGAATAAAAGTCGAATCCACTTTGTTTTGATTGAGATTGTCGAGGAGGAGATCGCCGAAATTGTCTTTGCCCACGCGCCCAAGCATGGAAACTTTTGCGCCGAGTCTCGCCGCGGCGACGGCTTGGTTTGCCCCTTTGCCGCCGGGAATCACTTGCAGGTCTTCACCGCTGATCGTTTCGCCGGGTTGCGGAAAGCGCGGCGCACGTACGACGAGGTCTGCATTGAGTGAGCCAACGACAAGGATTTGATTCATGTTTGGATTATAAAACAAGTGACAGTCATCTTTAGGATGACTGTCACTTGTGTGTGCCCCCACGGGAATTCGAATCCCGGTTTGAGCCTTGAGAGGGCTCCGTCCTGGGCCACTAGACGATGGGGGCAAATCTCGCGCTGACATCGTACCCGAAGGGTAGCGGAGTGAAACGCAGTCGAAGCGCGGGCGAGATTGTATCATTGCGATTATTGCTCGTCAACGAGCCCCCGAGACTTGTTTGCGGCGGCTGGAAAACAGCTTCAGGGTTTTGCTTTGTAAGAGATCTTGTAGATGACATTATTGCCGTAATCAATCGCGTAGAGAGACCCGTCCGGACCGGTGGTGATGTCTACCGGGTTTTTGAGTCCGCTTACAAAAATCGAAGTCAGTGAGTGATAATTGCCGTCTGCTCCTTTGGTCAATTGGACGCGATAGATCTGCCCCAGGGTCCAAAGTGTGACGAATGCGTTGTCGAAATATTCGGAAGGAAATTGATCCGCTTGATAGAAGACAATCCCGTTCGCCGAAGCGTGAGGCGGGAATAACGCAACAGGGCTGACCGTTCCGCTCCCCGGAAGCGCTAATCCGAATTGCTTTGGAAATCCATAATCGGCGCCTTTGACGATGTGATTCAACTCGTCTGGCGGCGTTACGTCGAGGGTGCCGGGACCGTTGTCAGTGGCAAACATATCGCCGAAACCGTTGAGCGCCAGACGATATGAATTTCGCAGGCCGCTGGCGTACACTTGCAAATCGCTGCCATCTGGGTTTACTGAGAGAATAGACGCCGCCAGCGGATATGTTTCGACACCCGCGTCTGTGCTTGCGCCAACTGGAAAATATAGCCGATCGTCTTCGCCAAACACAATGCCGTTATTTCCATGCCAGGGGTGCAATCCGGCGGGTAAGTCGCTGAGAATAACTTTCTCATTGTCCGCAATGCGATCTCCGTCGGTGTCGCGCAGAGCAGTGATTTTGCCGCGCGAAGCTACAAACAGCGAATCCTCCCGCCACGCCAACCCTACCGGCACGACAAAACCCGAAGCGTACTTCCAACTTGAGCCGTCCTCCATCGAAATTCCCCAAATGTCTCCGTTCTCGTTTGCAATGTACATTGCTCGATCCGGTCCAAAGATGATGCTTGTGGGTCGGTCCGCGGGCTTGGTTGCAAAGATTGAGATTTCAAATCCCGGAGCTATCAATATGTCCCGCGCCGGGTCTGGCAAAACGGGCGCTTGTTTCCGCGTCAACGAAACAAGGAGTTGGGTGCTGATAATCGCGAGGAGCGGGATGAATGTACAGATCAGCAGCGTTCCGAGAACCGATTTTCCGCGCTGCATCCACCGCGTCCACGCAATTCCAACAGCGAACAGGATGGCGCCTCCAAGCGCCAATGGAATATACATGTACATTATGGTATAGAAATCGGAAAACAATTTTACGTCAATAGCCTCCCCTTCCCGGCCGATCCAATATTTGCTGCTCATAAAAGCCAGCAAAGCCGCCGCAATCACGGATTCTACCAATATCACCCACCCCAATATTTTCATCCTGCCCGATGCGCTCCATAGCAACCATATCCCGCCGACTATTCCACCGATATAGATGATAAATACGGCCAGTGCAATAGAGTCGAGAAATGTTAGATCAATAATCATGAGGGCCTCCGACGCTCAACACGTTGATTTTCTTAAATTGCAATCTTACCACACGCATTTTTGCCGCAGAGTCACAGAGATGCTGAGAAAACTCCTTTATTTTTTCTCTGCGACTTCGCGTTTCTGCGGCTAGACTACGTAACATCAGTTATGAATACAGATATTTCGCCGGGTCCGTGCACGCCAATAGTGTGTACGCTTTCGATGTCGCCGGTTGCAGACGGTCCCGTGATAAAGACCGCAGACTTTGTGCCTTTCACAAGGTGAATGGCATCTTCGAGCGACGAATAAATTTGCGATCTAGGTAACACAGCCAGATGGATTTCGGGCAGGAGCGACGCGTGCAATGGACTCCCCTCGCCCTCCGCCTCAAGCACGGACCCGGTATCTGCCAGCCCGCATTTAGCTTTTGTCACCCCCGCGCGGATGGAGGGATCGGGTTCGCGACTGAGTGTGATGCCGGCTTTGGATAATGCGGCTTCATCCAAAACGCCCGGCTCAAGGTGGATATGGTCGATTCCGCGAGAATGCAAAAATTCAAGGATGCTTTGAGTCGGGTCTTCGGTTGGATGGACGCGCCCGTGTACGGCGTTGAGTTCTTTGGTGAACCGTTCGATTTTTTCTGCACCGCTTTGAGGAGCTGAAGGGGAAGGAGGAGTCGGTTCCGATTTTATGGACTCGCTTGAATCTCTGGTCAGGTGCTTGATCTCAGCATTTATTTTTATCTTGCTCCAGTTGTCCCTGAAAGTCTTCCTGGCAACACGCGGAAAATCCTTGCTATATCCCCAGCCTGTGAACGCGGGGAGGCGCATCCAGTTGGAAAACGGCGAAACGAGGATGCTCGCCAGAGCCGCGAATTTCTGGGAGAGGGAAAACAGGTTCGGGTGGCGCGCGAGGCGGCTGAATATCTTAAGAGAGGAGGCTGAAAGGAGAGAAAGTCCGGTTGTCGGTAATTGGGAATTGGTAATTGGGGATTCGCCCGCGCGCACGCGTAGCAATAATTTTGGCAGGTCGATATCCACGGGGCAGGCGTCTTTACACGCTCCGCACAAGGATGAGGCTTGTGCAAGCGGAACAAATTCGCTTCCGAAGAGACTCGCCGAAATGACCGAACCGATGGGACCGGGGTAGATGCTTTTGTACGCGTGCCCGCCGATCTCACGGAACGCGGGGCAGGCGTTCATGCATGCACCGCATCGGATGCAATACAGAGATTCTTTGAGAGGCGAATTGCGGAGTCGGGAACGTCCGTTATCAAGGAGAATGAAGTGCCGTTGTTGATTTGCGTGAGGCGCGTGAACGATCTGTGTGTACACGCTGAGTTTTTGGCCTGTTGCAGAGCGTGGGAGAAGCGAAAGCATCAGAGCGAGATCATCGAGGTTTCGCACGATGCGTTCCATTCCGATAAGAGCGATGTGCATCGGAGGGAGAGTTGTGACCATGCGCCCATTGCCTTCGTTGGTGACGAGACAGATCGCGCCTTCCTCAGCGACCGCGAAGTTCGCGCCCGTGATGCCGACATCGGCCGTAAGAAAGACTTCGCGCAACGTCTTGCGTGCGATGTTCGTGAGAGTGGGAATATCTTCAGTGTATTCAACACCCAGTTTGTTTTGAAAGACCTCACCTACATCTTGTCGCTTCAGGTGCAACGCAGGCGTGATGATGTGGCTGGGTTTCTCGCCGCGTAACTGAACGATGAATTCACCGAGGTCGGTTTCAACCACCCGGATGCCCTCCGCTTCGAGTGCATGGTTGAGGTTGATCTCCTCTGTGACCATGGATTTGGATTTGGCAACGAGAATCTTTTCACCACGAAGGGGCACCAAGGTTTTCTCTTTTTCCCTTTGTGCACTTTGTGTCCTTTGTGGTGAAGATTTTGTAATTTCCAAAACGATTTTCACCGCCTCTGCCGCGTCTTTCGCGAGGTGAACGACATTTCCGTTCGACTGGGCTTTGGCTGTGAATTGCTCGATGCATTCATCGAGCCGTTCGATCACCTCCGCGCGGACGGCATGAGCGCGTTGACGCTTCTCGCGCCAATCGGGCAGGGTCTCCAGCGCGTTGATGCGCCGAGTCACGCGCCGCTCGGCATTGAG
>DAOTZF010000419.1:0-2412 GCA_034434415.1 Anaerolineales bacterium | reverse complement strand
GCGACTTTTGGCTCGCTCAGGCAAATTTCCGCCAGGTCGCTAGCCAGCGCTTCGACGGTCTGCCTTCCGATGCTCTCGGCATGCGCGATCAATTTCTTTGCTACGGCACTATAGTCAACCGTATTGCGGATGTTGTCGGATTTACCGACGCGGTGGGTATCGGTGTATAGCGTCACGTTGATGACGATGTTTTGCGGCCTCCTGCGTTCACGTTCGGTCACACCGATGATTCCGCGTGCGACGAGGTTGGTGATGAAGATTTTATCCATGTGTATTATTCCTTTGATTCTTTCACCTGTGGTTTCGATACAGACTTCGCCTTTCTCAACCACCGGACATTTAATTAAACCAAATGCCTGCCTCCGTCCACGTGGAGGATTTCGCCGGTGATGTAAGAGGGGGAGGTGAGAAGGAATACCAACGCTTCATCCACTTCGTTCTCGTTTGCCCAGCGTTTCATCGGGATGTTTTTCGTAATGTCGGGTGAAATATTTCCATCGGCAGGCGGAAGGATCGCGCCGAGAGCCAGTCCGTTGACGATGACCTTTGGGGCAAGCGCGACCGCCAGCGACTTTGTCATTGCCGCGAGGGCGGACTTGCTCACGGTGTAGGGAAAGTGATCTGCGCCGGGGCGCAGGGCGCGCCAATCGAGAATGTTGACGATGCGCGCACCCTCGTCCGCTTGACGCGCAAAGGCTTGACTAAGCAAAAACGGCGCGGTGAGATTGAGAGCAATGTGCTTCTCCCAGTCTTCAAGTTTTGTTGAATCAAAAGTCAACGATTCAAAGATCGCCGCGCTGTTGACGAGATAATGCAGAGGCGTGGATTCGTTGACGAACGGGATCAATTGTCCCGCCTGGGATGAATCGCTCAAGTCCGCTTGAAAAATCCACGCGCGTCGACCGAGTTCCACGATCTCATCTCGGAGTGATTCGGCATCCGTTAGCGAATGTGCGTGGTGAATCACAACATCCGCTCCCGCGCGGGCACATGCCAGCGCGAAGATGCGCCCGAGACGCCGCGCCGCGCCGGTAACCAGAACAGTGTTGTCTTTCAGTGCGAGATCCGTCATTTCGGAGATTCTAATCCATATTGGTAACCTCTTGTAACTTGACGCTCGTGTTTTGGGGTGATATATTTTCTTTGCAAGCCGATCCTTCCTTATTGAGAAAGGTGAATCCATGGCTACAAACCAAGCATCGAGAGTGTACACAGGGGATATTGCCGAACAGCATATTGACCCAACCAAGGAATATACAACCGAAAATCAGGAGATCAGTTTTTCAAAAGAACAACATGCCATCTGGGCGGATCTATACGCGGGTGTTCATCAACCTTATCTTGTGGAACACATCTGTAAAGAATGGAAGACCGGAATGGAACTCCTGCAGCTTGACCCGCACGGTATTTCCACCGTGGCACATTTGAATGGAAATATCACGCCGCGCACGGGCTGGCGCATCGAACGCACGGTGGTGCGCTATACAATGGCAGACGATTGGTACCAAAAGTTTGCCCAGCGAATTTTCCTCATCACAGATTACCTGCGCACGCGCGACCAAATGGAATTCACGCCCGAACCCGATATGTTCCATGACATATTTGGTCATTTGCCTTTCCTCACTCAAAAATTCTATGCCGATATCGAGGATAAATTTGCGCCTGCCTACATGAAAGCGACCACAGAAGAGCGCGAGGTTATCAAGCGTTTGGCGTGGTACAGCACGGAGTTCGGACTCGTCGTGCAGGATAACCGCTTCAAGGTCTTTGGCGCGGGAATCATCTCCGGACGCAAGGAGTTGACGCGCACCATCATGGAGTTCTACCGCCTCGGGCGCGACAATGTGATTGACTTCACCCGTCCGATCTTTTCGCAGTTGCAGGCGCATTTCCTTGCCAACAAGACCAACTTGCACCGGATCATCGATGGTGTGAACGCGCTCCACCAAAAGGGACAAATGTCCTCCGCCGACGCGGGCTGGAACGTGGTGTTGTCGCTATACCAGAATTTGGGTATCAAGCAAGAGGGAATGTTCGGCGGAGAAGTGATCATCGCCCCGTTCGATATTGAGACCATCGCGCGCATCCCGAAGACGGTCTATGCCTTTAACCCAATGCTTTTCGTGTGTGAGTCGCTGGAGCAGATGGACGCGTTACTGGAATCGTATTTGGGTCCGATTGCGGCGAGGAGTGGCGCATAGGCATAACTGTATTGTTCCCAACGCGTGGAGCGCGGTGGAAATCCACTATCAAGCCTTCGCCAACAGCGGATCGCTCACCTTGTGGCTCGATGATGTTCAAAAACAAAGCATCACTTTCATTGATAACGACACAAGAACCATCACGGATATTCGATTAGGCGCGCAAGGGATTGAAACAGGAATAAGCGGCACAATTTACTTCGATGATTTC
>DAOTZF010000418.1:0-8409 GCA_034434415.1 Anaerolineales bacterium | reverse complement strand
ACCCCGCCTCCCTCCACGTGGACGCCTGCCACCCGCCCCGTGACATGTTCCACACCGGCGGCAAGCGCTTGCTCAAACATGTACATGCCGAATTGCTGGGCGGCAAACCATCCACATCGCCGTGTATGGATAAGCGCCAGCGCATTCTCAGTGACATACGGGAAGTGTTTATGTATCAATGACGGATCGAGGAACAAGTCCGCTCCTGTCGGTGCATCGAATATGCCATGCTCCCGAACAGACACATACTGCGGGTCGTCACTTGCGTTGCGATACACACGCAGGTCGCCCGCTCCCAAACTCGTGATCTCCTCCGCGTTGGCAATCATCGCTTCCACGCCGCTTGGGGTGCCGGTGGCGTATAAATATCCACGGCGATTCATGGGCAAACGATTTGGCGCTTCGCGGTGCAGCCCTTCCATGATGTCGATGCTCCGATTCATCAACCGCACCATGTCGTCGCCGGGACCGGGCCACCAATTGCGATAACACTCTGTGGATTTATCACTGGTCATCGTCAGTGGCGGCAACGGGTCAACAATAACGATGCTCTTCATTCCATGCACAACAGCGAGTTGATACGCCGCAGAGACTCCCGCAATCCCTGCGCCGCAGATGACGATCTCGGCGGTTTTGGTGTTGGTCATAATTTTCCTTTTCATTGCGCGATCGATTTCATCTTTCTTCTTTCCTCTTTTGTCTTCCCCTCATCGACCATCCCCTCCTCGATCACCACGCCGTATTTTTCCCGCGCGGCTTCAACAGATACATATCCCTGCCGCACATCCTCCAGCACGGAGGCAGGATCGCGCTCGAGGGGCGAATAAAAACCGCCACCGCCGGGCAGGCGTAACGTCACAGTTTGACCCGGCTGGATGGTGTAGCGACTCTTCGGGTGCGGGCGGCGTCCATCCGAAACAACCACCTCTCCCACCGTCCCATCCAGACCGCCGTGAAAGCCTCGGGCAGGGAACTTCGTGCGGTCGTACATGCATGAATGGGTGGCAGGCTTGCCGGTCAACACTTCGAGAATCATTTCCTGCCCCAACCCACCGCGGAATTTTCCCGCGCCGCCGGTGTCGGTGAGCAGTTCGCGCTTGTGCATGCGAATCGGCGCAACGGATTCGATGACCTCGGCAGGTACGCCCGTGATTCCGCTCGGGAACGCCGTGGCTGACAAGCCGTCGCGGTACGGGCGCGCGCCCATGCCACCCGCGGAAAAATAAATGTAGGCGAACACATCATGGGAATCCTTCAACTCGCCTTCGAACATCGTGTTCCACAAGCCCGCCGAGCCGTCGGCAATCACGTTATCTGGAATCGGATTCGAGAGTGCATGCAGGATGGGCTGTGAGACGAAATGACCGATCAGATGCCGCGCGCTGACAGGCGCAGGTTTGCGACAATTCAAAATACTGCCCTGGGGCGCTTTCACCTGAATCGGACGGAACGCGCCTTCGTTGTTCGGAATTTCCGGGGCGATGGCGCACATCAATGTGTAGGTGGAATAGGCGTGCGTGTAATTCATCACCACGTTGATGCCGCGCTTGATCTGCGGAGACGTGCCGTCGAAATCCACTTCGATTTCGCGGTCGCGCACGGTGACCTTGCAGTGGATCGTGACCGGGTCATCGAAGCCGTCAATGGTCACTTCGCTGCGATAGACGCCGTTGGCGATTCTCTCGATCGCATCGCGCAATCCCTTCTCGGTTCGGTCCAAAATCAAATCCGAGAGTTCATCGAGTGTATCGAGTTTGTATTCCTCCATCATCTCGATCAGCTTGCGACTCCCGACTACGTTGCCCGCCTGTTGGGCGTAGATGTCGCCGATCACTTCATCGGGTACGCGCACGTTGGCGCGGAGGATGTCGAACAGTTCCTTGTTCGGCTCGCCCGCCTTGAACAATTTCATCAACGGGATGAACAAGCCTTCTTCATATAATTCGGTCGCATCCCCGCCCATCGTCAAGCCGCCGATATCCATCGCATGGCAGGTGCTGGCAAACCACCCGATGCCTCTGCCTTTATAAAAGACAGGCGTGACAATCGTCAGATCGAACAGATGCCCCGATGCCGCCCACGGATCGTTGGTGATGATCGTGTCGCCGGGTTGAAGCGAGTCAATCGGGAATTGCTTCACCACATGGTCGCGCACGCAGTTCGCCATGGTGTTGATGTGCCCCGGCGTGCCGGTCACCGCCTGTGCAAGCATGCGCCCTTGCGCGTCGAACACACCCGCCGAAAGGTCGCCCGCCTCGCGAACCAGCGTGGTGAACGACGAGTGAATCAACGCCGCGGCTTGCTCATTCACGATCGAGATCAAGCGCTTCCAGAACACTTCGAGCAAAATCGAGTCAATCATAGTTGAATCCTGTCTGCCGCGGAGTCACAGAGTCGCGGAGAAAAAATTTTTCTCAGTGTCTCTGCGTCTCTGTGGCTAAATCGTTCTCGTCAACACCAGACAACCATTTTCATCCACACGAACAGACCAATTTGGCAGAACGACCGTGGTGGACTCCGCTTCTTCGATGATCGCGGGACCATTCGTCTTGAAGGATGAAGAAAGCGACTCGCGCCGATAGACAGGTGTCTGCGTTCCATCGTCATCGGGATGAAACACCACGTTCCGACTCCCGTACGGCTGGTTCACCTTCTTTGACTCTTCGCCCACTTTCAACGCTTTCCCTTCGATCTCCAGTGCCGGACCCGAAACCACCACGCGCCAATTCACAGCTTGAATCGGAACGCCTTTACAAAGCAGCCCATAAAAACGGAAGTACTCCTCCTCGAAGCGTTTCTCCAACTGGAGCAGTGACTCTCGATCGATCTCGCCATCCTCAAGGGATACACGGATTTCATATCCCTGCCGCAGGTACCGCATGTCCACACTGCGCGTCACGCGGATATCTTTCTCTGCCACACCAGCCTTCATCACGATCTCACGCCCTTCGCGTTCGAGGTCGTTGAGAATTCTCATCAGGTGATTCGTGTCAACGGTGTCCATGCGAGTCAGGTAACTACGAGTGAAATCAAACGAGGTCGGTGCGAGCAAAAACCCAAACGATGACCCAACGCCGGCAATCGGAGGTACGACCACTGTTTTGATATTCAACCGCTCCGCCACACCGCACGCATGGACAGGACCCGCGCCGCCGGTCGTCACCATTGCATACTTCTGAATATCCAGCCCGCGTTCCGCCGCATGGACGCGCGCTGCCGAAGCCATGTTCTCGTTGACCAGTTGGTGAATGCCCCACGCGGCTTTCATCACGGAGATATCGAGTTGACCAGCCAAACCCGCGAAGGATTTCTCTGCGGCGGAGGGTTCGAGTCGAATCGAGCCGTTCGCAAAATAATCTGCGTTGAGATAACCGATCAGCAGGTCGGCATCTGTCACAGTGGGATTTGTTCCCCCATGGGCATAACAAGCCGGACCGGGAGTCGAACCGGCGCTTTCGGGTCCGACTGCAGGCAAGCCGAGGTTGTTCAAGTGCGCGATACTACCTCCGCCCGCGCCGATCTCGATCATCTCGATGGTGGGCACGAGCAGCGGAAGCCCACTGCCGCGTTTGAAACGATGCACGTGCGCCACCTCCGATTGCGAGGTGATACTCAACTCGCCGTTGTGTGTGAGAATCGCTTTCGCCGTTGTGCCACCCATGTCAAATGCAAAAATATCTTTGAAGTCGTTTTGCCTGCCCCAATACACGCCCGCCAGCGCCCCGCCCGATGGACCCGATTCGACGAGGCGGATCGGAAATCGCGTGGCGGTGGCAATGTCCGTTGTGCCGCCGCTGGATAGCATCACGTTGAGCGGAGCATTCAAACCTGCCTGCGCCAGACCGGTTTGAATGAGTTCGAGGTAATTCGACGTGACGGGTTGCACGTAGGCGTTCGCCACGGTCGTGGAGGTGCGCTGGTATTCGCGCATGGCAGGCGAGACCTGATGCGAGATCGAAATCGAAGCGTTCGGCATTTCATCACGGACGATCTCGTACACATCCAGTTCATGCCGCGGATTGGTGAACGCGTGCAACAGGCAAACGGCAACCGACTCGATTCCCTCTGCGTTCAATGATTTGCATATTTCGATGATCGCTTTTGTATCGAGAGGACGGAGAATCTCACCGCCCGCCGTCATCCGTTCAGGGACCCCGAAGCGCAGGCGGCGTTCCACGAGCGGCTGTGGCTTCACCAGACCCAGATCGTAAATATCGTAACGCCCTTCATTGCCAATTTCGAGCGCATCGCGGAATCCCTCGGTAGTGATCAATGCCGTGCGAGCGCCTTTGCGTTCAATGAGCGTGTTCGTCACCAGCGTTGTTCCGTGAATTACCTGGCGGATCGAAGCGGGGTCAATGCTGTGATCGTTCAGCAGTTGACCGACTCCGCTCAACACGGCTTCCGACGGGTCGGGGTAACTCGTCAGCACTTTGGCGACGGCAATGTGATTGGTTTCAAGGTTGAAGAGGACGATGTCCGTAAAGGTCCCGCCGATGTCTACGGCGAGGAGGTGATTCGGGTTTGGCATTCGAGTCTTGTTATTCCTTTATTTGTCACAGAGTCGCGGAGACAATGAAAAAAAATCAAACTGCGCGACTCTGTGTCTCTGTGGCAGGGCGATAGCCAGATGGATCGATCATTACTTCGAGAAGGGCTGGCTTTCCTTCGTTAACAGCTTTTGTTACAGCGACATCACATTCGCTTTTGTTCGTCACCCGTGCATACGCAAAACCATATCCGCGTGCGATCAGTTCATAATTCGGGTTGACAAATTCCGTGCCGAAGACCTGCAGATCTCGTTTCGTTTGCGCGAAGCGGATCAGGTCGAGCGCGGAGTCGTTCATTACAACGACAATCAAAGGCAAATCTAGTTCAACCGCCAGCGCAAGTTCGCCCAACACCATTGCCAAACCTGCATCGCCCGTAATACAAACCGTCGGTTTACGCGTTGCATGCGCGGCGGCAATCGCGGCAGCGACTCCGAAACCCATCACGGAGAGTCCGTTCGAGACGAGGAACGTGTTGGGTTGCAGTGCCTGCCAGTGGAGTGAGGTGAATATTTTATGGGAACCGACATCCGTGGTGACGATCGCCTCGGGCGGCATGTTGGATCGAATAGAGGACAACACATCCGCTGGGGAAACGCGATTCGGAGGCGTGACAGGCTTCCCCTTCGAACGATGCGCTTCACGCCACGCGGCTATGTGCTTCTCACCCCACGCATCATCCACACTGAGAGTCGCGTCGAGCAAGGTATCCAAAATATCCTTGATGTTTCCAACAAGTTCGCAAGCCGCGTCGATGCGCGGGTCGTCGTTCTCCCCATTGGAAACCCAGATCGTCGGCTGGGGTTGCTTCCACAGCCTGACGAGTTCCACTACATCGAAGCCAACCGCGAGGATGCAATCCGCCGCGTCGAGTATTTCATAAGCGGGGTCGGTCATCGTAAGCCCGAGCGTACCCGCGAACAGTGGATGATTCGCAGGCAACGCGCCCTTGCTCTTCGGTGTGTCGATCAGCGGTGCATGAAGCGCCTCAGCTAATGCTTGCAATTGCCGATACGGTTTGTCGGGTTCCAAGCCCAAGCCTGCCACGATGACGGGTCGTCGGCTTTGTGCAAGAATATGTTTTGCTTTGGTGATTTGATTTTCACTTACATTCTCGATCGCCGAGTACGGCAATGGAAGCGAATTCGCATCAGTGACAGGTTGATTCGCAAACACAGCCGGGATGCTCACATGCACGGGACCCGGTCTACCCGCTCGAAGAAGCTTAAGCCCCTGCTCAAGAGTTTCATTTGCATTTTCGGGCGTGAGTGACGCGGAAAGTTTTGTGACGGGTTTGAAAATGGCTTGCAGGTCAAGCACTTGATGCGTATGCAAGCCAACGAGTTTCGGGTCGGTCTGGGCGGTGATCAACAAAACGGGCGAACGATCGAGCCACGCATGAGCGACACCGGCATACGCGTTCGTCGCCCCGGGACCCAGCGTGGTGAGGGCGACACCGATGCCCCCGGTGAGGCGGGCATGTGCATCTGCCATGAACACTGCGCTGGATTCGTTGCGCACAAGCACGAACTCGATGCCCCGTTTTCGCAGGGCATCGAGCACTTCCACGTTTTCGCCGCCGGGCAAGCCGAAGATCACATCCACGTTTGCTTCGGTCAATTTTTGGGCGATGAGTTCGGAGAGGGTGGGCATGAGTTCGGATTATACGTTGTTTATAAATATGCTATAATGCCAGAAATTCGGAATTTCTGACTTTCTGGAGTATTGTATGCCTACCGTCCAAATGCGCGGCAAAGGGACGATCACCTTCCCTGCTAAATTACGCTCAAAATATAAATTACAGGAAGGGGAAGTTTTCACGATCATTGATCTGGGCGGCGGGTCGTTCCTGCTAAAACCCAAGGTGTTGGACGTGGATGTACTTTCCCGGCGGATTGCCAAACGCATCAAAGAAGATAACATTTCGCTTGACGAATTGCTGCAGGCGCTAGATGATGAGCGCAAAACCTACTATCAGGATAACTACGTCCGGAAATAATCTGTCGGGGATTCTCGCATGCCAAAACTCAATATCTTCCTCGACAGCAGTGCGTTGATTGCCGGCGTCATTTCGGAAACAGGTGCGGCGCATGCCTTGTTGCAACTTGGGGAAAGTGAAGATATCTTGTTAACCGTCAGCGAAATGGTCATCGTCGAATCGGAGCGATCCATTGCCAAAAAATCCCCGCGCAGTTTGAACGATCTCCGCACATTGATCAAAACAGCAAGGCTGAGGATCGTCGCCGATCCGTCTAAAAAGGAAGTTGACTCCAAACTCTATCTGATCGAGGACGCAACCGATGTGCCAATTCTGCTCGCGGCGATGAAGGCAAAAGTGGATTATCTCGCCTCACACAATCGCAAACACTTTCTCGACGATCCAAAAGTAGCAGAAAAATCAGGTTTAAAGGTAGGAACTCCGGGAGATGCCCTTGCCTGGGTTAGAGAAAACCTGAACCCGTGAAGATCAACTTCAAATGGAGTAACCATGCAACCTCTCAATAACATTCGAGTTTTAGATATCACACGCGCGCTGGCGGGACCGTACTGCACAATGATGCTCGGCGACCTCGGCGCGGACGTGATCAAAGTAGAACGCCCCGGCGTGGGCGATGAAACGCGCGGCTGGGGACCTCCGTTCGTGGGCGCGCCGTATGGGAATTATCCCGGCGAGTCGGCGTATTTTATCGCCGCGAACCGGAACAAACGAAGCGTGACCGTCAACATCCAAAGCAAGGAAGGGCAGGAGATCATCCGCAAACTGGCGGGCGTTTCGGATGTGCTGGTGGAAAATTATCGCACGGGCGATCTCGATAAACTCGGTTTGGGCTACAACGACCTGCACAGCCTGAATCCCAAATTGATCTACTGCTCGGTGAGCGGATACGGCCGCACAGGTCCGTATGCAGACCGCCCCGGGTACGACGCGGTCATTCAGGGCGAAGGCGGCATGATGAGCATCACGGGTCCCGTGGATGGACCGCCCTCGCGCGTCGGCATCCCGATCACCGACATCACCTCGGGCATGTTCGCCGCCACCGCGATCCTTGCCGCGTTGCGCGCCCGCGATATCACCGGCGAAGGTCAACTGGTGGATATTTCGCTTTTCGATTCACACATTGCACTGCTCACGAATGTGGCATCCAACTATTTGGTCGGGGGAAATCCGCCGCGCCGCCTCGGCAACGCGCATCCGAATCTCGTCCCCTACGATTCGTTTCGCGCCCGCGATGGCTGGTTCATTTTGGGCGTCGCCAACGAAAAGCAATGGGGGTTGTTGTGTGACGCGCTCGACCGCGCCGACCTGAAAGCCGACGAGCGATTCGCGTCCAACGGAAAACGCGTGACGAACCGCGCCGCGCTCGTGGACGAACTCAACAATACGTTCGCGCAAAAAAATGTGGACGACTGGCTCGCCGATTTGGTGAAGGCTGGACTCCCCTGCGGACGCATCAACTCGATCCCCGAGGTGTTCGCCCACCCGCAGACCCAAGCCCGTGACATGATCCTGGAAACCGAACACGCCTCAGCAGGGACGGTGAAACTGCCCGGCTTCCCCTATAAATTTTCCGCCACCCCGGCAGAAATCCAAAAGCCGCCGCCGATGCTGGGTCAGCATACGGAGGAGGTGCTTACGGGTTTGTTGAATTATTCAGGTGAGAATGTGGTTTCTTTGCGAGACAAAGGGGCGATATAATGCGGATATGGAAGATACTAGGTGTTATACAGATAGCCGTATAACCCCTAGTTAGGCAGCTTCGCCCAAAAGGAAGTATATTAATATCTATGGATAATGTTAATATTCAAACAGGTATTCAACATTTCAATTCAGGAAATAAAACTGGTGCCATTCAAGTAT
>DAOTZF010000417.1:0-7414 GCA_034434415.1 Anaerolineales bacterium | reverse complement strand
GACGCTTGGTCCGCTTGGAGTCGAACCAACCGGTGAGACGGACCCACTAACGAATCCTCAACCTGGCGAAGCGCCCGACGATTACTCAAACCGTACGGTGGATTTTGGTTTCTATCAGGTTGAGATCGGCGACCTGGTCTTTGTGGATGTCAACGAGAATGGGGTTTATGATTCTCTCATTGACGCTCCGCTGGCTGGAGCGGTGGTGACTTTGCACGCCTCCGATGGAACGCAAATCCTCGTTGGAGGAGACGGAATTCTTGGAACAGCGGACGATGGGGCGACGGGATTCACCACACTTGCGAACGGGCTATACAGCTTCAGCGGCTTGCCACAGGGCGATTATATTGTCCGTGTCACTCCTCCCGGCGGATATACCAGCACGGTGGATACAGCCTCACCCGGCGATACGACCGATCCAGATACGAACACTGATAACAACGACAATGGAATTGGTCTTGGTGGTGGCACAGTGAGTAGTGGTGTCCTCAGCATGAACGCCGGCGAAGTCGCCGCGAATATCACGGTCGATAATGCAACCGGTACAACAACCGATCTCACGGTGGACTTCGGTTTCCTGCCCACATACAGCCTCGGCAATCGCGTGTGGTTCGATACGGATAACGATAGCACGCGTGATGTGCCAACCGAAGTAGGCGTGGACGGTGTTGTCGTTGAACTTTATGCTGCGGATGGGGCAGGCAACCCAACCGGATCCGTTCTTCAAACTGATGTTACTTCCGGCGGCGGATATTATCGCTTCGATGGGCTCGTTGCTGGTGACTATGTTGTGGTCATTGTTGTAGATAACTTTACCGACGATGGTTCGGACGATGCGCTCGTTGGGTATTGGAGTAGTGCCACAACCATAAATGGCACGGGTGTCATTAGCGAATTATTGGCGGATGATCCTGATGATGACGATGATTTTGACGATAACGGTACGCTCCAAACGGCAGGCGCGTTTAATGGCGCGGTGATCAGCCAGGCTGTCACGATTGGTCCGCTATCGGTCGAACCGACCGGTGAGACCGATTTATCCGGCGGGCAGGGTTCGGTTGACGATCGCGCCAACATGACCGTTGACTTCGGTTTCTATCGTTTACAGCTTGGCGACCTCATCTTTGAAGATGTGGATAACGACGGCGTCTTTACCTCTGGAACAGATACACCGCTAGCTGGCGCAGTGGTGACATTGTACGCGGCGGATGGCACAACACAAATACTTGTTGGACCAGATGGAGTATTTGGCACAGCCGATGATGGAGCAACGGGCGTAACCACAGGCGCGGGCGGAACGTATTTATTCAGTGGTTTGCCGCAAGGCGATTACATCGTCCGGGTGACTCCGCCAGTTGGCTATTTCAGCACCATTGACTCTGCCGATCAAGCGGATAACGATGCGCCCAATACTAATACGGATGACAACGATAACGGCGATGGGGTTTCGTCCGGAGCAGTTTCCAGTGCGGCTGTCACGCTGACCCCGGGTTTTGCAGGCGCGGCTTCCAATAACACTATCACGCAAGCCAGCGGCACAACGTACGATCCGACGCTTGACTTCGGATTTGTCACGCTAGGCTCCGGCGGCATCACCAAGACGTTGCTCTCAAGCAATCAGGTGTTTACAACCGATCCGAACGTTGCGATCGGCGAAATCGTAACATATCGGGTTACTGTTACCATTCCAACCGGTACGTTTACCAATGCGCAACTCGTGGACACGATGGAGCGTGGTCTCTCATATTTGGATTGTGTTGCGATCACATCGGGCACCCTGACGACATCAAACCCCTTGGGTTTTGCGGATATTTGTGCCAACCCGACCGTGGATGATGCAGGCGGCGGCACAACTACGGATGTCGGTCGCCGCGTCACTTTCAACTTTGGCACGCTTACCAATGGCGGCGCGCCTCAAACCCTGACGATCGATTACCGCGCAGTGGTATTGGATAGCGCCGCAAACGTATCAGGCGCAGATCTCGATAATAGCGCGGTGTGGAGTTCCGATTCGGGTTCGGTTGGTCCGCGGACAACCACCGTAACGATTGTTGAGCCGGATGTGTCCATCTTGAAAACATCCAGCGCTTCGGTGGTTCCCATTGGTTCGGTGATCACTCTCACGCTGACCATTGATCACACCGCGCTCAGTGAAACGGATGCATATGATCTCGTTGTCACAGACCCGCTTCCGGCGCAGTTGGATTTTGTGCCCGGAACATTGAACTGCAACGTTGGCGCACAACCTGCAACGACATGTGCCTATCTTGCCGGTACGCGTACGATTGAGGCGACCTGGACCAACTTCCAATTGGGTGGCGGCGATGGGCAAATTACCTTCGATGTGACCGTCTTGTCGTTGCCTGCAACCAATGTCGCGAATGTGGCGTGGACCAGCCTGCCCGGCGATCCTGGGCAGCAGAATTCAAATGTCTTCTCCACTGAACGCGACTATGATCCGGGCGACCCGATCAATGTATATGGTACAAGTTCAACGCTGGTACTTAGTGCGATTCGCACCGCGGACATCCCGGATACGGGTTTTGCACCAAACGTAAGAACAGACCTGAGTGAGGTGCCGTTCGAAACGTATAACGCACTTGCTGGAAACATCTGGTTCGAAATTCCGTCGCTTGGTGTGCGGTCAACCATTGTAGGCGTGCCGTATCGAAACGGGACGTGGAACGTTGCCTGGCTGGGCAGGCAGGCTGGATGGCTGGAAGGAAGCGCATTCCCCACATGGGACGGCAACAGTGTAATCACCGGTCACGTCTACCTCTCCAACGGTTTACCCGGTCCGTTCGTCAACTTGAGCAAACTCAAATATGGCGATACGATCATCGTCCACGCGAATGGACAGATCTACACCTACGAGATCCGCACGAACAAGGTGGTCAACCCGAACGATTCGTCCGTGTTCAAACACGAAGAGCGGGCATGGATGACGCTTGTGACATGCAAGGAGTACGACGAAAAGACTGACACCTACCGGAAGCGCGTGGTGGTTCGCGCCGTGCTGGTAAAAGTGGAAGAAGATAAATGAGCAATTGACAAAACAGCCCCGGATTTTTCCGGGGCTGTTCGATTCTTGTTGGGTTGCAGAATTACCTCAACCCTTGTTCCTTTTCGGACATCGTCACCGCTTCCTCGAAGATCTCCAGACCCTCATCCACTTCCTTTTTGGTGATGCACAGCGGCGGCGCAAAGCGGATGGTTGACCTGCCACAACCGAGGGTGAGCAAGCCGTGCTCGAACGAAGTTTTTTCGATCATGTTGCGGATCTCTTCGTTCGGCTCTTTCGTATTCTTGTCCTTCACGAATTCCACACCGATCATCAAGCCTTTGCCGCGCACATCGCCCATGGACGTGTGCCGCGCTTGGATCTCTGCCAGCGCATCGAGCGTGTATTGACCAACCTCCGCCGCGTTGGCAAGATATTTCTCTTCAATCAGTTCAATGGTTGCAAGCGAAGCAGCACAGGCGATAGGGTTCCCGCCATAGGTGTTGCCATGAGTCCCTTTGGGCCAGGTCATTACCGATTCGCGTGCGATGCATGCGCCGAGCGGTAAACCCGAGGCGATTCCTTTTGCCGACACCACAATATCCGGCTCCACGCCCCAGTGTTCGATAGCCCACCACTTGCCGGTGCGCCCCATACCGCTTTGCACTTCGTCCACGATCAGCAGGATTCCATATTTATCGCACAGTTTGCGAAGCGCGGGGAAGAATCCATCCGGCGGGACGAGGTAACCGCCCTCGCCTTGAATCGGCTCGACCAGCATGCCGGCGATCTCGTCGCCCGGCACATTATGGTCGAAGATCTCTTCTTCGATAAAGCGCACACAAGTCTCGCCGTAATCTTCTCCCAGTTTGCGATGCAGGATCGGACGATAATCGTCGGGAAATGGAACATGTGTCACGCCGGGCATGAGCGGATAAAATCCCCGATGGTAATGCGGCTTGCTCGCCGTGAACGCCACTGACCCCATCGTCCGCCCGTGAAACGCGCCGAAGAACCCGATGAAGTTATGCCGCTTGGTATGATATTTCGCCAGTTTGATCGCGGTCTCCACGGCTTCGGTCCCCGAGTTGGTGAGGAATGTTTTCGCGCTCTCCTCGAACGGCGCGATCTCATCCAGTTTCTCGCTCAGGCGCACCCAGCCCTCGTGATAAAAATCGGACGAAATGTGCAGGAATTGTTCTGCTGCATTTTGCACAGCCTTCACCACTTTCGGGTGTGAATGTCCTGTCGAAAGCACGGCAATGCCCGCCATAAAATCGATGAAGCGGTTGCCGTCAGCGTCCCATACTTCCACGCCTTTGCCGTGATCCATCACGAATGGGTATGCGCGCGGATAGGATGATGAAATGACTTTCTGATCTCTTTCCAAGATTGCCCGCGATTTCGGTCCGGGCACATTCAATTTCTTCATGTGAACTCCTTGACTTATCATGTCATTCTGAGTGGCGCTCTGCGCCACGAAGAATCTCTATGCTATTTCAGAGACCCTTCGCTTTCGCTTAGGGTGACAAAAATGGAATGAAAAACAACGCGTCGTACTCAGGGTTAGCCTGAGCTGCCAATGGACGGTTATTGCTCATCCCTTTCGGCGGTCCACCATTTCGTGGCGAGCCAGACCGGTGGTAAAGAGTTGACGTGAGTGAATCGAATCATTGTGCCCCCATTTTGAGGCGCGCCAATGCCAGCGCGCCAAGCAGACCCGCATCGTCGCCAAGCGCGGCTTTCGCAATCGTAAGATTGTCCAAATAATGCGGATGAAATGTATGTTTCCGCAAACTTTCCTCGAACGGTTTGAACAGCAAATCACCGACCTGCGACACGCCCCCGCCGAAGATCAAAATGGAGGGGTCGAAGATGGCGAGGAAATTTGCCACTGATATGCCGAGGTAATATCCCGCGCGTGCGAACGCGGAAATAGCGAGCGAGTCGCCTGCACGTGCCGCGTCCGCCACCTGAGCGGCAGACAGGTTCAAGTCGGGTTGAAGCGTGGATGTTTCCCCTGCCCGAATCCGCTCGTTGACGTAACGCGCAATGGCTGGTCCCGAACAGAATGATTCAACGTGTCCATTCTTTCCGCACCCGCAAGGAGGACCTTCTGGATCAATGATCATGTGACCTAGTTCGCCGCCCAAACCGCGAAAACCCTGGAGCAGGCGGTCGTGGACGATCACTCCGCCGCCGATGCCGGTGCTGATGGTAAGGTAGACCAGATTGCTGTGCCCCTTGCCTGCACCGAACTTCCATTCGGCAAGCCCTGCCAGGTTCGCATCATTATCGAGGTAGACCCGCACGTTGAATTGTTCCGAAAGATTCGGCGCGAGGGGAAAATTTTGCCACTCGGGAATATTCGGAGTGGCGAGGATGGTTCCAGTATGCGGGTCGAGCGGACCCGGCGAGGCAATGCCGATCGCCGATACCTCTCCGTTCTTCCATATGGATTCGATGGCTTGCACGACACGGTCGAACACACCGGGTTCGCTTGCATACGATCGTGTACGCTGATGTATGAGGGGGGTAATGCTCTCGGGCGGGTATGCCGCAACGCGGATGTGTGTCCCGCCGAGGTCGACTGCGATGGTGAGGCTCATTCGTGCAATTATAACCGAGCCTCTCGCCCCTCCCACCGCTACGCGGTACCCTCCTCGAACTCCAATGGAATTGGGGGAGGGTTGGAGTGGGCGTGAGGGTTTGACTTCATCCTCCATCCCTGCTAGACTCTTTTTTGATGCCGAAATCTCGTACTTCATTTATTGCGCGTTGGCTGGAAGAACTCAAAGAGATCGCCCGCTGGTTCGTGCCCGGGTTGGGAATCAAGCGCTGGTTTCTATTTATCATGGCAGGGATCACGTTGCTGGGTGTGGGCTTTGCCATGTTCCTGCTCGATCTGTATCGCACCGATTCGACCAATGAGACCCTCCTCACGATTCTCTCGTACGCGTCGCTTCGATTCCTGCCGCGTATCGTCCGCGTTTTGATCTTCGGCGGGATCGGCGTCTGGCTGGTGGGGTATGGGATCGTGCGACTCAACCGCTCGCTTCTTCGGCCGTATCTTCGCACCGGTCGCGTCCTTCTGGATGACCTGAGTGACTACCGCCGCCGCGAACGCGGACCGCGCGTCGTTGCCATTGGCGGCGGGCACGGCTTGTCGAATCTCCTGCGCGGTTTGAAAACACAGACGAGGAATCTGACCGCAGTTGTCACTGTCGCGGACGATGGCGGTTCCTCGGGTCGCCTGCGCGCGGACTTTGGGATTCTGCCGCCCGGCGACATCCGCAATTGTCTAGCCGCGCTTTCCAACGACGAGCAAATGCTTACGCAATTGTTCCAATATCGCTTCAGCGGCGCGGGCGATTTGAGCGGACATTCATTCGGTAATTTATTCATCACTGCCTTGGCAGACATCACCGGCAGTTTCGAGGGCGCGGTTGCAGAGTCGGGGAAAGTGTTGTCGGTGAGTGGGCGCGTGCTCCCGTCCACGTTGCACAATGTGCGGCTCATTGCAGACGTGCAAGTGCCGAACGCCGTGGATCAAATCCGCGTGGAAGGGGAGAGCCGCATCCCACAGATGGCGGGGAGAGTCCGTCGCATCTGGTTGGAGCCGAACGACGCGCCGGCGTATCCGCCCGTCATCAAAGCGATTCTCAACGCGGATATGGTCGTCGTAGGACCGGGGAGTTTGTACACAAGTTTATTGCCTAATCTGCTGGTGCAAGACCTGCTCGGCGCGATACGCGCCAGCCGCGCGGTGAAAGTGTACGTGTGTAACATCGCCACGCAGTCAGGGGAAACAGATTTATTTAGTTGCTACGACCACGTCCGCGCGTTGGAGGAGCACGTGGGTGATCACGTGTTCGATGTGGTGTTGTGCAATAGCAACTACACGGGTCAACTCAACGAGGGTTCGCAATGGGTGATCGCGGACGAAAAGACGCTCGCCGACTCCCGAACATTCTGTACAGATCTCATCAGTGAGAATCAGCCGTGGAGGCACGATTCAATCAAACTCACTAGCGCGTTGATCGAGGTGTTGGATGAGTATACGGGTCCGTTGAAGTGAATTACATTCATCCTGTAATTCCCTGCAACTGTCACATAACCTCTGCTGTTCGATTTTGATGGCATTTCTCTATGATAAAATCACCTCAAAACCTTTCTCAAACATCATCTTCGGAGGATTGAAATGACAGTAAAAATCGGTATTAACGGATTTGGGCGTATCGGCCGTCTTGTGTTCCGCACCATCAAGCAGAGACATCCCAAGGAGATCGAAGTGGTGGCGGTCAACGACTTGTTCGACGCCGCGACCAACGCGCATTTGTTGAAATATGACTCGACATACGGTAAATATGATGGCACCATCGAAGTCAAGGATGGGAACCTTGTCATTGACGG
>DAOTZF010000416.1:0-3570 GCA_034434415.1 Anaerolineales bacterium | reverse complement strand
CCGAACGAATCGACATCCTGTGAGACCGGCTCGATTCCCTCCACGCGTACGGTTGGTTCAGCCGCGGCGGCGTCCACTCCGGCTTCAACAGAAGTTTGCGCGAGGAAGGAACGCGCCAGCCAGATCACAGCGCCGATCAACACCATCGACAAGACCAGCGTCCCCACGCGTATAAACGACTCGCCCAACCCGATGCCAATCAACATGTCGATCAGGCGGGAGAGGATTCCAGTTCTATTTTTATTTTCCATCGTTGTCCATTTTGTCCATCATCATAACACGGCAAAAAATTCAACGTCAACCACGCTAACCTGACATTAAGCCGCTGACAGTTGTACCTTTTGAATTCGCAATGAGTCGCAATGAAATAAACCGGCGCCACCAAATACCGCACCGGCTCCTCCAATACGTGTGATGCACTTATTTTGCCGGAACGACGAGTTCGGGAAGGTCGTTGGAAGCCTTGTTGACCAATGCGCTGACCGGGTACGCGTCCATTTCTTCGGCGGGGTAGGGCTTAATAAGCGGGAGCAATTGGTCAGGCGTTTGAGGTGAGGGGTCGAGCCATTTAGTGTAATCGCGTGGGTGCAGGATCACCGGCATCCGGTCGTGGATCATTTTCATCAAATCGTTCGGTTCGGTTGTGATGAGCGTGCAGGATTTAATGGTCGAGCCATCTGGACTGTTCCAAATATCCCACAACCCTGCAAAAGCGAACGGCTTGCGATCTTTCATGTGGATGAAGAAAGGAGTTTTGCTCTTCCTGCCGGGTTGTGCCTTCCACTCGTAGAACCCATCCGCAAGGACGATGCATCGTTTGTATTTCAGACTTCCGCGGAACGAAGGTTTTTCCGCCACTGTTTCGCCGCGTGCGTTGATGAGGCGGCTGCCGATGCTGGGGTCTTTTGCCCACATGGGAATCAGACCCCACACGAAAAAGTCCGCTTTGAATTTATCGTTGTTCGGGATGGCAAGCACGGGTTGCGTTGGTGCAATGTTGAAGCGCGGTGCAAACTTTTTAGGAAACGTGTAATTGCCGAACTTGTCCTGCAACTCAGCAGGGTCAACCGTTAATGTGAATCGTCCGCACATTATCTCCTCAACTTTCTGAAATCGCCATCTCGCACGGTAAAACCGACCGAGTCAAGATGTTCAAGCAATGCCTGCGCATATTTGCGGCTGGTCTTGAACAGGTCGCGCACCTCTGCCAGTGAAATGCGGCCGTTACGCTTGACGGCTTGTTCGATCTCCGCTTTCATCGAATCATAATCTGATTTCTGAAAAATAACATCGGTGGAGACCGGAACCAGTTGACCCAATTCGATCAGGGTGGACAACACCTCCGCACCGACATCCTCCTGACATTCCTTGGTGCTTGGCGGGCTGAACGGGTTTTGGCTGAACTTCCGCAGCAACTTTTCGACGTTTACCTGCTCGCCCTCCCCGAAGCGGACCTCGTGCGTGGGCAGGGCTACGAAGTTACCTGCCTCTTTGATCGCGTTGTGAATTGCAAGATACGTGAGAACCGCGTTGAAAGTTCGCGCATCCAATTTCAGTTTGCTCTTCAATTCCTCACGTGGGATGCCGCGCCGCAACGGGAATGCTTTGTGATGTTCGTGGATATATTGCAGGATCTTGTCGCGCAAGGTGTTAAGCCTCGACATGGTCGAAACAAGAAGATCGCTCGAGACAGCAGGTTTTCCCTCTTCAAGCAAAATAAGCGAGTTTGTATTGATCAATTCCACCAGTGAGGATTCGGCAATGTTTGCATCCAGCCTCGAACGGGCGACAATCTCTTTGATGGGGGCAATGCCGACAGCCGTTGCTGCTTCAAGCAGGATATCGGATGGCGAGCCTTGCATCAATGATGCCAGCGATCTCAAAACGGATTCGTCGAATCGCTTGTGCCTGCCTTTCGGATAAGGGTCTACGATCATGCCGCCGCCGATTGTTTCACTGGGAGATGGGCGTCGCAGAATGTACCGATCTCCGCGCACCGCAACGACCGGTTCGCGCAGTTCAAGTTGAATCCAACCCTCATTACCGGGGTTGAGTTCCTCCGTGCCAAGGAGTCGTACGGCGGCGATCGTTTCGCTCGCGCCGATGAAAAACTTCACTTCATCGTTGTGTTTGAGAGACGTACTCGAATCCATGAGCAGTCGGAAGCGCGCGTCGAGGCGGCGCGTAGGCTGGTATTGACCGGGGTGGGCAAGCCAGTTTCCCCGTCGAATCGAATCGGAATCCACACCGGAGAGGTTGACCGCAGTGCGCGATCCGGGAGTTGCTGCATCCTCTTTTTTCTTGTGAGTCTGCAAACCGCGAACCCGGCCTTCGATTCCATCCGGCAATATTTCAATATCGTCTCCAACCGAAAGTTTTCCGTCGCTGAGCGTGCCGGTGACGACGGTGCCGAATCCGCTCATGGTGAAGACGCGGTCAATGGGGAGGCGAGGACGGGAGAGGTCGGGGCGTTCGGGTTTCGATTCGAGAATGGATTGAAGATTTGAGATCAGCAAATCGAGATTCGATCTTGTTTTTGCAGAAACGCGGATGATCGGCGCGTCTTTCAAAATGGAATCGTTGACAGCAGTGCGAATGTCCCCTTCGAGGAGATCGAGCCAGCCATCATCGGTGACGAGATCCGTTTTGGTCAGCACGATCAAGCCGGCAGGGATTTGTAACAGATCGAGAATGGCAAGGTGTTCCCTGGTTTGCGGCATCACACCTTCATCCGCCGCGATGACGAGCAGAGCGGCGTCGATGCCGCCCACGCCTGACAGCATGTTCTCGATGAAGTCGCGATGACCGGGCACATCCACGATCCCGATCTCTTCGCCGTTGGGCAATGTCAACCAACCGAACCCAAGTTCGATGGTCATCTCGCGTGCTTGCTCTTCTTTGAGGCGGTCGGGATGTGTGCCTGTGAGCGCGGCGATCAGGGTGGATTTTCCGTGGTCAACGTGGCCGGCTGTTCCGATAACTTTCATTTTGAGTTTGCTTTCGCCGCCGTCCCCGGCGGCGTGTATATTTCATAAAACCAGCGCCGGGGATGGCGCTTGGAGCAAGCAATTATTTTTTGCTTTTCTTCGCCGTCTTGCCGTGACCCATGATTCGTTCATAGGCAGAGAGCCACTCGTGAGCGACGTTCATAAGTTCCTGCAATTGCTGTTCGGTGGCGTCGGCAGTTTGATGCATCTGGTCCTGGATGGTCTGCGCGGATTCGTCCAGTTTGCCGAGCCGCTCCTCGAGTTTTTGCACAGTTCGTGTAAGGTCTTTCGATGTTTCGTCCTGCGAGAGCGTGTAACCCGTCCAGCGTTTTTGATCGTCAGCTTTGAAAGTCACCCATTCCTGCCGCAGGCGATCTTCGGCGAGTCGCTGCATTTCGGTCACTTCGTTGATGCGGCGTTCGAGTTTGGTGTTCAGTTCGTTGTAGGTTTCCTGTGCTTTTTTGGCGGAACGCAATGTCTCTTCGAGTTGTGTGATCTGGTGATCGAGCGTTTCCGCTTGTTGCTTGACCGTGTCGAATTTGTCTTTCCATTCCTTATAGGTGCGTTCGCGGTCGATCTGTGC
>DAOTZF010000415.1:0-9476 GCA_034434415.1 Anaerolineales bacterium | reverse complement strand
CTTTCGCGCATCTGGCAGGCGCGCCAGAAGACCGTCATCATGGTGACGCATTCGATCAACGAGTCGTTGTTTCTGGCAGACCGTGTTCTGGTTCTTACGCAACGCCCCGGCAAAATAAAAATGGACATGGTAGTTGATCTTCCGCGTCCACGGAACGACGATATTCGTTACACATCCCATTTTGGGAAACTGGCACGGAAGTTGCGAGCAGCGATTGAGTAGGGGCGACCCGTCATATTCGTCAAGATCACGTTACTCTCGCTGGGTGGGTCGCCCTTACAGCTACGGCGCGATCCATACCATAAAAGTCAATCCTGTCTTTTTGTATTGCCCCGTGACTTCCCAACAACCCAGTGTCGGGAAGTCCACACCTGTGAGCATGGCATCGCCGATATCATCGGCAAATGCATTCGTCGCGCCATAAAAACGGAGCGCAGGCGCATCTCCATCCAATCTTCTACCTCACACAACGAGCGCTGGTTCAGGCTCATTCGGCAGATCGTACAAACTACTCCACCACATGATCTTTTGAGTGTATCCGTCGGAGTTGAGTGGCAAGCCTGTCCAAACGCCGTCGTCGTGTAACGCGGTCCAGAGATGATCTGATCCGAACCAGAAGATTCCCTCCCACGGCGCGAGGGGCGAGTACGGTTCAGGCGCAGTGAAACTTTGCTTTGATAAAGTAGTAACGGGGCAATCCTTGGGTGGTGTTTTCGCGGCAATATCGGCTTCGACGGTTTGAGTTAATTCCACCGGCATGGGGATGTCCGTGGACATGCGATAGTCTTCGAGCGCTTTGGCTTCCTTCGGTTGCAGGTCCGCGCAATCAGCCAATATGAACGCGAGAATCAGGATCGAGAGGGTGAAAAAGAATCTTTTCATGATGTCTCCTTGCTTCACCCCGTATACACCACAAAGATCGAAGAGGTTCCAACAAGGCAGATTCTAATTCTGCGTCGAAAGAGTCGCTCCGCTTTTTGTGGCAAGATTCATCAACAAAATTTGTGTTGTCTTCGCCACTTCCTCCACCGCGCGCTCGAACGCCTCCTCATTGATCTTGGACGGCTTGCGATAGCCGCTGACCTTCCGCACAAACTGCAACGCCGCCGCGCGGATTTCCTCCTCGGTGGCAGGGACTTCGCTTCGCAGTGTTTTGATGCTTCGGCACATAGGTTATCCTTTCAATTTGATCCGTAAAAATGCAATGTGTAGGGGCGACCCGTCAATATCATCACGCGTCTTGTTTAATCCTTGGCGGGTCGCCCCTACCTCTGTGCAACCGTGCAAAAGGCGGAGAGTTGAAAATGGAATCCATCCGCTTCGCGTTGGGCTTGCATCTTCGCGAAACATTCGGCTTTGAATTTTTCCAGCGTATCCGCGCTTAATTTTTCAAGCCCGGCGCGCCCAGAGATGGACCATTCCATGTTCCACCATTCCTCTTCATCGCGGAAGGCCATATCCATATCTTTTGTAGTGATCTCAATGTCGTTGAAGCCCGCTTGTGAAAACCATTTCAGCAGCACTTCGGGTTTATCGAGACTGTTCGATCCCAGTTTCACATTGGCTTGATATTGTTCTCTCAACTTGTCGTACCAGTCCCAACGGGAATCATCGTCGCCTCCCCAGGTGGTGACCGCGACTCGTCCGCCGGGTTTGAGAACGCGGCGAAACTCACTGAGGGCGCGGTCGAGGTGGGGAAAAAATTGCAGGGAAAAACCGCACAGCACAACATCGAAGAATGAATCGGGGAAGTCGAGATTCTCCGCGTCCATTTGACGCGCTTCCGCTTGTGTGAGTCCACGCCGTTTAATTTCCGCATCTGTTTCGCGCGCCATGCCGTCTGCCAGATCGATGCCGGTGACTGTGCCGGTTGCACCGACGCGTTGCGCGGCAGGGAATAACACCGCGCCGCGCCCGCAGGCGACATCCAAAACGTTTGAGCCTTCGGGGATTTGCGCTGTATCCACCAGCCATTCGCCATAGATCGGAAAATATCGAATCTGTTCATAACTCGAAGCGGAGCGAGTGAAGATGCCTTGCAGGATTTCTTTTTTATCGAGAGGCGATTGCGGCATGTTCGAGTTTCCTTTCGTGTTTTTCAGCGAGCAAGTGCCAGACTTCCATCTGCCCCTTGCCTTTGACATGAATCTCGCCGACATATTCGCACTCGAAATCGTCTTTTAGCAATTCATACGCGGCGCGCGTGATCTGGATGCGGTTCGTCACGCCGTGACTTTCCATGCGGCTGGCGGTATTGACCATGTCGCCCCAGACCGCGAACACCTTTCTGCGGCCGATCACACCTGCGATCAGCGAACCCGAGTTCAACCCGATGCGAAGGTCAATCGGATGTTTGCCGTCGAGAAAATTTCCCTCGTGGACTCGTTTCAACATATCCAACGCGAGACGCGCCAGCACTTTCGCGTGGTCGGGTCGGGGAATCGGGACGCCTGCCGCTGCCATGTAACCGTCTCCCGCCACCTGGATCTTTTCCGCCTTGTGTTTTTCCACGAGTTCATCGAAGAGCGAGAAGACATCATCGAGCATTTTCACCACTTCATGCGGACCGAACTTCGCAGAGATCGGCGTGAAGTTGACAATGTCGGCGAAGAGCACGCTGGCGGACTCATATTCCTCAGCGATGGTTTTCTTGCCCTGTTTCAGTTTATCGGCGATCCAGCCGGGGAGCACGTTGTGAAGCAGGGAATCCACCCGGTCGCGTTCAAATCGGATGTCGTATTTTTGCAGGAATTCCCGGCGGCTGTACCGTTCGAGGTAAAAACTGGTGAACGCGCCCACAATGTTCGCGCCGAGGAAGAAGAAATTGTAAATAATGAAGATGACCGTGCCGGTCTCTGATTCCAGCAGCCCCTTGACCCAGATACTGTTGATCTCGTAGCCGACCGCGATGATCAGGTTCGCGATCAAGGCGTAACTGAAAAGCAGGCGGGAGAGACCATACGCCCACATCGAGACGAGCAACAAGCCGGTCACGTAAAAGCGGTTACCGAATTCCGCTTCGCGCGTGATCGAGATCATGCCGACGATTCCCAACCCCGCGATGGCGACGCCGGCGCACATCAACGGCTGGAGGTAGGGCTGGAAACGCCGGAAATAAGTAGATACAAAGATGAAGGCAAACACCGGGACGACGATTCCAAATCGAATCGACCAAACAACGTTCTTCGAGATCGGGACAGCGTACATATCCAGAATCCCGAACAGCCCGTATAACAACGCTCCCAATACCAGAGCAAAGCGCGTGGTGGAGAGCGTGCTGACGCGATACTCTTCGAGGAATTGCTTTTCGATCTCTAATGGGAAGCGGAGCCTGCCCGCACGAGGGTAAAGCGATTTGTTCAAGGGATTACACTTTGGGTAAATCCATCAACAGGACTTCAGCCAGCATTCGCGCGTTCACATTCTTATCCATCTTCTCGAGCACATTCTCAAGTCCGCTGACCACGCGCCGCGAAGCGGATAGATCTATGCGCGAGGCGATGTCTTCGATCTCCACGTTGCGGTCCACGTTGACGAGCGGAGTCTCGGCTCGCGCGGTGCGCAGCATCACATCACGCCAATACGAAAGCCAGAACAGGATCGTCTGCCGCATCGAATCTTTGTCCTTCGAGAGTTTGTCGGCGTACGAAAATTTTTCCACGCGCGAGGCAGGCAAAAGGGCGAGAAGATCGTTCAGCCGTTCGTCGCGTTGTTCAAGGAGGGTATCGTTTTCGATCAATCGCAGCGCGTATCCCATCCGCCCGCTGGAGATATGCGCGATCAACTTTGCGCGCGAATTCTCCAATCCTCGATTTTCCAATTCTCTTTGCACTTCCTCAACACTCAACGGTCGCAACCGCAACACTTCGCATCTTGAAACAATGGTCGGCAATAATTGTTCGGGGTTGTCAGCAGTGAGGATCAATACTGCATACGACGGCGCTTCTTCGAGCGTCTTCAACAATGCGTTCGCGGCGTTATCGTTTGCCTCTTGAAATCTCAAAAACAACGCGGCGCGATATTTTGATTGGAACGGTTTGAGCGTAAGCAGTTTGCGCGCTTCGCGGATCTGGTCCACTTTCAGGATGCCGCCCTCGGATTCGGATTCGACCACGGTCAAGTCCGCGTGCTTCATGGACGCGATCTGTTTGCAATCCCGGCACGTTCCGCATGGGACGCCTGCTTCAAGCGGTGTGGGGCAGTTCAACGCCTGGGCGAATCGCAACGCCAGCGTGCGGCGACCTATGCCGGGAGGTCCCGCGAAAAGATACGCATGGCGCGTCGTTCCGCGGACGATGTGTTTCTTCAACATGTCCACAGCCCATTCGTGTCCAACCAGTTGCCAGTTACCAGTGAGCAGTTTGTCAGTCATCAGTCCCCAATCGTAAATCGTCAATCGTCAATCGTCAATCTCAAATTCTCGTCGCAATTACCTATTACGAATTACTCTTTTCCCTCCCGCAACCGCAGATACGAGTCATATCTTTGTTTGAAAACTTTCCCCGCCTGAACAGCGGCGCGCACGGCGCAATCCGGTTCGTGGGTATGCGTGCAGTCGCTGAATTGACAATCTTGCACAAGATCGCGCAACTCGGGGAAGTACGCGTCCATTTCTTCGGGCGTTGTATCCCACAACCCAAGCGACTTCCAGCCGGGTGTGTCGGCGACGTAGCCGCCTTCATCCAACGCGAACAACTCACGCGTGACCGTGGTGTGCCTGCCCTTCTTCATCGCGGCGCTCACTTCGTTCACCGCAAGCCCCAGCCCCGGCTGGATCGCGTTCAGCAGGGTCGATTTCCCTGCGCCGCTGGGTCCTGCCAACGCGCTGATCTTTTGGGCAAGAACTTTTTTTAGTTCCTGCAATCCATCGCCGTTTTTTGCAGACGTGTAGATCACGCGGTATCCGATCGTTTCGTACAGACCGAAAATGTTTTTTGCATCATCCACAAGGTCGATTTTGTTCGCGACGATGACCGCCGGGATATTCTGTTTCTCCGCGATGACGAGGTATCGGTCCAGCATTTTTAGTTTTGGGTTCGGGTGCGCGCAGGCGAATACGAATACAGCCTGATCCGCGTTCGCCAGCAAAACTTGTTGATACACGCCTTGGGGTCGCGGGTCGAGCCGCACGATCGCGCGCTTCCGCTCTTCGACTTCCTCGATCACCCCGCTTCCATCTGCCAGAATTGTGATGTGTACTTTATCCCCCAGCGCCGCGATGTCGCCTGTGGCTTTTCCCTGTTTTAGTTTTCCGCGCAGTTGACAGACGATCAAACCTTCGCTGGTCTTCACCGTGAAGAAACCAGATTGGGCTTTGACGATTAATCCTAATTGAGAATTTTGGGTCACAAATTTTTAGCCACAGAGCGCACAGAGACCGCTGAGATTCTTTTTCTTGACCTTCTCAAAATCTCTGTGGTCTCTGTGGCTGAATCGTTACGGCTCCGGCGTATCAGTGGGGATGCCGCCGAACGGCGTCGGGGTTTCGGTCACACCGAAATTGGATTCGAACCAGTAGATCGTCTGAGGGGTACCGAAGTAGTACGTTTCGATGATACGTTTGAAGACCGGTGCCGCCCAATCGGAACCTTCGCCTTGATTCTCCAATACAACCGCGATGGCGATATCCGGTTTATTCTCGCAGATCGGGTAATTCGCCGTATCTTCTTCACAAAGTGTGTAGCCCGCGAACCATGCATGAGGCCTGCCGCTGCCGGATTCAGCGGTGCCGGTCTTGCCCGCCACTGGCACTTGAATCCCGCGCAAGCGGAAGTTCGCCGTGCCGCGTGGGTCTTTCACCACCGCGATCATCGCTTCACGGAGTAGTTGCAATCGCTCCGGCGTGACCGGCAGAACGCCAGTGGCTTCTGGCTTGAAGACCAGCGTCGGCGGTCCTTCGATGGGTTGAATTGATTCGACTACTTGCGGCCGATACAACGTGCCGCCGTTGCCAAGCGCGGCGATGAAGCGCGCCACCTGCAACGGTGTGACTTGCATATCGCCCTGACCGATCGCCTGATTCACCACATCCACAGGCGTTTGCGGGTCGCTGATGTTTCCGGTGGCTTCCGTGATCTGGCCGATTCCCGTCGCTGAGCCCAAGCCGAATGCGCGCGCCATGTTGGCGATATCGGTCTGGCGGTTGTTCTGGTAAAGGGTGTAACCAATATCCCAAAAGAAGGGATTGCACGAACGCATCAGTCCTTCAGAAAGGGTCAATACACCGGAGGGAATGCTGTCGGATGTATTGCATTCACGTCCGGTTTGAATCCTGTCCTGGCAGTGCTGCCACGTCCAATCATGGCGGATCTGGTCGGGGAGCTCAGTCCAATCATACTGACAATCATATGTTGTTTCGGGGATGTACAACCCGCTTTCCATGCCTGCCGCCATGGTGATGATCTTGAACACCGAGCCAAGCGGATACTGCCCTTGCGCGGCGCGGTTCAGCAACGGGTCATCTGTGCGTTGGAACAATTCCGCGATTCGCTCCGAGCTGTTGGGGTTGGTCGTTTCAAAGATATTCGAATCGTAATCCGGCGAGGTTGCCATGGCGAGCACGCGCCCGGTATCCACTTCCATCACAACGACCGCGCCGCGGAATCCCTCGATGGCTTTTTCCGCGTAATATTGCAGGTTGCGGTCCAGTGTGAGGTTTACAGATTGTGACGGTAATGGTTCGCTCTCTCCGACCTTTGTCACGATCTGCCCCGTGGATGGATTCACCACATACAATGTCCCGCCATGTTCGCCGGCGAGATAATCTTCCATGGATCGTTCGATACCGGCATTCCCGACGCGCTCCGAGCCTTGGTATCCGCGGCGTTTATACTCGTCCAACTCTTCGGCAGAGATGAAGGTAGTGTACCCAACCACGTTCGAGCCGGTGCCTTGTTCGAAATAATAGCGAGAGGTATATGTTTCCCATTGCAAGCCGCTGGGAGCGACGGAGCGGATGATCTCCGATTCCTCAGCCGACGCCTCACACAACGGAATGGCGAACTGGTCCGGCGTGTTCAAAATATCCTGCGTGAGCACTTCCGGGCTGATGCCGCATAACGCCCATACCCGCGCGACGAGCGTGCCGATGCTTTCATCGGTCACGTTGCCGGGGATGACGTAGAACGCGTACACGTCGGATTGTGCCGCGAAGGGGTCGCCATTGCTATCGTAGATCTCGCCGCGCGAGGGAATCTTGTAATCCATGCGCAGGATGTTGCCGCCTGCGAGTTCTGGCAGGATATTCGAATCGTCCCACTGCAATTTCCATTGCCCATCTTCGAGAGAGAAGCGTGCGATCATGTCGCGTTGGATGTCGCCTGCCAGCACAGTACGATACGTGACCCGGTATGACACCTCCGCAGATAAGGGGTTGACCAGCGCAGAGAGGACTTCATAATCGAACGAGCCCGCGCTCATTTCGTTCAACGCGTCGCGGTTGCGTTTGGCAAATTGATCCAACGGGAGAGAGTCCCGCGTCACTGTGCTGAGCATGTCGTACATCGCGTTGTAGTCGTCCGCTTTGTAGGCGTCGAGGTATGCGCCGAGCGCCGCGCCTGCGTCCGGCGCGGAGTTGATGGTCACGACCGGTTGCGGCAATGCGGTTTCGGTGGGGAACAATGGACTTCCATTGTCCGCGCCGCACGCGGTCAGCACGAAGGCAGGGATGAGAATGATGCTCATTGATCGAAGCAATTTCATTTTGGACCTTTCAATCTAACCAATCCCGTAGGGATGGCAGGGTTATAGCCGGGAACACGAATGATACAAATCCCGAAGGGATGATATAAATTTCTCAAGTTATGACACCCCTTCGGGGTTTGAGAATATTTCGCATCTCAAGATCTATAATCCTTTGACCCCTTCGGGGTCGCTGGTTAGTATTCCTTTATACACCGGGCATTCATATTCCAAATATCTTTGGCAATTCGTCGGCACGTCGGCATTGGGACTCAAATCCATCTTTTTCATCAGCCGCGTCACATGGCACATCGGCAAACCCATCACGCTCGCGTGACATCCGCGCAGGTTTTCAACGGGATGAAAGCCGGCATGCTGGATACCATATGCTCCTGCTTTATCGAACGGGTCGCCGGTGGCAATGTACGTGCGAATTTCCTCGTCGGAATAATTTCGCATGGGTACATCTGTGACGCAGAGGTCGGTGAGGAGGAATTGATCGCTCGAACGAAGCAGGGCGATGCCTGTATACACTTGATGCGTTCGCCCGCGCAACTGAGTCAGCATGGCAAAGGCTTCCGCATCCTCGCCGGGTTTGCCGAGGATGTCGCGTCCGTCCACCACGGTCGTATCCGCCGCAAGGACGATTCGATCCGCATCCATCCCGTTCGCAATCGTGCGGGCTTTGGTTTCTGCAAGTCGTAGGACGTAATCGGCGGGCGATTCGTTCTCATGCACGGTTTCGTCGATGTCCGCGACCGTAACGATAAAATTCAAATCCGCAAGTGCAAGCAGTTGCCGCCTGCGCGGGGAGTTCGATGCCAGCACGATTTCGGTCACGGTAAAAGATTCTAACACAACCAGCCCCACCCTTTCCGAAGGACGGAGGGGCGTGGTGGTACAATTTTTGATATTTCGGAGGCACTGTGAAGGAACTTAAAGAGCGCATCTTGCGCGATGGAAAGAATCTCGGCGGGGGAATTTTGAAAGTGGACAGTTTCGTCAATCATCAAGTGGATCCTCTTTTGATGGACGCCTGTGGACGCGAGTTTGCGCGGCGCTTCGCCTCGGTTCAGGCGACCAAGGTGCTGACCGCCGAGATCTCCGGCATCGCCCCCGCCCTGACGACGGCGATCCATCTTGGTTTGCCGGTGGTGTACGCGCGCAAGACCAAGCCGATCACCATGCCCGATCAGGTTTATCTCACGCTCGCGCCTTCGCACACAAAAGGTCGAACTGTCGAGTTAATTGTTTCGCCGGAGTATCTGGCGAACAACGAACGCGTGCTCATTATTGATGACTTCCTCGCGAGCGGTCAAACGATTTTGGGTTTGGTCCGTCTCGCCGAAGCATCGGGTTCAAAGGTGGTTGGCATCGGCGCGTTGATCGAAAAATCGTTCGAGGGCGGGCGTGATGCGCTGGGGTCGCTGGGGGTGCCGGTCGAGTCGCTGGCGTGTATCACAAAGATGGAAGATGGGATGATTGAATTCAAGTAGGGGCACATCAAATCCTAAAGGGATCATGACGGTTATTCGCCCCTTTGTGTCCTTACAAGCACCAAAATGAACTCAATCGCGATTTTAGATTTCGGTTCACAGTATGCCCAACTCATCGCCCGGCGCGTGAGGGAGGCGCATGTCTATTGCGAACTGTTCCCTTGGGATGCCTCGCAAGAAACGATTCTCTCCATTCACCCGAAGGGATTCATCCTCTCCGGCGGACCGCGCTCCGTCTATGAAGAGAGCGCACCGTTCATACAGGATTTTATTTTCAAAACAGGCTTGCCGATTCTCGGC
>DAOTZF010000414.1:0-16684 GCA_034434415.1 Anaerolineales bacterium | reverse complement strand
GTCGGAAGCGATTGCCAACGTACTCTTCGGAATTGGGGATTGGGGGCGTGCTTTGTTCGAGTCTGCAGTCTTCATCCCCTGGTGGGTTACCGGCCTTGTCTGGGATGGTGTATACCTCGGCCTGGCATGGGTGATCAGCGTGATGTTGCCGCCGATGGCGATCTTTTTCCCAGCCTTCACTTTTCTCGAAGACCTTGGCTATTTGCCGCGTGTCGCTTTCAACCTGGATTGGCTCTTCAAAAAAGCCGGGGCGCATGGCAAACAATCGTTGACGATGGCAATGGGTTTTGGATGTAATGCCGCCGGGGTGGTTGCGACTCGCGTGATCGACTCGCCACGTGAACGCTTGATCGCGATCCTGACAAACAACTTCGTGCCTTGCAACGGGCGTTTCCCGACTTTAATTATGCTTGCCACTGTTTTTGTGGCTGCAGCCTTCCCCCCAGCCTTGACATCCTTCGTCGCCGCAGGGACAGTTGTCGGCGTGGTGTTGATCGGTGTTGGTTTCACATTTTTGATGTCCTGGCTGTTGTCGCGTACGATCTTGAAGGGTGAAGCCTCCGCATTTACCCTTGAACTTCCGCCGTATCGAAGACCAAATATCGCCCGTATATTCTACACATCAATCATTGATCGAACTATCTTCGTTTTGTGGCGTGCGATGCAAACCGCCGCCCCTGCCGGTGCTGTGATATGGATCCTGGCAAATGTTCCTTACGGAAGCGGTTCGCTTGCCAGCGCCATTGTTCAATGGCTCAACCCGTTTGGGCTTTTGCTTGGACTCGACGGCGTGATATTGCTTGCGTACATCATCGCCATCCCTGCCAATGAAATCGTTGTTCCAACCATGATGATGCTTTACCTCGGCGCAGGGATGATGGTGGACGGACCCGGCACGAGTGCCGGCATTTACGATCTGCTGGTCAATGGCAATGGTTGGACGATGCTCACCGCAGTTAATTTAATGTTATTTGCCCTTTTACATAACCCGTGCGCCACAACCATCATCACCATTTACAAAGAGACAAAGAGCTACAAATGGGCTACGGTCAGTGTGGTGATCACGCTAGGGGTTGCGTTCCTTGTCACGTTCCTGACCGCCAGCGTAGCGCGGCTTTTGGGCTGGGCATAATGAGTTTCGTCGGCTTGACAGTTTTTTTCATTGGCAGTAATATATGAATACTTGCTCATATATTCATATATTATGAAACTCACTGAACTCAAAGCCATTCAACTTGCCGAACTCTTCAGCGCCCTCAGTGACGTAAATCGCGTGCGCATTATTTCTACTTTGCTGGAACAAGACATGAATGTGAGCGATATTGCCGAAAGGACAGGCATGAGCGAATCGGCGGTCTCACATCAATTACGCGGACTTCGCCACATGCGGTTGGTACGCGGGAGAAAAACTGGCAGGCAGGTCTTTTATTCGCTGGACGATGACCATGTTAAAAAGCTGTATCTTCTGGGTCTCGATCATGTAAAACACGGATAACCATGCACGCTCACCCTCATTCACATTTCGGCGATATCGCCAAACAAACCAATAGGAGACTCGCATGGTCGGTCGGGCTCACAGCGATTTTCGTCATTGTTGAGTTCATTGCAGGGGCTTGGGGTAACAGCCTCGCCCTGCTGACCGACGCAGCACACAACTTCACCGATGTCATAGCCCTCGGATTAAGCTGGTATGCGCTCCGTCTCGCGCTCAAACCTGCTCATGCAAGAAAAACGTTCGGCTACCACCGAGCAGGAATCCTTGTCGCGTTGGTCAACTCCACAACCCTGGTCATAATCGCACTCGGAATTTTTTATGAAGCCTGGCATCGTTTTCTCGCTCCACCCGAAGTCAACACAACCGTTTTGATCGGCGTGGGCGGGATCGCTTTTGTTATCAACCTGGGAACAGCTCTCCTTGTCAAAAAGGGAAGCGAGCATGATCTGAATCTACGGAGCGCGTTCCTCCATTTAATGGGAGATGTCGTATCCACGCTGGGCGCAGTCCTTGCCGGCGTGATCATCCTTATCACAGGTTGGAACTGGCTCGATCCGTTCGTCAGTGTCCTGATCGGTTTACTCATCCTGTGGAATGCATGGAGCATCCTGCGCCAAAGCATCGACATCCTGCTGGAGAGCACACCCGAAAATATCGATGTCAAAGCTATGGTTGATGATGTGTTGAGTATAGACGGCGTGCAAGGAGTGCACGACCTGCACGTGTGGAGCATTAGTGAAAATACGCGAATGCTTACCGCTCACATTCGCACCGGGGATATTTCTGTCAGTGCTGGATCGAGCCTTCAGAACCAGATCAATGGAATCCTCTTGCACAAGTACAACATTCAGCATGCCACCCTGCAGTTGGAATGCGAGGGCTGCACTCCCTCTTTATTGTATTGCGACATCAAGGAAGTGAAGCATACCCACAACGATGCTTCTCAGGTTTCTTTTTAAGCCCGGGGAAATTTCGCTTAACTAAAGTCAGGTTGACGCGCGTCCTCCAAAAACCTATAATCCCGTATCTACACAATCACCCTGGAGCAGTCATGTTCAAACGAATTACAATCCCGCTTGTGATCATTTTCTCTCTTGTGCTTTCCGCGTGTGGAAGCGCCGAACCCACACCGCCCGCGAATGCCACGCCACTCGATGTGTTCAAATTCGCGGGTCACTACGATGGCTCGTGGACTAACTCAAAAACCGGCGCAACAGGTCCCGCCACCTTCGATTTCGTAGTGGATGAAGCCAACAAAACCGTTGCACTGACATTGGACATGGGAGGGAATTACCTCGGTTTGGGTGACCCACCGCCCGCGACGATCTACGCGACCTATGACGAATATTTCGCGCGCATCACTGGCAATGATCCTCATTTTGGCGAAATGAATGTGCTGATTGACGGGGATGGCAACATCACCGGCGAATTCAAAAACGTCGCTGGCGGAATGGTCCCGCTGCTCACGTACACAGGCGTTGTAGGAGATGGAAAGATCAATACGACCTATGTGATCACCTTCCCGGATGGCACAACAGCAGATGCAGTGCTTGTAGCTGAAATGAAATAAATGTTCAGGTGTGCATAACATAAAAGACCTGACGGGTCGTTTGACTCGTCAGGTCTTTTATGCTTACTCCTCGCCCGCCATCAATTTGATCCTCTCCCAGGGCTTCAGGTTCTCATCCTCAGCAAGCAGACTTTTCAAATCGAACAATTCATCGCGCAACGCGGCAGCCCGCTCGAATTCCAAATTCTTTGCCGCTTCCTTCATCTGCTTTTCCATTTCGTGAATGATCTGCTTCAGCTCATTGCGGGGCAGGTCGCCGGATGGTTTTGTTTTATATTCACCACGCATTTCCGCAACAGCTTTCTGTGAAAACTCCTCGGTCAGGTCGTGGATGGCTTTATGTATACTGATCGGCACGATCCCATGCTCCGTGTTGTATTTCACCTGTTTGGCGCGGCGGCGATTCGTTTCGTCAATCGCACGCCTCATCGAATCGGTCATCTTATCTGCGTACATGATCACGCGCCCGTTGATGTGACGCGCGGCGCGGCCGATCGTCTGGATGAGCGCGGTATCCGATCGCAGAAATCCTTCTTTATCCGCATCGAGAATCCCGACCAGTGACACTTCGGGGAGGTCCAACCCTTCGCGCAGAAGATTGATCCCCACTAACACATCGAAGACACCCAAACGAAGGTCGCGCAGAATCCCCACGCGTTCGAGCGTTTCCACTTCCGAGTGAAGATAATGGACTTTCATCCCTAATTCTTGAAGGTACTCAGACAAATCCTCGGACATCCTCTTCGTCAGCGTTGTCACCAGGACGCGCTCGCCTCTTTCCACCCTCTGCCTGATCTCACCAATAAGATCGTCCACCTGCCCCTTGGTCGGACGCACCTCCACCTCGGGGTCAACGAGACCCGTCGGGCGGATGATCTGCTCGACAACCTGTTCCGCGTGTCCCATCTCATACGGTCCTGGTGTGGCAGATGTGTAGATCGTGTTGCCCATCACCTCTTCAAATTCCTCGAACTTCAACGGGCGGTTGTCCACTGCACTCGGCAAACGGAATCCGTATTCGACAAGAGTTTCCTTGCGAGCGCGATCACCGTTGTACATGCCGCGGATTTGCGGCACGGTCATGTGACTTTCGTCAATGACGAGCAGGTAATCGCTCGGCAAAAAGTCGATCATCGTCCACGGGTGGGTGCCTGCCGCGCGGCGATCCAGATGTCGTGAGTAGTTTTCGATGCCTGAACAATAGCCAACCTCTTTGAGCATTTCGAGGTCATAGCGTGTGCGCTGTTCAATCCGTTGTGCTTCGAGGTGTTTCCCTGTCTCTTTGAAGAGTTTCAACCGTTCATCCAACTCGGCTTCTATGTCGGCGATGGCATCTTTCATTTTGTCGGCGGCGGTTAGATATTGTTTGGCAGGGTAGATCGAGACCTCGTTCGGTTCTTCGTACACTTCCCCTGTGACCGGGTTGAATTGCATGACCCGTTCAACCTCGTCGCCGAAGAAGGTGATGCGAAATGCTTTTTTATCTTCATAGGCAGGTATGATCTCCAGCGTATCGCCGCGGACCCGGAACGTGCCCGTCTTTAAATCCATATCGTTACGCTGGTATTGTGATTCGATCAATTGCCGCAGAAGGGCATTTCGCCGATATACCTCCCCCACCTTTAGAGTCACTGTCCCTTTGCCGAATTCTTCCGGTGAGCCCAAACCGTAAATGCAGGACACAGAAGCAACAATGATCACATCGCGCCTTGAAATCAATGCGGTCGTTGCTGCCAACCGCAGGCGTTCGATCTCCTCGTTGATTTGGGTTTCTTTCTCAATGTACAGGTCGTGCCGCGGGACGTACGCCTCAGGCTGGTAATAATCATAGTAGGAAACAAAATACGATACCGCGTTCTCCGGGAAGAATTCCTTGAATTCGGCATACAACTGAGCAGCAAGGGTCTTATTGTGTGCCATGATCAAGGCGGGTTTTTGCAATTCCTGGATCACCGATGCGATCGTAAAGGTCTTGCCGGTGCCGGTGGCTCCGAGTAAGACCTGATGTTTTTTACCGGCACGGACGCCATCCACGAGTCCGCGTATGGCTTCGGGCTGGTCGCCCATGGGCTGGAAGGGTGCTTGAAGTTTGAATTCCATTTTTGGTTTGTGTAGGTAGGGATTATATGAACGTACGTTCTATATTGTACCTCGAAACGCGTACGCGTCGAGTCCGTGTGGGAAGTTGGATCACCCTGATTGGCGGAGAGAGGCGAGAGTATAATCCTCCGAAAATCTTTGAAAGGAAAATCCATGAAGTCAGCGATTACCATCATTGGCATATTTACTTTTCTGGCAGGCTTGGTCTGGTTTTTGCAGGGAATCAATGTTCTGCCCGGCAGCTATATGACCGGCGACCCGCAATGGGCGATCAACGGAGGCATTGCCATGGTCGTCGGCGCAGGGATGTATGTATTAGCAAAACGAAATGGCTGAGGAGATCAAAGTCGGGGACCGGGTGGAGGTATGCCTAACTCCCGGGTTCTGGAAGGCCGAAGGTTGGTTTGCCGGTGTCGTTGTCCGCATTGATCCATACTCCGCATATCGTAGTTTTATATGGGTTCAACTGGACGAGAGCTTTGATGCCCTGCAAGGAAAAGACCGGTTGATCTCAGTACTCAACCCAAAAAACATTAGGAAAGTTTAAGTGCTCTCGTAAGTCCCGATAAGAAGAGTACAATTCGCCGATATGTTCAAAGGGGAGTATTTGCCAATCCGCTTTTTGACGAGGTTGTCGTATGAAAAGACAAATCAAATTCTTCCTTTTGGTATTCTTGTTATTAACTCCTGTGATAACCTCCTGCGCCGGATTTATCTCCACTGATGAAGAAACTTCCAGCGGCGATTTTGGTCCGCGGTACTCACCTGCCGAGCATCAGGCACGGACGCTTGAAGCGCTATGGCAAATATTCAGGGATAACTATATCTATTATGAGACCGCGAATGTGGATTGGCTCTCGCTGAGCGAAAAGTACAACGCAAAAGTGGATGACGGTCTGACCAACGATGAATTCATTGCGCTTATGCGATCACTGGAAACAGAGCTGCCTGAAGGCAGCTTGGTGTACCAATCACGGGCAGAACGAATCGAATCGGACACTGCTGACACCTCCACATACGAAGGAATCGGCGCCTTCGTTGGATTCCAGGCGGAGGAAACGCCGCACATCGTTGTCCTGGGTGTCATTGAAGGTTCGCCAGCGGAAGAAGCAGGCATCCGCCCGCATGATAGCATTTTCGAAATAGATGGAAACCCGATTCTTCTCGAAGAGGGAATAGATGTGGTCAAACGTGTACGCGGACCGGCAGGATCCACCGTCACTTTAAACGTGCAAACTCCCGGCTCCGCGGAACGAGTTATCGAGGTCACACGTGCTGAGCTCGTCAGCCGGGGACAGCTTGAAGCGCGACAAATCGAGGGTACGAAGTACGGATACATTCTGTTTCCGCCTATCACGTACGATACATTGCTCGAAGATGTGCTCGCAAATTTACAGACATTCTCTACCAATCAACAACTGGAAGGATTGATCCTGGACTTGCGCGTGGCTGGTTCGTCGGCGGGTTGGCCCCTGCAGGAACTGATGACCATGTTTCACAACGGCCTCGTTGGTGATTTCTACAACAATGTCAGTCAAAAACAAACGCTGAGAGTGAACGGGCAGGACCTGTTCGGGTCGCAGTCTGTGCCATTGGTCGTCTTGGTGGGACAAAATACAAATGGATTCCCGGAGATCCTTGCTGCTTCACTTCAGGCAAATGAACGCGCCTTCGTGATCGGCGAATCGACTCCCGGCGCGGTCGAAACAGCTACAGGCTTTTACCTGCCGGATGGATCGCGTGTCTTCATCGAGACCACTTCGTTCAAATTGCCGAACGGTGACGATATCGGCTTAAGTGGAGTCCAGCCGAAATACCCGGTCGAAGCGGGCTGGGATGATGTCATCCCGGGCAACGATCCGGTCCTCGACAAAGCGCTGGAACTTTTGGGTACAGAATGATGAAAAAAATAATTCCTTTAATGATGTTCGCTCTATTCCTCGTTGCCTGTGTGCCGCAGGGCGTGCAGGTCCCACAAAGCCCGTTGCTCCCTTTCCTAGAACGTAAAGTAGGGTTGATCTCGTATATCGGACTGGATGGGAATGTTTATATCACCGACCAAAGCGGCAATGATCCCGATGCAATTACGGACGATGCCGTCCTACCCGATGGCACTGGAGACTTTCTCTTTTATCAATATCCCACATGGTCACATGATGGCACGCAACTCGCGTTCGTCGATGCAAGCGGCAGTGCACGCTCGCAAACCGGGGCGACCATGTTCATTCACGCTGTGGACGAGGGGACAACAACAGAAGTATTTTCGAGCGAGTCCGAATTCCCGTTTTATCTCTACTGGTCGCCGGACAATGAGCAAGTTACATTTCTTAACTCAAGCGCGAATGGTTCTACAATAGTCCTGCAAAGCGCAGGGGTTAATGGTGATGGACTCGTCACCCTCGACACCGGTTCGCCGTTTTATTGGTCATGGGCACCGGATGGAAAAACAATGATCATCCACACAGGTAGTGAAACCACCGGGCCAGAACGACTCGCCTTTCTTCAAGTGGATTCGGATATCATCGAGGATAGCTTGGAATCGACACCCGCTTCCTTCCAAGCCCCAGCCTGGTCACCCGATGGGAGCCGTATCCTCCTATCACGAGCCTCGGAGAATGACGGCAAGGAACTCGTCCTCCTCAACTCAGCCGGGGAATTCGAAAAATCCATCGCGACATTCGATATCAACACAGCATTCGCATGGTCACCGGATTCAGAATTGGTCGCGCATATCGAGGGGAGTGAAGCGATCAGCGCCGGCGCGTTAGGCACCCTTCATGTAACAGAGCTCGCCACCTCGGAGGATTTTTTCCAGGATACGGATGTATTTGCGTTCTTCTGGTCGCCGGATAGCCGTAAACTTGCCTACTTCAAACCTTTGCTCGTTTCTCCAGAAGATTCGCAAAGCGACCCGCAACTTGTGCTCGAATTGCACATGCTCGATACGGTTTCAGGAGAAACCAAGGAATTGTTTACGTTCCGACCGACGAGTCAATTCTCTGCCATCCTCCCCTACTTTGACCAATATCACCAATCAGCCACGATCTGGTCGCCAGATAGCAACAACCTTGTGCTTTCATTCGTTAGCCAGGACGGCACTCCCGGAATCGCGGTTGTCGCCGCCTCCGGTCAATTGGAGCCGCGCGTGATCGCCCAGGGATTCATCGCCTTCTGGTCTTGGAGATAGAATCCCGGCAAGACAAATAAAAACAGGTGGGGCCATGGCTCCACCTGTTTTGCTTAAGCCTTTGCTTTGGGTTTCGCCTTTGCTTTCGGTTTTGCTTTCGCAGGCGATTTTCCGTTCTTGCCATTCTTTCCATTTCCGTTCACGATGGATTCCTCGACAAATGCCTTCAACATGTTTTCAAAGTCCACCGGTTTACGTCCATTTGCCGCAGATTTGATGATCTCGATACATTCCCTACCCGTCAGATCGCTTCTCTCGAGCAATGCTTTGGCAACCGCGTGAACTTCTGCTGAATGGTCGAGCAGAATCTTCTGCGTTTTTTCTTCCAACTTTCCCCAGAACTTTTCGATCCGCTCAACTTTCTCTTTGTCCATGCGAACACTTTCCTCAAACCGATCAAGCGGAGGACCAAAAAACCCGTAGTGACCCAACTGCCATAAGCGCGACCTAACACTTCGAAAGTCTCCGGTTGCTCCGGTCCAATATTCGCCGAGGAACAACTTGGTTGCCACGTGCCCCGCCATCGAAACAAGGATGTCTGCAATGAACGTCCGCAACGGCAGTGAATAAATATCGTAATTTGGTACCGGAAGAACATATCCCAACGCATCGGAACGGCGTACGATGCTCACACGCACGATGCGTTCATCGGGCCGCAGATAATATTGCACAATGGCATGACCCGCTTCATGATATGCGATCTGCCGGCGCTGATCTTCCTGCATTTCCTCGACGGGATTTTCCAACCCCATCGCCTGCTCTTGAAAGGCGAGTTCGATATCCTGCTGGGATACCTTTTCACGACCATCGAACAGCGCTAAGCGGACTGCATCTTTCGTCAGAGCAGACATGATCCTCGCCGGAGTCGCCCACGCTGTATCACTGACAATGGCTTCAACATCAACCGTATCATCGGTCTTTATCTTATTCAAATAGTATTTCACGATCTCACGGCGACCGGTACGATCAGGTTTGTTCACCACCACCGTGCGGTCAAAACGACCCGGGCGGGTCAAAGCAGGGTCGAGAACATCGGGACGATTCGTGGAACCCATGAAGAGAATATGCCAATCACGCGGCGGGACAGGTTTTTTGCGCCATTGATACCAGCGGGCGCGAATTTTCTCCCAACGACTTAACTCGCCTATGCCGTCCATTTCATATAGCAGGCGTGTGAGCGCACCGGTTCCGCCTCCCATACCGCCCATACCACCCATCATGCCACCCATTACTGCTCCGCGAGAGGTGCCTACGGCATCGATTTCATCTATGTACGCTATGCACGCGCCGTATTCCTTTGCCAGAGTGCGCGCCTGCCCGATAAAGCGAATCATTTTCAACACGTCAACACCCCAGAACATGGCGCGGAATCCAGATCCTTCCATGGAGATAAAGGCGATACCCGCCTCTCCAGCCATCGCCTTGGCAAGCAACGTCTTGCCAGTGCCCGGTTCTCCGTACAATAACAAGCCGTTGATGAACTGCCCTCCCATTTTCTGGAATTGCGAGCGGTCGGACAGCAATGAAATCCACTGCCGGACCATCTTCAACAGGTTCGGCTGACCCTTGTAATCGTCAAAGGTGATCGTCTTCGGATCGCCGGGACGGATGATCTCCACACGTGAGCGCGCCATGAACCAGAAAATCGCCACGAACTGAATGACCACAAAAGCAATCGCAAACAGGATTCGGAAGAGCAAAGCCAAAAAGAGGAGGACGGCGTTCAACACTTCCGGGTTGATGATCGCCCAGTAGACCAAGCCGTTAAGGGCAGCCCAGCCCAACAGTCCGAAGAAGAAGCGGGCAGGCTTCCCCGCCGCCGCCCACAGGAAGACTCGCAGTTGAATGTATAAGATAAACAACGCGAACAGGATGTATCCCGTTAGGATCAACCCATTGGCGATAAGTATGCGAGCGGTCTCATCGATGATGGCGGCGGAGACCAGCACATTTACGAACGCCCAAAACGCGATCGCGAGGATCGTCCAGAATCGCCATGAACGCAGGTTGCTAAAGATATAACCCAAGCCGCCGAGCGATAGCGGGTTCAACCACCAGGCGATGGCAATCCCTAATGTAAGAACCTGATCACGCGTTGAGCGTGTGGCGTTCGAGGTCAGCACCCAGATCAATGGAGTCGAAATAAACAGTGTAATGAACAAACCGACTGCCCATCCGATTCCACCGTATAGGTCGCTGGAGGCTTTGGCTTGGTACGCAGCGCGATTCTGTTTCGCCTTTTCGTCACCTGATTTGATAATGTTGTTCTTTGGATCCTGCGGGGTCGATTCAGTCATGGACATACATCACCTCAAAAGATAAATACAATGCGGAAAAGTGTACCCCAAAAGCAATTTGGGCACAACAAGTAACCGGAACTCTTAGCCAATTCTAAAACACTGGAACGATTCGACGCCTCACACCGGCGGGACGGCTGGGTCGTATAATAGCCGAATGGACTCCAATCTTCAGCAGGCAATCGAGGCACGGAATGAACTGCTACAAGCGCCTCACGAATCAGCGTTTCGCCTCTTCAACGGATTCACCGAGGGAATCCCGGAACTGACGATCGATATTTACGGCGAGACAGCAGTCTTCCAAAACTATGCAGATGATCCCGGCGAAGGTTTGCGGCTCGTGCATACCGCACAAGAGATCGTTCGCGAGAGACTCCCCTGGTTGCGCGCTGGGATGATGAAAACCCGAAACGGAAAGACTCTGCAGGAAACACGCGGACAGATGCTGTTCGGCAGTACTGCGGATGAAAAAATCAAAGAACATGGGGTTTGGTACGCTCTCGACCTGGCTATGAACCGTGATACAAGCTTCTACCTCGATACAAGCCTCCTGCGGAAATGGCTAACCGAGAATATGCACGGCAAAACCGTCTTGAACACATTTGCTTACACGGGCAGTTTCGGCGTCGCCGCGTTGGCGGGAGGCGCAAACCGCGTCGTTCAAGTGGACCGCAATCATAGATTTCTCGATCTGGCAAAGCGATCGTACTCATTGAACGGTTTTTCAGTAAACAAAAGCGATTTCCTTGCACAGGATTTCTTCCCTGCCGTCAGCCGCTTCAAAAACTCGAAACAATTCTTCGATTGCGTCATTCTCGACCCGCCGTTCTTTTCTTCCACGTCCAAAGGAAAAGTGGATCAGGAAAAGGAAAGTGCACGACTCATCAACAAAGTGAGGCCGTTGGTTAATGACGGAGGATATTTAGTTGCCATTAACAACGCGCTGTTTGTCAGCGGCAGGGAGTATTTGCAAACCCTCGAAACCTTGAGCAAAGATGGCTACCTGGAAATCGCAGAATTGATTCCCGTGCCACAAAGTTTTGTCGGGTATAACGTCATCCGCGAACCGATCACCGATCCCGCCCCGTTCAACCATTCCACCAAGATCGCGATTCTAAAGGTCAGAAGGAAAACATGAACAACAGACAGGTCATCGAAAACTTCTGGGCAACCATGGCAACGAACGATTTTTATGCCGTCGCCGGACTCTTGCACGATGAATTCACCCTCGAATGGCCTCAATCTGGCGAAGTGATTCGCGGGCGTGAAAACTTTGCCCTGATCAACACGAATTTCCCCGCCAAGGGAGAATGGCGATTCAAAATCAACGCCATTGCGGTTGAAAACGATGTCGTTGTATCGGACGTTTCGGTCAGCGACGGCGAGCGGCAGGACCGCGCGATTACCTTTTCCACGATTCGCGACGGGAAGATCTGGAAGCAAGTGGAGTTCTGGCCTGAGCCATTCGACGCACCTGCGTGGCGCGCAGGATGGGTGGAGAGATCGTAAACGAGATCACTCTTCCCGCTTGCGCGAGAAAGCAAAGACGGCACCCAGGACCAACGCTGCAACAGCAATCCCTGCCACGCTGAGCGTCAACTCTTGCGGGCTTTTTGTGGTGATCGGTTTGATTTGGGTTGCCGTCGAGGCGGCGGTTAGGGTCGCAGTAGCCGTTGGCTGAGGCGCGATAATCGTCGACGTGGCGGAAACAGGCATCACCTGCGGAGGAGGCGTGGCTCCTTTCATCACAAGCAGTTGCTGTCCCACATACACGGTTTCCCCATACCAATTGTTCAACCGTTGAATTTCTTTGATCGTGGTGCCGTAGGTGATGGCAATGCTCCACAATGTTTGGCCATACTGCACCTCGTGAACCACGTCTCCGCCCGGGTTCGCAGTGCTGACCCTGACGGGAAGCGAATACTGCGGGAGGGTTCCATTTTCTGCAGCGAGGGTTGCGCCGGCGTTATACGCCTGTTGGGTGAGCGGAATGCCGGTGAGAATTGCCGCCGCGTTCGATTGCATCTGCCCGCTCGTGGTTCGCAATGCCGTTTCAATGACAAAGATATAACCATCCTCGACCGCGACAACGCCGGCACCGATATCACTTCGATAGGGCGAAAGCATGGTGTTCGTGTGAGGTTCATCACCCAGCCACGCCTGTACCGCATCGTGTGCGCTTTGCCCAGACACCCAGTTTTCGGAACGATAGCCATCCTGTGATAAATCACCTGATAGCGGGTAACCCAGCGACATCATCCACTGACCGAGTGTCATGTTTTCGGGCCGCCAGTGACCGGGGTTACCCGAAGCGATCCCATTCGCCTGATCCTGCGCGATCTGCATCAACACATGGTGCACAGCCAGCGCGTTCAACCCATTTGCAAGCCGCAGGGCATTCACTTCATTGATAAGCTCGGCAGGTGTGGGCACTGACTCCTGTGCGCGCACAAATTGAAAAGGCAGAAGCGCGAGAAGAAAGATCAACGGCAAGAATATTTTTTTCATCAAAACAACCTCCCTTGCTCCAACCCTTCGCCCGCTGAATCCCACGGCAATGGCTCAACGTCCACTTTCTCCGCGACCAGGCGATGCAACTCCTTGCACAAATACGGCGCGATCATATTATCGGGTGAATGACAAAACACGAACACGTCTGCACCTGCTTTAATTTGCCTGGCAAAATAACTCCCCCACTCCTCAAGTAACGGACGGTTCACATCCATGTGCGGATGCCCAATGTAGCGGACGAAGACGAAATCGGCTGTGCGCTTCGGCACTACGGGGACATCTGGTTTGCGCTCGCGGGCTTCGAGCAAGCTTTCGTAGGTTGACCCTGCCAGACTTTCATCCCCAGCCAAACTGCGGATCGGACGCGTGTCGATCGTCACGCGCGCCATGTTATGACTCGTCAGTAAATCATCGAGCGATTCATCATGCGGAGAATCGAACCAATCCAAATGGCGGACTTCCACCGCAAGGCGTACGGACGAGTCCCAGGTGGAGAGAAACGCCGAAAGGTCATCGAGCAGTTTGGGCGAGTAACGAGGCGGCAATTGCAGGAACATGGGTCCCAGCCGCGAACCGAGTCCCTGCATCACATCCACGAAGGCGCGGGCGCGATCCACGTAATCCATCAACTTGCCCTCATGGCTGATGGCTTTGGGAATCTTCGGACAAAAGCGGAAGTTCTCAGGTGTATGTTCAACCCATTGTTGAATCGTCTTTGCCGCAGGGACGGCATAAAACGTGGTGCTGCCTTCGATGGTCGTGAGACGTTTTGCATATTCGCGCAGGAACTCAGAAGATGTTGTGCCCTTGGGATAGAAATTTCCAACCCAACCCTTGAACGACCAGATGGGGCAACCGACAAAAATGCTCATGCATTAATTATATAGCCCATTCACATGGAAAAGATACGAATTTTGTCACTTGAATTCCTGGCGCGCAAAGAGTATTTTATAGAAGAACAGTTTGCTGAATCAATTATTCAGACAAAGGAGATGTCCTATGTACAAGAAGATCCTCGTCCCGTTGGATGGCTCGGAAATGGCGGAAGCCGTCCTCCCTCATGCAGAAGCGCTGGCAAAATTGGAAAACGCCGAACTCGTCATCCTGCGCGTCCCGATCATCCCTGCCGGGGAATATATCAGCCTTGATCCGCTGGTCACTGCGACAATTCGCAACGATATCCGTGAGGAAGCCACGAAATACGTGAACGAAACCGTAAATAAACTGGCAAAGGATCACGTGAAGGCAACGGGTCTCACTAGGGAAGGTCCCGTCCCAGACACGATCCTCGAAGCGGCGGAGCAAACTCACGCGGATCTGATCGCCATGTCCACTCATGGGCGGACTGGCATCAAACGCTGGCTGATGGGCAGTGTGGCGGATAAGATCGTCCACCATGCACACATCCCGGTGATGCTGATCCACCCGAACTAACTTGTAAATAATCGAAGAGAAGACTCCCAATCCACGCGGGTTGGGAGTTCTGGTTTTAATTATCAGTATAATTGCGGGAGTATGAAACCGCGATCATCGTACACCATCTGGTTCAGCCAGCGGACGGGAAGCACCTTGTTGTGCAAGGCGCTCGAATCCACGGGTATTGTGCAGGAAAGCCGCGCGAATGGTTCAACTGCCAACCTGACCTGTTGGCATTCTTTCATCAATCCTCACATGCTGACCTTCAAGAGTATTTGTGGAAACTTGGAAGCACAGAGAATGGTGTATTCGGGATTAACCACTCCTACTACGAACCACATTTCAGTCAATTGATCGAAACGCTCAGAAAGTTCCCTGCCTGCCCGCCAGCGGAAACGCGCCGAACTGCAGTTTGGGAGCACATCTTCCCCAACCACCGTCACATTTTTATGACACGCCGCAACAAAGTGCGACTCGCGGTCTCATGGTGGAGGGCGATCCAATCGGGCGAATGGCACGTGGCAGTCGAAGAACCGCGAAAGCCAGCAGACCTCTCAAATGCCTATTCATTCGATGCCATCAACCATCTCTACAACGAGTGTTCCATGCGCGAAGCAGGCATACAGGAATTCTTTGCCGAAGGCAGGATCAAGCCACTGAATATTTTTTACGAGGATCTTGTTCTGGACTATGAAGGAACTGTTCGAACGATTCTGGATTACCTTGAACTTGACTCGCACTCGGCGACACCTGCCCCTCCCGCGCTGATAAAATTAGCAGACTCTGTTTCCGAAGAATGGGTGCAGCGCTTCCGCGAGGAAAGACAGCAAGACTGGCAAAATCGAGGCTGGTAATGAATTACAAAACCCAAAGGAATAAGTTATGAACCTCTACAAAAATCAGTTGTTGACGATCTTGAGCCTCGTCGTGGTTTCATGCACGGCCGTTAATCCACCCGCACCTGCGTTTCTCACACCGCTGCCCGAGCCGCGCAGCGTGGAGTGGGCAACATCTTATTTTGATGTCCACTATTGCATGGATGGCGTTCTGCCCCTAAAGATGACCATTACGCTACCTACGAAGCCAATGCGCACGCCAACGCCTCTTCTCGTTCATACGAAAATATCTTCGGAATTGATTCGTCCTTTGGTCGAGCGCGGGTTTGCCGTGGCGAGCGTAGACTGGCGCGAGCCGCCCGACTTCAAACTTCCGAAAGGGATCGAGGAGACGAAGTGCGCGATCCGTTATTTGCGCGCCAACGCGGAGCAATTCAGCATTGACCCGAATCAGATCGGCGTGTTCGGTTGCAGCCGCGGCGCGCACATGGCTGCCATGATCGGCGTGACCGATGCAAGCGCCGGCATGGAGGGAGATATGGGTTTCGCGGATCAATCCAGCCGCGTGCAGGCTGTCGTCATGTTCGATGGCATCGCCGATTTCGGCACCAACTATGCAGACGCACCGGGCGAACTCGAGCAAATCCATGGCATCAAATCGTTCGACGATCCATTGATGGCTCAACTAAGTCCTGTCACCTTTGTTTCAGCAGACGACCCACCCTTTCTTCTGATCGCATCCGAAGTTGAACATTACCAGAACGAGGCTCACAGGCTAAGAGACGCGCTCACTGCGCAAGGCGTCTCAGCCACCTACTTGCAGGCGGAGGGAGCGAATCATTGTCAATACGCCCTGTCGGGTCCGCATACAACAGCCGCCATGGCTGTGATCATCGGTGATTTTTTTGAAGGGAAATTGAAGTAACGATTATGGAGATCACCCAAACCCTGTACATCACAAATCCCAAAGACTGGCGGAACTGGCTCAAGAAGAACTACAAGACCGAAAACGAGATCTGGTTGGTCTACCCGCGCAAAGCGACGGGTAAGCCGCGCATCGAGTACAACAACGCGGTGGAGGAAGCCTTATGCTTCGGCTGGATCGACAGCATCGTCAAGAAATATGACGAGGAAAGCACTGTCCAGCGGTTTTCGCCGCGCAAGCCGAAAGCGAAATACTCACAAGCCAACATCGAACGCCTGCGAAGTTTGGTGGCGAAGAAGAAAGTTGTGAAGGAAGTAGTTGAGACGTTGGGAGATATTTTGAACGAA
>DAOTZF010000413.1:0-5881 GCA_034434415.1 Anaerolineales bacterium | reverse complement strand
GTGGCGCTGGAACTTGCGGTGCGCGGCGCGGCAGTGGTCGTCAATTACAACAAATCCTCTGAAGCCGCAGATGAAGTGGTGAAAGCCATTCAATCCGCAGGAGGCAAAGCCGCGGCGTTTCAAGCGGACGTGTCTGATTTCAAGCAAGCAGAAGCCTTGATCAAATTCGCGGTTGACACATTCGGCGATTTGAGCATCCTTGTCAACAACGCAGGTATCACAAAAGACACGCTTATCATGATGATGTCCGAATCTGATTGGGACTCGGTCATCACGACGAATCTCAAATCCACCTTCAACTGCTCGAAAGCCGCGGTCAAACACATGATGCGGAAGCGCACAGGACGAATCATCAACATGGCTTCGGTAGCCGGGCAGATGGGCAACCCCGGTCAAACGAACTACTCCGCATCCAAAGGCGGCCAGATCGCTTTCACAAAATCTCTGGCTCGTGAAGTGGCAGCGCGAAACATCACCGTCAACGCAATCGCACCCGGGTTCGTGGATACCGAAATCCTCGACGCGATGTCACCTGAAACGCTCGAAGCCGCAATCAAGCTGGTTCCGCTGGCGCGCAAGGGCAAGCCCGAAGAAGTCGCCTATGCTGTAGCGTTTTTGGCATCGGATCAAGCCGCGTTCATCACCGGTCAAGTGCTCGGTGTGGACGGCGGAATGGCAATGATGTAGAAAAACAGAGGAGTAGAGAGTAGTGAATTGACGAAAATTCTCTACATCTCCAATTCTCTTCAAGGAGACACCATGACCGACTCAACCTCCACTGATAAAACCACCATCTCACCGGATGTGCTCGTCACCATTGCGAGGCTGTCGGCGTTGAGCGTGCCGGGCGTCAGCCGCATGGCAAACGTCACCGGCGGAGTGAACCGGCTCTTCAAGCGCGGAGTCCATGACGGGGTGCGGATCGAAGTCGAGGATAACCTCGTGACGGCGAATCTGTATCTTGTGTTGAAAAGGGATGTGAACATCCGCGAGGTGAGCCGCAATGTGCAGGAACAGGTGGCGCGTGCCTTGCAGGATATGGTTGGCATGGACATCGGTTCCATCGAAGTGCATGTTGAAAATATCGATTACACCGACGGAGAGGCACGGTCGGAATGAAACCCCGCACCAGGGCGCGTTCGCTCGCCCTGCAGGTACTTTACGAAGTGGATATCGCGAATCATCCTCCCGCCGACGTGTTCAAAGCCCGGCTGGAGGAGACTCCGCTTTCGGAGGAACTCTCCGAATTCACACGCAAGATCATTTTTGGCGTGCTTCCCATCACTCAAAACCTCGATATTCTGATCTCGAAATACGCGCCGGAATGGCCCCTCGAACAAATCGCGGCCATCGACCGTAACATCCTTCGCATCGCGCTGTGGGAATTTGCCGTATTTCGCGAAACACCGATCAAAGTGGCGATCAACGAAGCAGTGGAATTGGCGAAGTTGTACGGCTCGGATTCTGCACCGCGCTTCGTGAACGGCGTACTTGGGTCGCTTGCCGAGCATTTGCACGACATTCAACAAATCCTTCAAAAGGTCTGATATGGAAATCCTGGGAATTGGCGCATCAGAACTGGTTTTCATCATCCTGATTGCCATCATCGTGATGGGACCCAGCCAAATGAAACAGGCGGGCAAAACGATCGGTCATTGGTTGAACCAGATGAGCCATTCTGAACTTTGGAAACTGGTGCGCGATACATCGAACGAACTCAGCAATTTGCCTCGCAAGTGGATGAGAGAGGCGAACATGGAGTTGTGGGAAGCAGAACAGGAAACAAAAAACCTGATCGACCCACGACCGCGCAAGCCCCTGTTTTCACAGTCGAAGCCAAAGTCCTATCAGCAACCACCTCCACCAAAAGCCGGGGGGGATTCGCAGGCTGAAAACGAATCCGCGGAAGAACCATCCACACCAAATGACTAGATTCCTCCGAAGACTTTTCCGCGCGGTCACATTTCCATTTGTACTGCTCTATCGAATCCTTGCGGCTCCGTTCGTGCTGGCGAGACGCGCGTGGGGCTTCCTCACCACTGATTCAAAGGAAAGTCTGGAAAAAGATTTCTGGGGGCACATCGAGGATTTACGCGCGCATCTGTTGCGCATCGTTATCGGAATTGCTCTAATGGTAGGGGGTTCGTTTTATTTCACCGTTCCATTGATGGAGTTACTTGCCAAACCCGTGAACGGATTGACCAACTTACAGGCCATCGAGGTGACGGAGGAGATCGGTGTCTTCATGCGCGTCGCGTTGACGAGTGGGATCATCATCGCCCTCCCGTACATCGCATTCGAAATCTGGTTGTTCGCCGCGAAGGGATTATCCGCACGCGAGAAACAATTCAGCCTGCTGGCGATTCCCGCCGCATCGATTCTTTTCTCTACAGGTGTTTGGTTCACCTATCGTACGCTGATTCCCGCCGCGCTGCCTTTCCTCGGCGGATTCACCGAGATCGCGCAGTTCTGGACCGCCAAGGAGTACTTCGGTTTCATCACCGGGCTGATGTTGTGGATCGGCGTATTCTGCGAGTTCCCGTTGGTGATCTTTATATTGAGTTATTTTGGCTTAATACCTCCGAAGGTTCTGGCGCAACAGTGGAGGCTTGCCATCGTCGTCATCGCCATCCTTGCCGCGGCAGTTACACCGACCATCGACCCGGTGAATATGGGGCTGGTCATGTTGCCAATGGTGTTGTTATACTTCATCAGTGTCGGCTTGAGTTTCATCGCCGCCGCGATGCGCGGGAACAGGGAGCCGAACGAGGAGATATCGCCGGAAAAGGGGAAGCGGTAGAACAAACGAAACAGAGGAGAACGCCATGATGTCACGCCCAGGTTTATCGCGTCAAATTTTATTTTTTGTCATCATCCTTGCAGTGCTGAGTCAGGCATGTGCCATTTCGTTATTCCAGTGGCCCACGTTCCCAACTCCAAGCGTAAGTACACAGATTCCCTCTGGTCCCACCTCAACGCCGGCACCACGCGCGAAAGTCACATTCTCGGTCCGTTTGCCGGAACCTTTGGGGCCGGGCGAAACCATTGATCTCACCGTTGTGGATGAAGTCACCGGTCTTGCATACAACCCCAGTCCATACACGATGAATCCGGTGGATTCGGTTACCTACACCAAAGAACTGGAGATCTGGGACCAAGCGATCATCCGTTATCGATATGTGAGGAAGAACGGGAACACGATCATCAACGAAGATACCAACCGCGATCAAGCGATTCGGTATCGCCTCTTTTACATCAGCGGGAATACACAGATCACCGATACTGTCAGTAGTTGGGCAGATAAACAAGCCAACACACTTACCGGAAGCATCAGCGGTAATGTTCTGGATGCAGATACCGGCGCGCCCATTCCGGATATCCTCGTCACCGCCGGCGGAGTGCATGCCTTCACCGACGCGGCAGGACGATTCCAGATCACAGACTTGCGCGGGGGTCCCCACAATCTCGTCGTTTACGCCATGGATGGGATGTATCAGACATTTCAACAAGGCGCGACCGTGGCGGAAAATTCCAATACACCGGTGCAGGACGTCCGCATCAAGCGCGCGCCGCTCGTCAATGTGACGTTCATCGTCTCCGTTCCACCGGGGACAGTGGGACCAAACGTACCGATTCGACTCGCGGGCAACCTGCTTCAACTTGGGAACACCTTCTCAGACCTGCGCGCCGGCTTCAGCACCGTGGCTGACCGCATGTCCGTCCTCAGCCCCACAGCCGACGGTCGATATTCAGTCACGATCCCATTACCCGCCGGTGCGGATGTGCAATACAAATACACCATGGGCGATGGTTTCTGGAACTCCGAATTCACCTCCGACGGACGCTTTGTGACGCGGCGAATCCTCGTGCCGAACCAGAACACGGTCATTGAAGATTCCGTGCAAACCTGGCAGGCGGGACCCAAAGCCCCCATCGTGTTCGATGTGACCGTCCCCTCGAACACCTCCTCGACGGATAAAATTTACATCCAATTCAACCTGCTCCTCGGCTGGTCGCCTCCGATTCCCATGTTGCAGCAGGAGCAATATCGCTGGGTATACAAACTCTACGGGCCGTTGAATATTACCGGCTCGTTCACCTATCGATTTTGCCGCAACGCCCAATGCGATTCCGCGGACGATTCGCAAACCGTCGGACCGACCGCGCACGGAAAAAATATAACGCCTGCACTTACACCGCAAAACATCAGCGACACCGTCAGCTCGTGGGCATGGCCCCTCAATGTAGGTCCCGCCACACTGGTCGCAGCAACCATCCCGTCGCGAGGAACCGGCTTCATGGCAGGAGTCGAATACCAAAGTTATTACGATCCGCACACACCGGCGTTCAACGATAACGCGCTGCAAAACATCCAGAGCCTCGGCGCAAATTGGGTGATCTACACTCCCTCATGGACGTACAAACACATCTCGCCGGTTGTATTCAATGAACAACCCGGTAAAGATCCGTTCTGGGTGGATACGGTTGCGGCAGTCACACAGGCGAGAGCGCGCAGCATCAATGTTGCGATTTTTCCGCAACCGCGATTCGAAACCAACCACATAGACTTCTGGAAGAACGCGCCGCGCGACTCGAACTGGTGGAACGAATGGTTCGAGCGTTATCGTAATTTCGTCATCCACTTTGCAGACCAGGCAACACAATCTGGAGCGCAGGCGGTCATCATCGGCGGTGACTGGATATTGCCGGCTCTTCCCTCCGGGAAACTTGCGGATGGCAACTTCAGCGGGGTGCCACAGGATGCGGAAACGCGTTGGAAGAATCTCATTGCCGAGATACGCCAGCACTTCCGCGGTAATGTGTTGTTCGCCCTGCCTTACAACTCCACCGATTTCACCTTGCCTGTGAACATCCTGCGTGATACCGACGGCGTGTACCTGCTCTGGTTCGCCAAATTGAGCACGCAAGCCTCGCCCAACAAAACAGACATGATCAACGAAGCGGGTATTCTGCTCGACCAAAATATTGCGCCGTGGCAGCCGCAAGTCGGCAAACCTTTCATCATCGGGCTGTCGTATCCATCCTCCACGTACTCCGCGACAGGCTGCATCCCGAACGGAAGCGGCGGCTGTCTTGATTGGACCGCCCTCAACCGGCCGAACGCGGATATTTCTACCGTTAACCTTGATCTTCAGCAACAAGTGGACATTTACGAAGCGGTCCTTACCGCCATGAACACACGCAGTTGGGTCAGCGGTTTTGTCAGCCGCGGCTATTTCGAGCCGGTGGAATTGCAGGACAAGTCTGCATCGATTCACGGCAAGCCCGCGCGCGACTTGCTCTGGTATTGGTTCCCGCGCTTATTGGGAACGGTTCAATAAACAATGTCACTCTGAGCGTAGCGAAGAGTCTCGGTCTAGTTCGGCAGGTGAATGTCGAGATTCTTCGTCGCTTCGCTCCTCAGAATGACACACAATCTTTTTGGAGGCATTTCAATGTCGAAAGCAAAGATCGCGCTACAGCGTACAGGTCTCGGAATTCTAATTCTTGCTTTATTACTCGGAGCAGGAGGAACGTTCTACTTCAAAAGTTATTTGCCGAACACTGTCGCGCCAAAATCTTTCCCACAAATCGATGGTGAGATCCAACTCGAAGGTCTCGATGGACCCGTTGACATTTATCGCGATCGCATGGGAATCCCACATATCTATGCCTCCACAACGCACGACCTCTTTTTCGCGCAGGGATTCGTCCACGCGCAAGATCGGTTCTGGCAAATGGACTTTTATCGACATGTGGGCGAGGGCCGGGTCGCTGAAATGTTCGGCTCGAGTCAATTGCAAGCCGATATGTTTTTGACGACTCTCGGCTGGAGAAAAACATCGCAGGAGGAGTACGATGCGCTCGACCCCAAACACAA
>DAOTZF010000412.1:0-2237 GCA_034434415.1 Anaerolineales bacterium | reverse complement strand
CAGTCCCACCTTTGGTTCGCTGGTGACGAACGCCACCACCGTGAGCTCCACCTACACGCCTGTCAGCAACCTGCCTGCCGGCAAGACCCTCTACTGGCGCGTGCGCGTCAACGGTGCCAATGGTCCCTCCCTCTGGTCTCTCCCCTTCTCCTTCGTTACTCCGTAAATGACTCAAAGAAAAAACGGACTGTTCATGAACAGTCCGTTTTTTCTTTGAATTTACATCCCAGCCGCTTTTTTCAATGCCGCGGCTTTGTCGGTGCGTTCCCACGGGAACTCGATATCGTCTCGTCCGAAGTGACCGTAGGCGGCGGTCTTGCGATAGAACGGCTTGCGGAGACCGAGATCACGGATGATCGCGCCGGGGCGCAGATCAAAATATTCGTCCACGAGTGAAGCGATCTTTTCATCCGCAATTTTTGCGGTGCCGAAGGTTTCCACGTTCACCGAAAGCGGGCGCGCTACTCCAATGGCGTAGGCAACCTGCACTTCGACGCGATCCGCAATTCCCGCGGCGACGATGTTCTTCGCTACGTAGCGCGCCGCGTATGCTGCGGAGCGATCCACTTTTGTGGGATCCTTGCCGCTGAACGCGCCGCCGCCGTGCCGTCCCATGCCGCCGTACGTGTCAACGATGATCTTGCGGCCGGTCAAGCCTGCATCGCCCTGCGGACCACCCACGACAAATCTTCCGGTGGGATTCACAAAGACCTTGATATTTTTATCCACCATGTCTTCGGGGAGTGCGGGCATGATGATCTGCTCGGTGACGATTTCAGTAATTTCATTTTGCGACACATCAGGAGCATGTTGCGTCGAGATGAGGACGGTGTCCACGCGCTTCGGTTTGCCCTTGGAATATTCGATCGTGACCTGACTCTTCGCATCGGGCCGGAGCCACGAAATGCTCCCATCCTTGCGAAGTTCGCTCTGCCGACGCGTTAACTTGTGCGCGAGGTAAATGGGCAGAGGCATGAGGGTGGGTGTTTCGTTACATGCAAAACCGAACATCATGCCCTGGTCACCCGCGCCGATGGCTTCCACTTCGGCTTCGGTCATTTCGCCGGCCTTGGCTTCGAGGGCTTTGTCCACACCCATGGCGATATCGCCCGATTGTTTGGCGATGGCTACCAACACGCCGCAGGAATTTCCGTCGAAGCCTTTCTCGCTCGCGTCGTAACCGATCTCGTTCACCACCTTGCGCACCAGTTCATCGTAATTGAAGGTGGCGTTGGTGGTGATCTCACCCAGCAACATGACGAAGCCGGTCTTGGTAGCGGTCTCACATGCGACGCGCGAGCGCGGATCCTGTTCGAGACAGGCGTCCAGCACGGCATCCGAGATCTGGTCGCACATCTTGTCGGGGTGTCCCTCTGTCACTGATTCAGAGGTGAACATCAGTTTGGGGGAGGTCATAAAAGTGTTGCTCATTTCGTTCTAACTCCTTTAAGAAAAAATTGCCCCTTCGGACGAGCAGAAAGGGCAATTACATGGTTATGTGAAGCCCTCTCATCTCCCAGAACATCCGTCTGTAGGAATTGGCACCTTTTCAGCGACAGTCTAATGAGAACTTATACTGACAGGTTGTCGAGGCATCGTCGGGCCGTTCCCTCCGCCTCTCTGGATAAGAGCGCCTTGTGGGGCTATTGAATTGTGACGGCAGTGTACCACATTTTAATTGTCATTGCGAGGAGTGCATCACGTAGGACGAAGCGATCTTTTGCGGGTATCGAGGATTGCTTCGTGGCGCGCGGCGCCACTCGCAATGACGGATGTGCTACTCATCCTCAACACACCGAAACCCGATGCGAGGGGAGAATTCGCCGAGATATGACTCTGACCCCGGCACGGCGCTCAAGTTCGAACCCCGCACCGACGAACGCTTCGATACTCGGATGTTGATCTCTGCATCGCCCAAACTTCCACCGCGCACGACGCGATTCAAACTCGAACTGGAGGCTGGTCCCAGCGGGTTTAGCGACTCTGATGTTGAGTAATAATTAAAACTGTAGAAATCATTTGTCCATTCTGCCACGTTGCCCGCCATATCCAACACACCGAACGGACTCGCTCCCAGCGCGTAACTTCCCACGCGCGAAGTGTCCCTGACCAGCATGTTGAAGTTGGCGAATCGCCAATCGGGTTTATCCTCCCCCCATGGAAATGTTCGCAAGTCGTCGCCGCGCGCGGCGCGTTCCCATTCCGCTTCGGTGGGCAACCTTCTGTTTGCCCATTCG
>DAOTZF010000411.1:0-4831 GCA_034434415.1 Anaerolineales bacterium | reverse complement strand
AAGAGGCTCCGCTCAGCGATCCAGATGGGTGACCTCTCCGAGAATGCCGATTATCACAAAGCCAAGGAAGACCAGGCTTTCCTCGAAGGCCGCATTCAGGAGATCGAAGCGATCCTGCGCATGGCCACCGTCGTGGAAAAGCAACAGAGCGATGCTGTGATGGTCGGCTCGCGCGTGACTGTACAAGAGGAGGGGTTCGACCCTGAAACTTTTTATGTGGTCGGCGCAAAAGAAGCCGACCCACGGAACGGAAAAATCTCGAACGAATCGCCCATTGGGAGCGCGTTGATGAATCACAAGGCAGGCGATGTGGTGGAAGCACAAACCCCCGGTGGAAATCTCAAGTTCAAGATCATCAAAGTTGAGTAATGATACATGGTTGATGCGGCACGATTTGCTTGGCAAATCGTGCCGCATCAACACAAATAAAAAAGACCAGCCGCGCGGCTGGTCTTTTGATTCATGAAAATAAATTAGTTCTTGACCCGGGGCCAGATCGCGAACTCGAGCGTAACACGCTGGAAATAACTGTTTGCGGGCATCGAACCCATGCCGTATTCCAAATCCACAACCGTAGCAAGGAGTTGCAGGTTGGCGGTTTCGAGGAGGATTTCCTCGCCTCGCTTAAGCAGGATCAAATCGCCCTTGGGTTCGAGGCGTGCTCGAATCCCCGGATCGTTGTAGGCATGTTCCGACATCAATACCTTCGTGGCGGTTTTGATATCGTTCTCCTCGAAGAGCCACACCTCCAGAGCGGTCACTTTCTTTGGTTCGCCAACACCGATCTTCTCACAAATACCGACGCCATATTCGCCGAGATATTTCCCACCTTGTGTATCGATACTGAACGATTCGTCGTAGAGGTCGTACCCGAAGACGTAGGTTGTCATGGATTGGGTGATGGGGGGTTCGAGTCCGTGCGTCCGGTAATCGGTCCTTTCGACACTGCGGCTGAGTTCCGCCGCCTGCATCACCGGCGTGACCGTGCCGCTGCCCCTGCGGAAGAGACGGAACAAATACATCGCGCCAACGCCAAGAAGAATTGCGACCACCGCAATGGAAGCGTAGAATACGATCTGGCTTAGCCCAGTCATCGAACCTGACTCAGCCGGTGGAGTGGCTTGTATCGGAGCACCCTTTACCGATTGAACCAGTTGACCGAATTCCTGAATTTCTGCGGGGTCAAGATACCCGGGATCGCTCTGCAGACTGATGAAGGTCGCGTCCGCCGCCGCGCCTAAAATGTCCCAGCGCGCCATGGCAGTATCCACGTCTCCGGTGCGGTTGTAGGAGTCGATGGTCATGCGAAGATAATCTTTCTGTAAATCTGTACGCAGGATCTCCGGCGTTCCATCGGTATACTCAACGGGCCACACCACCCAGCCAAAGACTAGACCGATGATCAAACCAACCACTACTCCCAGCGCAATTGCAATTGCCGGTTTTCTGAGATTATTCCTGATGATCGCGAGTATCGCTTCCATGACTTCTTCCTTTTACCGCAGGTCTAGCCAATTATATACCATCCCAAACACAGAAAGTCCATCGAAAATGCCAATTTGGTTACTTTCTTTCCATCAGGTATAGCACGCGCTCCGACTCGCGGATTTCAACAGCCTCGCGGATGTTGAACGATTCGCGGTACGCGGCTTCAAACCCCTCCCGCGTATATGATGGGAAAATATCGGCGCGGGATGCCAGCAATTTCTGCACCTGCGAATCGGACTTGGAGACAAATTCGATAACCAGCCATTTGCCCGTCCCAGCAAAAAACTCCGCGGTTTGCGGCAACGGCACGTTGTTGGAGATCGCGAGGTGATGAATGACAGCGAGAGCGAGCACCAGATCCGCGGGACCGCGCGCACCAAAGGAATCGCGTTCCCGGTTCGCCCAACCGATCGCAGGGCTTGGGTTCGTCAGGTCAAGTAAAAGCGGCAGTATGTTCTCCTCCTTTGCGGATTTCACCTGACGATAATTTTGTTCCACAGCCGCCGGGTCAATATCGTATGCGGCAACGAACGCGCCCGAATCGCCCGCCACGCGGCTGAACACGCCGTTGTTCGCACCCAAATCCCATACCAGCGCGGGCTTGAGTTTTTTGGTCCATTCGCCGACCAATTGCTTCTTATGCTCGAACGCTGAATCGGAGTAATTCGTGATGTCGTAATAATTTCCCCATTCGGTTCCAGCAGGCTTCCATTCAAGTTTCCGAATGGTTGCTTCGAGGCTTTCGATCAAACCCACCATTGACTGCTTGCTCATCGAAGCCCGACGCGATCTTACATCCTCACCCGCGTACCGTTTCTGCGCGCCTGCATGAATATGAATGTGCGTGACCAATCCAAAATTAAACTTTGTGCGCGCGGGCAATAATCCACTTGCCAGATCCAACGGCACACCGTCAATATACACGCGCAGCAATTGATTCAATCGAACGTCTTTCAGAGCCATCAACGCGAGTGGAGCGAGAAAATGCTGGCAAAATTGTTTGTATGCCACCCAGGGTTGACCTTCGCGATATGCCTCGAATGAAAGCGTATCGATCAGAGTTGCTTTGCCGCGCACAAACTGGATGTTATACGCGCTTGCGTCCTTCAACGACATACCCGCCTTTAGCGAGCGTTTCTGAATGGACAATGTAGCCAGCGCGGCATCCTTCAATTGACCGAACGACCACTCGTACGGATACGAAATGAACGGCACGCGTTCGGGTTGGATGATTTTGAAACTCGAGTCGGACTCAATGGGAGGCTGATCCACTTCGGTATGCGGTATCAACAACCCAGCCTTTACCAGCCTTTCGTACAGACCCGAATCTATCAACCGCTTATAGTCTTCGGAATACACGCGGTTGACCTGCCGATACAGGACTCCGCCTCGGGAAAACAGGAACCCGCTTGGGTCCCGGAAGGACGCGGGGATTTGTCCGTTATTTTGCTGAGTCGTCATCGTCCTCGTCGGTCTTCGATTTGATCCCAAACCATCCCTTGATCTTGCCCCAGGACGCGCGGAACGCGACTCCTAAACCGAGTAACGCGGCAATGGCAAGTTGGACTAAAAAACTGCCAGAGCCTGGATCAAGGTACGGCAAAGGTGTGAAGTGCATTTGTTACTCCTATTCAACTGTTTCGGGGACGATCTCTTCCAAGCGGAAGGTTTCCTGACAATTCGTGCATTGAGCTTCGGTTTTGTTCGCGACCACCAGCAAGCCGTTGCATTTTGGGCAGGGCTGTTTGAGTGGCCGCTTCCATGAAGTGAAATCGCAATTTGGATAATTCGCACAACCGTAAAACGTTCTCCCTTTGCGCGTTTTCTTTTCGACGATTTCGCCGCCGTCTTTCGGGCAAAGCACGCCGATCTTTTCGAGCCATGGCTCGGTATAACGACAGTTGGGAAAGTTTGCGCACGAGATAAATTTACCAAAACGTCCGTAACGAATGACCAGCTCGCCGCCGTCGGTGGGACAAATGCGGCCGATCCTTTCTGGTTCGCTCTTGGTGACCGGCATCTCTGCCTGTGCTTTTTTCAAATCCTCCGCGAACGGGTGATAAAACTCGTGCATCACTTCCGTCCATTCGGCTTGACCGTTGGCGATCATGTCGAGGTCTTCCTCCATGCGCGCGGTGAACTTCAAATCCACGATATCGGAAAAGTATTGCACCATCAAGTCGTTGACCTGAATCCCAATTTCAGTTGGCACGAGTCGTTTATCTTCGCGGAGGACATAACCGCGTTGCTGAATCGTCGAAATGGTCGGCGCATACGTGGAGGGGCGCCCAATCCCATCCTCTTCCAGCGCCTGCACAAGAGACGCTTCGGAGTAACGCGGGGGTGGTTGTGTGAAGTGTTGTTCGGGAATCAGGCGGATAAGTTCCTGCTTTTGTCCCTCGGCAACACCTGCAGGGATCTTAACATTCTCCTCGTCCTCTTCCGCGGTCTTTACATCTTCATTCTTCGCTTCTTCGTACACGACCAAAAAGCCTGCAAATTTGACCGCCGAACCAGATGCGCGCAATAAATATTCATGCGCGCCAGTTTTGCCGGTCACTTCCACTTGCAACGTGTCATAGACCGCGACTTCCATTTGCGAGGCAACAAAGCGTTGCCAGATTAAACGATACAGTTTAAACATGGCGGGCTCGAGAAATTCTTTGATAGACTCAGGCTCGCGCATGACGGATGTTGGACGAATCGCTTCGTGCGCCTCCTGTGCATTGGCTGAACGCGTTTTATATTGCGGAGGTTCGGGGGGTAAAAAGTCCGCACCGTATTTTCCCTCAACATACTGCCGGGCTTCGGCTTGCGCCGTTGTAGAAACATTGGTCGAGTCGGTTCGCATGTATGTGATCAGGCCGGTCGTCCCGCCGTTGCCTACATCCTGCCCCTCATATAATCCCTGCGCAAGAGCCATCGTACGTTTCGCCGTGAAGCCGAGTTTACGGGAAGCCTCTTGTTGCAGGGTGGAAGTAGTGAACGGCGCAGAAGGCTTGCGTCGGCGCTCACCGCGTTTGACCTTCGTAATGGCGTATGTGGCAGTTTCCATATCCACGAGGATTGGCTTGACCGTTTCCTCGTTCGGAAGTACGGGGTCCGTATCGTCTATCTTCGCCAGTTTTGCCAGAAATGTGGATTTCAATCCTTCGGGCTTGAACTCGCCATGGATCGACCAATATTCCACGGGAACAAATGCATCGATCTCACGTTCTCTCTCGACGATCAGCCTGAGCGCCACCGATTGGACGCGCCCCGCCGATAAACGCCCGCGCACTTTTTCCCAGAGGATCGGGCTGATACTGTAGCCCACCAAACGATCCAATACACGGCGCGCTTG
>DAOTZF010000410.1:0-1667 GCA_034434415.1 Anaerolineales bacterium | reverse complement strand
TTAGTTCGTCAACGTCGTTTAGCAAGAGATTATGAGCGACTGCCTGAAACAAGTGAATCCTTCATCTACGCTGCTATGATCCGATTGATGGTTCGCAGATTGGCAAAATTATGACTTTTCAGACGCTCTCTTAGAACATTGGGTAAATGCTCAGTCGCGGTCTTGACCTCGAAGGGGTCACATGATTATAGATTGTGAGGATTGTTGATCAAACCCCGACGGGGTGCCCTAGCCAACAAAGAATCATGCCATCCCTTCGGGATTTGATGTTGTTTGCGAATTTCTACAATAAATTCATCCCTTCGGGATTGACGGATTCGGTATTTCGTCTCCACTCGAAACTTTCGCGTAATTGGTCTTGAAATTTAAGAAGTACATTTCAAAATATCGATACGAAACCCCTGCAAGGAGAACCGTCAGCGCGAGGGCGAGAGGGTAGAGGAACGCGTCCACAGGCGCGCCCAGCCACATCGTCGTCTGAAGCGCAAGCACAATAGCAATGGGGTGGTACATGTAGAGTCCATACGAAATTTTGCCAAGATAGCGGATCGGTCGTTGCTCCAAAGAGATGAGATTCTCCTTGTTTGCAGCGAAGTTCAAAATGATGATGCCAAACCAGACCGAATAGAACTCCTTGTACAGATATGGGAATTGCAGATTGTTCACCGAGATGTGCGGGAAGTACACCCCGCGATACAGCATCATGGACGTAAACCCGAGCACGAAGTAAAACAGATATTTGTTGAGGAATAGTTTGAGCGCGGCATGTTGGGAATGTAACAACAGCGCGAAGAATCCGCCGATCGCCATGCTGGCGATGTTGAAGGTCTGCCAGAACGCGTTGAGCTCGTATTTGAGCGGAATGAAATCGGTGCGACTCGAAAACAATGCGCGCGCGAATATCAGATAGCCGACGACGATGAAAAGCATCAAATGCAGACGGTACTTCTTGAAGAATTTCAATATGGGGGGCCAGATCAGATAAAACTGCTCCTCCGTACCGATAGACCACAAGTGGGCGGCATACGGCACGACCCCGAAGAGAGGGGTGACAAGGTTAGGCAGAAAGAAAACGTAGAGAAAAATTTTCGACGGGAGGTTTTCGTACACGGTTGCCCTGTCGTATTCAGGCAGGGTGAACAGGGAAATGTTGGGGAGCAGGAACAATGCAATGCCGACGATCAGAAAATACAGGGGCCAGATTCGCAGGATTCTTCTGATGTAGAAATTTTTGACCGCGATCGTGCTCGTTCTTTCTTCTTCTAGCAACAAGTATGTAATGAGAAATCCGCTCAGTACGAAGAAAAGGATGACGCCAAGTTCGCCGATGATCTGAACAAATGACGATGAAAAGTTGTTCGGCAGGTTGTAGAGATATTTGAGCTGCTCGGTGTGATGTACGATGACGAGCAAAGCGGCGATGAACCTCAACCCGTTGAGGTTGGGAAAATAAATCCGGTCTTTGGTCAACAAGATATTTTCATCCCGCGTCTTTACAACAAGACCTGCACCATCACCATCGCGCAGAACCCAACGGTAAACGCCCATGCCACCTTGATGGGGGAGGAGGAATGTAACGCTTCGGGAATCAACTCGAGGATGACAAGGAAGATCATCGCGCCGGCGGCGAATCCCATGAGGATGGGCATGATGGGTTGAAATAGCCA
>DAOTZF010000409.1:0-7962 GCA_034434415.1 Anaerolineales bacterium | reverse complement strand
AGCGCGCCAGCCGCGGCGCTGAACCATTCGGCGCGTTTGCGCGCGGTGAATGCCATCACTGCAAGTACAGACGCGGCGGTCATCACCACGGTGCTGTGAATTCCCAAACTTAATCCGCCTGCGAGACCTGCGAGGAATAGATATTGCGGTTTGCCTGTATTTCGCCACAGCAAGAACAATAACCAGACCGTTGCGAGCATTCCAGCCGCGGGGGCATAGGATTCTGCGATGAGTGCACGCCACCAAAATCCCTCGGTGAGGGCGAGGACGAGCGAAGCCGACATCGCCGCAACCCGCGAGCCGGTCAATAATCGCACGATGAGGAACGTATTCGCTACTGCCAGCGCGCCGAAGAATGCAGACACGAGGTTTACCCGCCACGCGATGGTATTGATCGGAATCAGCGTGAAGACCTTCCCAAAAATGATCTGGGTTGCATACCCGGTGTGATGCGTCATACCAAGGGTGTAGGAGAGGGTCTGGAATTCGGCAGAGTCGCCCCACAGCAGGGATGGCGCGAGCGTGCGGATGTATAAGGCGAAAGCGGCGAGTCCGATGAGGAGGGCGAGCCAGATGTCGGTCCGCGAGAGAGGCGATGTACTTTTGTCCGATCGATTCATTTTTCACAGTATAAGCGGGGAAGGGAATTGCGGGCAAGTGTATAATTCGAGTGGTTCGGAGGCGACATGTACATACTCAAGCCAGATGAAAAAACGACACCTGTGATGTTGTACACGCGGGATACAATGGTGAGCGGGGAGGTGGTGACCAAGCAAAATGTTTTGCGCGTGAACATTTGGTTAAAGAGCGATGGTGTGCCGAAGTATATGCACATCTTAAAACCGCATGTTGTAGTGTTTGCAGGCGGCTCGGCACCGATCGCGCTCACGTATTCCGAGATCTATTTCCCTGTGTCACAATTGGTCGCGTTTCACACACAGCCGCCGACCGATGAACCATTGGATTATGACACCACCGAAGCGAACCGCATGATGCAGGAGGTAGACGTGCTTGCGGGGGCGTTCGTGATGAAAGGGAAGATCCGCGTCTCGACTCAGACGGAAGTTGTTCAGAGCATCGAAATGGTAGGCGCCGCGTGGATGTCTCTTTATGATGTTGAGATCACCAACCCGTACATCGCGCAAATGACCATGTTGCAGGCGCCGATGGCTTTGTTGAAACCTTCGCAAGTTGCATTTGCTGTGAAATGAAAAAATCCAACGCGCGTTTTCTCGATTCCATTCTTGAGGCAATTGATACGGAGCGGATTCTCGGCATCCGCACTGGGGTAAATTCAACACACCGCGTCATCGGCGTTTGGGCTGTCGTTGTGGATGGACGCGTCTTCGTCCGTTCATATCAACTGAAGCCGGGCGGTTGGTGGCGGACACTGGTAAAAGACCCGCATGGCGAGATCTTTGTCGCGAGACGGAGACGCGGAATCAAAGTCCGCGCGCTAACGGTGAAAAGCGAAAAGATGAAGGATGCGGTCAGTGCGGCGTACAAAGTGAAGTACAACACTCCGGGGTCGATTGGTTATGTGGCGGAGATGTCGCGCAGTCCGTCGAAGGATGCGACGGTGGAGTTGGTGCCGGTATAACGCTACGATTATTCGAACAAGGAAATTGTTATGATGAAAATCAAATTATTCGTTTCATTCCTTTTCTGTCTTCCATGGTTCATGTCTCCTCATCCCACCCTGGCGGATATAGGACCCAAACCGACCATGGAGTTTGAGTTCGATCTGCCAAATGGCGTGACGATCGCATCGGGGATTCAGTATGAGTGCGACCAGGCGGATTGCAGCGATGCCGCGCCGCTGGAGGAATTGGGTCCTCAAAGATTGTTTTGTGATGCCGAACGTTGTAGTGCCATTGCGTACGGCTTTGCTCCGTATCATCGACTCGAAATTCAATTTTCGGATGGAAAGACGCTCCAGAGCAATGTCTTTGAAACCATAGATTTCAACTCAAATTACTTCGTGACGGTCAACGCGGACGGTCTCTTGGTTGAAGAAGTGTCGGGCTCACCTGCTCCTCCCGAAGAGCCAATGCCTGACGCGCCGGACACCCGGCTTCCTATCTACTTTGGTATCGGGATCCTTGTGTTGTTGGGTATTGGTGCGCTCCTGGTCCTTGGTTTGGTGGTCTTCTTCATTCGCCGCTCAAGAACGAATTGACACGTACACTGCTCATCACAATTCTTATCGAAGGGCTGGTTGGCCTTGGCTTTGCAGTTTGGCGGAGGAAACCGGTCCTTTCCATTTCCCTAACGATCCTGTTCGGAAATATCATTACCCAGTCTTTGTTGTGGATCATTCTGAATATTTTCTTCAACGATTATTTGATCGCTTTGGTTACGTCAGAAATCCTGATCTGGCTGGGTGAGAGCATTTTCCTGGCTTGCGTTCGAAACAATCAATTGAACTTCGGGGAGGCGTTTTTACTGAGCCTCGTTATGAATTTGTGTAGTTTTGGTGTTGGTATGTTCCTGCCGATTTGAATCGTTTTATGACGACACGGATGGCGGTTGTATAATCCTTGCTATGGAATTCAACCTCACGACCCCCGCTTTGTTATTCCCGACCATTTCGTTGTTGATGCTGGCGTACACCAACCGCTTTTTGACCCTCGCCACCATCGTCCGCAATCTCTACGACAGGTACAAATCGAATCGGGATGAGAGTTTGCTCGGCCAGATTCACAACCTGCGATACCGCGTGTATTTGATTCGGAACATGCAGATCGTAGGCGTTCTCAGCCTTTTGTTTTGCATAGTGAGCATGTTCGCCCTCTTCGCAGGCTGGGTTCTCGCTGGGCAGTGGAGTTTCGCTGTTGCGCTCGTTCTTCTGCTCGTCTCGCTGGGAATCTCCCTGCGTGAGTTGCAGATCTCCGTCGGCGCGTTGGACTTGTTGCTCACAGATTTGGAGATGCAGGAGAAGGAGGGGTGACGCAAAACCGCAGGCTAATCACCTGCGGTTTTCTTATATTTCCATTCACAATTCCTGAATCTCGAATATCGTATAATCTACTCGATGTTCCAATTCACTATTACTTCTAAAAACAACCGCGCTCGCACAGGGATTTTCACCACACCTCACGGCGATCTCATCACGCCAGTCTTCGCGCCCGTTGGCACACAAGCCACTGTAAAAACTCTCACGCCCGAACATCTCAAAGCCATCAATGCTTCGCTCGTCTTGAGCAACACGTATCATCTCTACCTGCGTCCCGGCGACGAACTCGTGCGTGACATGGGCGGCTTGCACAAATTCATGCAGTGGCATCGTCCCATGCTCACGGATTCTGGCGGCTTTCAAGTCTTCTCGCTTGCACAAACTCGCAAGATCGACGATGACGGTGTGACTTTCAAGAGTCACATCGACGGTTCGACGCATCGCTTCACGCCCGAAAAGTCCATTGCGATTCAAGAGAACCTCGGCGCGGACATCATCATGGCGTTCGACGAATGTTCCGACCCCAACGACAAAGCCTACAGCAAACTCGCCATGCATCGGACTCACCGCTGGGCAGAACGTTCCGTCAAAGCGCAGACGCGCCGCGACCAGGCATTGTTCGGGATTGTGCAAGGCGGCGTTCAAGCGGACCTTCGAGCTGAGTCCGCCAACTTCATTGCTTCGCTCGACACCCCCGGCATCGCCATCGGCGGACTCTCCGTGGGCGAGACCAAGCAGGAGATGCACGAAACGCTCGATATTGTCACTCCGCTATTGCCTGAAAACAAACCGCGCTACCTGATGGGAGTCGGCACGCCCGAAGATTTAATCAACGGCGTAACCCGCGGCATCGACATCTTCGATTGCGTCCTACCGACCCGCTTGGCGCGGCACCACTCCGCTTTTGCGCCCGAAGGACGCCTCAACCTCATGAACGCATCCTTTGCACGCGATGAACGTCCTATTAATGAAACATGTGATTGCTATGCCTGCAAGACATTTACCCGCGCATATATCCGTCACTTGATCGTCGCAAAGGAATTGCTGGCAGGAACTTTGATCTCCATTCATAATCTGCGCGCGTTGATTCGGTTGATGGAACAGATCAGAATCTACATTGCGGATGGCACTTTTGAATCACGTGTGCCAGAGTTGTTGAGTCAATGGGATAACAATGCAAAACGTAAACAAACAATGCAAGGAACACCATGACTCTCATTGAAGCATTCATTCTAGGAATTGTTCAAGGATTAACTGAATTTATTCCTGTCTCAAGTACAGCCCATCTTCTGATCGGTCAAGCGATTCTCAAAATTCCCGCCGATGATTCGATGTTCTCATTCCTTGTCATTGTCCAACTTGGAACGCTTGTCTCCCTTTTTGCGTTTTACTCGAAAGATTTGCTTTCCATCATCAAAGCAACCTTAGATTTTCGGCGCGCAACCCCTGAAAGAAATCTTGGTTTTTACATCATAATTGCCACGCTTCCCGCTTTGGTTGCTGGATATTTATTGAGGGATAAGGTCGAAGAACTTTTCAAGCAACCAATGGTAGAAGCGTCAATTCGTTTATGTACCGCGGCAGTATTGCTCGCACTTGCAGAATGGCTGACGAGGAAAGATCGGACTCTTGATTCCATGAATTGGTTCGACGCCCTTTTCATTGGTGTTGTGCAGATCATTTCTATCTTCCCCGGCGCTTCCCGCAGTGGAACGACCATCAGCGGCGGCATGTTCCGCGGCTTCGACCGTCCCTCCGCGGCGCGGTTTGCGTTTTTGATGTCCGTGCCTGTGATGCTTGCCGCGGGCGGATACGAAATGCTGGACGTGCTCCAGATGCCGATCCTCGGCGAATTCCTGCCCCTGCTCGCAGTGGGTTTTGTCACTGCCGCGATCGTCGGTTGGTTTGCCATCAAGTGGCTGATCGATTATTTGAGTAAACGATCGCTGTATGTGTTTGCTGTGTATTGTGCGATCGTGGGGATGATTGTGTTTTTTATCAACAACAGTTAGTTGCCCAACCCCAACCTCTGCGCGGCTTGGCGGCACAGCCCTGCGCCATATCTTTGATACCATTCGTCAAGTGCTACGCTGGATGAAAACCCGCTTCGCGCGTCGTTGTAGATAGGCGCACCGTAGCGGACGTAGCGTGCCGTCTCGGCGTGCCACGTCCATTCGCCGCGGTTGATAACGCCGATCCCGCCGTTATAGCCAGCCAGCGCGAGGCGCGGGTCGCCATTCGCGATTTGAAGTGAGCGTGCGAGATATTCGAGTCCGCGCAGGGCGTTGGTTTCCGGGTCGAATCCGTTTTCGCCGTAGTGGAAGTGGAATGGCATCACTTGGAAGAGTCCCATGGCGCCGGAGCGCGAAAGCGCGCGCGGGTCGCCGCACGATTCGATCTGCATCACAGTGGCGACCAGGTTCGGGTCCAGGGATGAAGCGTTTGCCCAGCGGGTGATATCGTTCCCCCAGTATTGGACTTCCCGCGTGAAAATGGGGGAGAGTCCGCTAAACGTGGTGGTAGCCGGTTGAATGATGGGTGAAGCGGAGGTTTGTATGGGTATGTTCGATGCAAGTGCGGCGAGAAGGCATGCGATCAATAACACCGCGAGCGGAGGCAAGGCATAAAAAGACAAACAGCCGCTCGCATTGTCGTCTGCCGCGGCTGTTTGCCAGTCGTCGTAGGGTTGTGAGCGAGCACGGGGCATAATGGGTTCCTTTGGTTTAGAGTCAGGGACCCGAGCTCGAATTGAGTTCGGATATTAAGTTGTCGTGAGGGTCGTACTATTAAGCGTCGTAGGAGCGGTCGCTTGCCGGGTCGTTGAACGAATGGTAGGTGGGTTCGCTGCGCATGAAGGATGTCTGTTGCGCGGGTTTGGGTGCCGGGCGATACGATTGATTTTGTGTCGTTTGCACCGGGCGGTTCAGGCTGGATGCGGGACGCAGGACCGGTTGCTGATTCGCCGGGCGATAGGTTTGCTGTGAGGCGGGGCGGGAATAACTGCGGTCTGATTCTGCGGTGGTGAACATGCGGTCACCGGCGAGCGAGAATGAACCGATGATCAACACACGGATGAGCAGGATCATCGCGGCGACGAAGATCGGCACGACTTTCGTCATGGTTTCGTTGCTGATTACCGCACCTCCAGAAGCGCTGGTGTGGTTGACAATGGCGATCGACACACCCCACCATGTGAGGATGGCATTGAAGCCTGCCGCCAGCAGCCACGCGCCGAACAAGTAATACACTTCCTTCGGTTCGTCGGCTCCCTGCTCGGGTGTGAAGACCCGCGCAATGCCGGCAAAGTCGATACCACAAAAAGCGATGGCAAGAATCGTTGCCCATTGCATCCCGCCGAACGACAGGTTGCCCAGAATGTCGAGCAGGGCGAAACGTGTGGCATTGAAGTTGGAAACTTCAAAGGCAAGCAATGCCACGAGGATGATCAAGCCCCATGCCGCGCCACGATTGAAACGGCGTCCGCGTGTGAGATCGCGGAACAGGGCTCGCAATCCGTCCCCTGAATTTCTTCGATATGTAGTCATCTCGACCTCCTTTGTCGAATGGGTGACAGGTAGGGCGAGTATAGAACACATGTTCTAAAGTGTCAAGGGTTGTACAGAAATGGAAAGACCTGTGAGTTCTGCGAAACCTCACAGGTCTTTGGTTTTACTTTCCGAAGTATTCTCTCATGGGCTTGAAATAAAAATCCTCCCAGCCTTGCTTGTAGCCATCGACTTGCTCTTCGGGCATTTTGCTGTGGGCAAGCGTGATCTTGGTCCCGCCTGCGGCTTCATCGAAAATGATCTCCAGCCTCGAGTCGGGCGCGCCGTCTGGGAATTCGGTGGTTCTCCATGCTTGCAGAATCCGCTCGTTCGGCGTAAGTTCAAGCGTAGTGCCAAAGATATATCCATCCCACGCGCTGAACTTACCGCCGGGTTTGCCGTCCACCTTTGCGGGGCTTCCTGTCATAGCCGAGTGACCCTCGGTGCTGAGCCAGGACTTGTACAATTCGGACGGTTTCGCCGGTATGTGGACTGTGAGTGTAAATCCCTTTTTCGACATCACGCCGCCTTTCGTTTTTCACTCGTGCGCCAGGCACGCGCGATCCGCGCCGCCAGCCGTGCATTGTTCAACAACAAAGCCAAATTCGCGCGCATGGATTTTCCCTTTGTCAACTCATTGATGCGCTTGAGGAGGAACGGCGTGACTTCCTGTCCGTGGATGCCCTGTTCCTTTGCCTCTTTGGACGCCTGTTCGATCAGCGGCTCCATCTCGGACTTGGGAATTGCCTCGCCAGCGGGGACCGGGTTCGTCACCAGGACCGCGCTCTGCAAACCAGCTTTCCAATGCGCCCGCGCAAATTCAACGATATCTTCCGGGGATTTGAGATTCACACTGACATCGAGTCCGCTTTCGCGCGAGTAGAACGCTGGGATTTCATCGGTCCCGAAGCCAACGACTGGAACGCCCATCGTTTCGAGATATTCGAGAGTTGCGGGCAGGTCTAAAATCGCTTTTGCCCCTGCACAGACCACGATCATCGGGATGGTCGCCAACGCCTGCAGGTCAGCCGAAACGTCGAACGATGATTCGCGATGCACGCCGCCGATTCCGCCGGTGGCGAAGACTTTGATGTCCGCATGTTTGCACGCAAGCATCGTCCCCGCGACAGTTGTGCCGCCGCACGCTTCTTCAGTGATCACGGTCGCGAAATCGCGCGGACCAACTTTGTGCGGTTCCTTCTCATTGGCGAGCCGTTCAAGTTCCTGATCGTTCAAGCCGATATGAAGTTCTCCATCCAAAAACGCGACGGTTGCCGCGGTCGCACCTTCATCACGGACGGCACGTTCCATATCCCGCGCCAGTTGCAAATTTTGCGGGCGAGGCAAACCGTGTGTAATGACGGTGGATTCGAGTGCGACGATGGGCAAATTTGCCCGCATTGCGCGGTTGACATCGGGGGATCTGTAGATTTCTTCCATGCTGAAAATTTATCGCCTGTC
>DAOTZF010000408.1:0-16295 GCA_034434415.1 Anaerolineales bacterium | reverse complement strand
AGAGGATGTGCACGTGCAGTACATCGACCCTGTCACGCATTTGCAGAGAATGACCTATTATTTGTAGGGACAAATTAATCTTTCGCCGCCTATAAGAAGTTATACGGCATTGTGCCGTCTAAACACTAGTTGGGTGGCTGACGCCAAATCACAGGATGAAAATTGAAGAATCAATTGCTGTTGTTAGTTTTTGTTATTAGCCTGACTTCTTGCACATCCAAAGCCACGCCTAACATAACACCTACATCCACTTCACTTGTCCCAACAGAAACTTTATTTCCAACAGCCTTTCAAACAGCTTTCTATACACCGATTCCAACGGATACCCAAACACCAATTCCACAGCCCACTGTGCCGCTCCTCGTAACTGAATCTACGCCCTCATTAAATCCTACTGTTCATAAAGTCTTTTTATATGGTGTCACTGGTGCGGGAGACCGTTCTGGTACTTTGATAGTAGAAAATTCTTTTTTACCTATGTATGAACCGCAAGGCGGTTATTCAGAACTCCAATTTATCGTATTACTACCTCACCCGTTAAAAAATAATCTCTCTCTTTCCCAAGTCGCCTCGATGACTTCGGATTGGCGCATGTATATTTACCGCTACCGCACAGATAATTCATATTCCAATCAGCCAACAATTGAACTTAACAATTTTCAAGCAGAAACCGACAATGATTTCCATCGTCTAATCACAAAAGTCGAGAGAGAAAAACTGCAAACAGAATTTGGAGACTGCCGAGCATTTGCGTCTCAAGTTATTGACGAACACGGGGGTTTGTTATGGCAAGGTTATTTTGTATTAAATCCCAATTCAGGCTTATACAACTTATTCGACAACAATAAAGCGCGAGAGGCTGTTAACGAAGGTATATTGCTTGGTTATCCTTATTCTTTTTATCAAGAAGAAACTGCATTTTTTCAGCAAAAGGGATTTATTACAATTTCAGAACCTAAAGGTGGGTTTTACAGATTGACATATATGTTTAACTTTATTCTGGCGTCAGGCACATCAGCGACATCTGAACAAGAAGCTTTAGCAAGCAAACTTGCAATCGGCTTTTTTCCTTATCAACAAGATGGGAAATATTCCATGTCTGATTCTTATCCTGTAATTGGTAATGCTCATCCAGTTTCAGGAACTTACACAGTAGAATTACCAATTGATTATTTGAAAGAAAATATTAGCGGAAACAACATGTATCATCTTCAAATTGTAGACGACAAAGGGAACACTATCAAAGATGAGACTTTTGAATATATTCCTTATGCCCCATAAAACGCCACCCAACAAAGCGTGCAGCAACTGTCTTGGACGTCAAGACCGAAGCTGGTAATTTTCAGGGACGGAGACAGATAATTTAGATCGCGGAACTACGAAACAGCTTGACATCGCTGTATTGCTCGCCGACTCTGGATTAGAATACCTAAGTCCGGACCGAAAAACGCCCAACCTACCGTTTTCGAAACAGGTCGAGACGAACTTCAATTACCCTGAGGACCGCGATTCAGCGACCGCCGGCGAAGAAGAAGAGTGGAGGCTTCCATGCCAGTCAATGTGAAGGTGATCAACACGAAAGACTTCATCAAGACGACCGCAACTGGCATCCTCGATTTCGCGGCAAGCAAACAAGCCATCCTTGACATTGCATCCCGGATCAAGTCGCCCGGCGAATATGAGGTGTTAATGGATACCCGTGAAGCAGAAGCGGTTTTGTCGGTTACCGACCTTTATCGATTGGGTGAAGCCCTGTCAAATCACCCGTCTCTCTGCCAAAGCAAAATTTGTCTTCTCACCCCGCGGGAAGAACGCGAAAACGCTGATTTTCTCGAAACGGTGGCGGTAAACCGCGGCGTCCAAATCAGAGCGTTTACCGATTTTGAACAGGCAATGACATGGCTCGTGATGCGTGAGAAGTCGTGACTGCAGTTGAATCCCGCGAAAGTGCGATGTAAGAATTCTAGTGAGTACAGGGCAATTTCATTCGAAGCAAAGACAACAGGATTACCTCCAGCCCATCACAGCATGTGGCTGATCGTGGAAATCGCCCAACGCTCATGCGACTGGGTTGGGCTTCCCCTCCACGCTACGCAGAGGCGATCTCTTAGAATCAAAAACGGTCACGCAATTGCGTGACCGTTTGCTTTTACACCTGCGGGAGAGTCCGCTTCAAAATATTGTACATCGGCAGACCTTTCACTGCGCCTTCGACGACGCACGTAAGCGGTGTATCTACAAGATACGCGGGGATGCCAAGCGATTTCGTCAATAATTTATCAATCCCTCGCAACAACGCGCCACCACCGCACAATGCCACGCCGCGGTCAATGATGTCCGCGACGAGTTCAGGCGGAGTTTTTTCCAGCACGCGGCGCCCCGTTTCGATCACGGATTTAAGCGGGTCCTGCAGGGCTTCGACGATCTCGCCGGTGGTCAACGTGACCGGGCGCGGCAAACCCGTCACTTGATCCTGTCCCTGCACTTCCATGCTGTTTTCGGTGTCCTGCGGAACCGCCGCGCCGATCTTCGTCTTCAATTGCTCGGCAGTGATCTGACCGATCACCACGCCGTATTTTCTGCGCACATAATTGACGATGGCTTCGTCGAAATCCAACCCGCCGGAACGCAACGTCTCTGCGGAAACGATTCCATACATTGCCATCACTGCCGCCTCCACGCATCCGCCGCCGAGACAGATGACCATATTCCCGGAGGGTGAACCGATGGGCAAGTCCACGCCGATCGCTGCTGCAAGCGGCTGTTGGATCAGATACGCCTCGCGGCTGCCAGCCTCCAGCACGGCTTCGTAGACAGCGCGCCGCTCCACGCTGGTGACTCCGTAGGGGACGGAGATCATGACACGCGGGCGGATGAGGCGCATGCTTCCGCTCACCTGCCGGATCAAATAGGCAAGCAGTGTTTCTGTGATCTCATAATCTGCAATGACCCCGTTCTTCAACGGACGCACAACTTCGATGCTTTCCGGCACGCGCCCGTACATATCGAGCGCCTCCTGCCCCACCGCCACCATCTTTTGCTCGTCGGTTTCGATGGCAACGATCGTGGGTTGCTGTGTAAGAACCTGGGTTGTATCCGCGAGGCGGGTGAACATGGTACCCAGGTCGATGCCCAGGTCCTTCGAAAACATTGCCATTCGATGAGTCTCTTTCCCGTATCTTTGTGATCTATGGAAGTGGACTGATGATACCTGAAAGGCAGGTCATTGTCTAGCAGGATGTTTATTATCTTGTGTCACCCTTCGTGGCGCGAGGCGCCACGAAGGGTCTCTACTATAAACTTAGAGATTCTTCGCAGCTTCGCGGCTCAGAATGACACCGCATAAGTTTTAACATCACAACCCTTGTCATCTGCTCACATTGCGCTATCATTGGCGCGAACGAGTGATGTTGGATTCGCAAAGGAGATTCAAAACCGCGATGAAACGTTATTGGAAAGTTGCCGTCCTTGCCAATATCAAGGATGATACACATCCCAAGCCGGAGGGGGTCCCGCCGGACGCGTTCGCCGACTTCGACCACATCGAGACCATCGATGCGCTTCGTGCCGCCATTGAAACGGATGGCCACAAAACGGTTTTTATCCAAGCCGACAGGGATCTGCCATTCGCGTTGCGTGATACGCAACCCGATATCTGCTTCAACATCGCCGAAGGACTCGGCGGCGACGCGCGCGAAGCACAGGTGCCTGCCCTGCTCGAAATGCTCGGCATCCCGTACACCGGCTCGCGGGTCCTGACCAACGGGATCTCGCTCGACAAAACATTGACGAAACGAATCTGGCGCGATCGGCGCCTGCCCGTCGCGCCGTTCCAGGAGTTCATCGTCGGTGACGAGCCCTTGCGCCCGGAGTTGAAATTTCCGCTCTTCGTCAAACCGGCGCGCGAAGGCACTGGCATGGGCGTGGACATGAAAGCCATCGTCAACAAAGAGAAGGAATTACGCGAACGCGCGCAATACATTATCAACACCTACCAACAACCCGCGCTGGTGGAGGTGTTCTTGCCCGGCCGCGAATTTACGGTCGGTGTGCTGGGCCGCGGCGACGCAAAACTATACTCCCGCAACCCCGATTGGTATGAAAAGGACGGCTTCCACCGCTTCCCCATCCTTGAGCTGGATATGACCCGTTCGGTCACGCCGAAGGTGTACAGTCACGCGTCAAAATCAAAGAATGTGGATGAGGATGGCGCGCCGGGGTACGTCTGCCCGGCGGAGGTGGAGCCCGAACTCGAAAAGAAACTCAAATACTTTGCCGTGCGCGCACATCAATTGCTCGGCGCGCTGGATGTTTCGCGCACCGACATCCGTCTCGACGAGGAAGGCAACCCGCGCCTGCTCGAGATCAACACACTGCCCGGTCTCACACCCGGGTACAGCGATCTGTGTCTGCAAGCCAATGCCGAAGGCATTCGCTATGAGGATCTGATTCTGGAGATTCTGTATCTCGGCGCGTCGCGCTGGGGCATGGTCGCGCCGCGCGAGTTGCCCCCTGCGAGTACGAAGAACTAAAGATGTCATTCTGAGGAGCGAAGCTATGAAGAATCTCTTGTTGCATCGAACAAAATCGAGATTCTTCGCTCCCATTGGTCGCTCAGAATGACATGACGTTGGATTATAGAGTTCTAAACAATGGTCTTGAAAACATGAGACCAATTTCCCTTTCGGGGAATCCACATAAATTCCACACAATTTCACCAACATAAATTAATGGCGCGCCTCGGCGTCTTGGTATACTGAACACATGACCAAAACAATCCTCGTCGTCGACGATGAAAAGCGGCTGGTCTCACTTGTGGAAAGTTATCTCAAACAGGAGGGGTATCGCGTCGCCACCGCGCACAATGGCAAAGAAGCGCTCATCGTTGCGCAGCGCGAAAAGCCCGACCTCATCGTGCTGGATGTGATGATGCCCGAAATGGACGGCTACGAGTTCATGCGTAAACACCGCGCAGAGAACAACACTCCCATCATTCTATTGACCGCCCGCGTGGACGACGAGGAGAAGGTGATCGGTCTGGAAGTGGGCGCGGACGATTACATGACCAAACCCTTCCGCCCGCGCGAACTTGTGGCGCGCGTTCGCGCGGTGCTTCGCCGCGCCGGAGAAAAAGAACCAGCCGCCAAAGTATTGAAAGCCGCGGATATTATCCTTGACCGCGACAGCCGCACCGTCAAAGTGGCGGAAGCGTTCGTGGACCTCACCCCCTCCGAATTTGACATCCTCACTGCGCTCATGGCGTTGCCCGGGCGCGTCTATTCGCGGCTCGATCTGCTCGACATCATTCAGGGTGTCCGCTACGAAGGCTACGAACGCACGATCGACACGCACATCAAGAACCTGCGCGGCAAGATCGAACACGAGCCGCGTTCACCCAAATACATCGAAACGGTGTACGGCGTTGGGTACCGCTTCAAGAGGGAATAAGAATCCATGCGTTCGATCTCCACAAAACTCATTCTCGCGTTCCTCAGCATCGGCATCGTTGTGATTGTCATCATCGCGGTCACCGCCACATGGAATACACGCGCGGAATTCATTCGCTTCCTCTCCGATCAATCGCAAACTGACACGATCGGCGATCTCGCAAACTATCATCTCGCGAACGGCTCATGGGCTGGGCTGGAGGCAAATTACTATTTCAATCAGAAACCGGGCAACTACGGTCCGGGTCCCCAACACCGTTCCCCTCAGCCTTTTACGCTGGCAAACAAAAACGGCGTGGTAATCTTCTCGAACGGAAAATATAAACCCGGCGATATCGTTTCCCCTTCCGATCTTGAGGCTGGTATACCGATCACCGAGAATGAAGAGGTCATCGGAATTTTTGTCCCGTTGCGGATGCCTTATCAAGGGCAACCACGCGAACTCGAATTCATCGAACGGATCAACGCCACACTTTTCTACGGCGCGTTGATTGGCGCGGCGCTGGCATTGGTACTGGGCATCTTCCTCTCGCGCACACTCACACGCCCCATCCGCGAACTGACGCAAGCCACACACGCAATTTCAGAGGGCGATCTTTCGCAACAGGTCACGGTTCATTCCAACGACGAACTGGGCGAACTTGCCCAAGCCTTCAACAAAATGAGCACGGAACTTTCGCGCTCGGTCAACGCGCGCAAACAAATGACCGCGGACATCGCGCATGAACTTCGTACACCATTAAGTTTGATACTCGGGCATGCGGAGGCAGTGCACGATGGCGTTCTGCCGCCAACAAAGGAAAACTTCGAGATCATCCGCGAGGAAGCTACGCGTCTCGAACACCTCGTGAACGACCTGCGAACATTGTCGCTCGCGGATGCGGGCGAGTTGACCATCCATCCGCAAGCCATCGAACCGGAGCGCCTGATTCAGGAAATTGCATCGCTCTATCAAATCGAGACTCAAAAGAAGAACATTTCTTTTGAGTTGGAAATTTCATCGCCTCTTCCAACCATTGAGGTTGATCCCGGTCGGATGACTCAAGTCCTCACGAACATTCTGGATAACGCCCTGCGCCACACGCCTGAAAATGGAAAAATCATCCTTTCGGCGAAGCAAGCGGGAGAACGTGTCGAACTTGCGATTCAAGACAGCGGTCCCGGCCTGCCCTCGGAAGATCTCAACCGGATCTTCGAACGATTCTATCGCACCGATTCCTCACGTCAACGCGACGGTGATTCGACAGGCGGCTCCGGGTTGGGGCTGGCGATCGCAAAATCCATCGTTCAGGCGCACGGGGGACAAGTATTCGCTGAATCCGGTGCCGGGCAGGGATTGCGAATCGTCATTGCATTACCGAAAAAGCCCGCCGCGCCAAAATAAGAAAAGATTTAGAATTTCTCCATAATTTCCACAACATTCGTACAATGGAGGGTGATACATTCCAGTCAGATAATTAACTGGAGGCTTAAATGAATAAGTGGATCATCCGAATTGTTGCAGTCCTATTGGTGCTCGGCGCTTTCGCCGGGGTGGGCTTTACCTCGTATCGTTTCGGCTACATGCAAGGCGCGCAGGCAACAGGCAACCGAAACGATCTTCCACCCATTGGACGATTTGAACGCGGTCCCGGGTTCGGCAACCAGTCCGAACGCGGCTTTCATCGGGATTTCTCTTCTGGCGGTCCGATGATGAGTCATCGAGGCGGGTTTGGCTTCTTTCATCCATTTGCGACTCTCACGAAGGTCGCTCTGCTCGGTCTGTTCATTTGGGTCGTATACATGGTGTTCAAAGGAAACGGCTGGCAGTTGTCGCTAACGCGTGTGGCGATCCCTGTAATGACAAATTCGGTCGAACCGCCTGCCAGGGAAAAACCGAAGAAGGGTAAGCAATAACCCGGTTCGTACGTCAGACTGAAAACCCGAATAAGACCCTGTATCGCAGGGTCTTATCTTAACAGGAGAGTACCATGGATTTTATCGATCGTTTCATCAACGCCATCACACAATTGCACCCCACCCACCCGATGTTCGTGCACTTTCCCATCGCCCTCACCGGCGCGGCATTCTTCTTCATCCTGCTCGCATGGTGGAGAAATAATGCGGCGCTCGAACAGACTGCGTTCGCCAACATGGCGCTGGCGGCGATCAGCACAGTCGTTGCTGGAGTCACAGGCTATCTGGATAACTTAAATAATTACGAGGGCGAAGCGCCCAACGCAACCGCCAAAATCATCCTTGCCACACTTCTCTTCCTGCTCACAACGGGTATCAGCCTCGTTCGGTATCGCAACCCGGAAATTTTCAGCACGGGCAACCGTCTCCTCTACGCGGCATCGTACGGATTAAGTTTCCTCATCGCCTTCACGCTTGCATTTCTGGGCGGCGTCATCTTATATGGTTTCTAGGAGAAAAATGAAAAGGATATTGATTGGATTACTCTTGATCGGATTGTTAGCCGCCTGCGGGACTCAAACAACGGAAGCCCCCGCTTCATCCACGGGTGAGCCTGTTTCCCCCACCGACGCGCCTTCCGCCGCCGATACAGCCGTCCCGCCGGCCGACGCGGCGAGTCCCACGGTTGTCATCCCCACCACACCGCCTACAGAAGCGTCCGCGCAAACAGCCACGGTCAGTTTTGCAAATGATGTGCTGCCCATCCTTCAAAGCCGTTGCTGGAACTGTCACGGTGGAGATCGCACAGAAGAAGGGTTGAACCTGACGACTTTTGCCGGCATCATGGCTGGCTCTGAAAATGGCCCGGTGGTTGTGCCCGGCGATGCAGATAACAGCCTGCTTGCGGAACAAGTGGTGTCACAAGAGATGCCCAAGCGCGGACCCAAGTTGACTCCGCCGCAAGTGCAGGTGATCTTAGATTGGATCAATCAGGGCGCGTTGGATAACTAATTTACGCATGGTATAATTTGCCCGCTTGAACTTGGAGAGGTCGCGTAGTCTGGCTTAGCGCGCACGCTTGGAAAGCGTGTAACCCCAAAAGGTTCGCGGGTTCGAATCCCGCCCTCTCCGCTAAAAAATCTCCCGCATACGGCGGGAGATTTTTTGAAAAGTATTATGGCGTCGGCGTTGCTGTGACTTCAACAACAGAGCCCGCATAGATCATCAATTCAACCGGGGGTGCATCCGCCGAATGACCTGCAGGCACGAAGCCCTGATTCACAAGCACATTGAACAACGCGGAAGTTTCCCAATTGCCGCCGCCGAGAATATTTTTATTGGCTGTCGCGGCGTTATAACTGCTCAAATCCAGCCCGCCGCTCCGTTCGGTCAGTTCAGAGTTATGACACGATACACAACCGATCGAACCGTTGTACCAAAGACTGTTCTCCACAAACAGCGGCTGAATATCGGAGCCGAACGTCCCTTCACAGGGTTGACCGTTCACATCGGAAAAGGGGAACGGGGTCGTCTCCGGCGCATCTGCCGAAACCCACGCGCCGATCAACTCGGTGGCAGAAACTTCGCATTTGTTGAAGTCCCCTTCTGCCGCTGGCAGCTGGATGACAGCATGGTTCACCGGTATCAAGGTTGGGATAGGCGTACGTTCAACAATCGGTTTTTGCTTGTTGCAGGAAAAGGTAAAACCGCAGGCTGATATGTAAATAAAACTAACCCACAGGACCACGACACCCAGGAACCCGATCAGGGTCCCATAGATCATTTTACGGACATCATTCATAATCGGGTTTCCCTATTCTCCTGATCTCAGCGTGCGGATGAAATTAACCACATCCCAGCGTTCTGAAACAGTTAAATTTTCGTTCAGTGCGGGCATTCGACCATCCACCCCGTTCGTAAGGGTGAGGAAGATCGAACCGTCGCTCTTCGATTGCACCACCTCAGAGGTAAGGTTCGCAGGTTTGAAATTTACCAGGAACGGCGCAACGGGTCCATTCCCCTCGCCGGTGATACCGTGGCACATCTGGCAATTGATCGCGTACAATTCCGCGCCGCGTTTTAGGGAGGCTTCATCAGGAACGGTCGGATTCGTCGGCGCACCCATGCCGGGGATGGAGATCGCTCCCTCGATGGGAATCGAGCGGGCGGGCGGAGGAAGCGGGTCTTCCATCGGGCGATAGGATGGTTGAATCTCCATGAAACTCACCCAGTCGATCTTGATGATATCGTACGAGAAGATCAAGACGATGCCAAGCAGCACGCCAAGTGTGAGGAGGACCCAGAACAGTTGACGGAAAAGTCTCATAATTGCCGCGCCTCCGCGGGTTTGACTGATTCAGCGCCCAATTTGTTCAGCGCATCCGTAATTTTCTTCGCTTCACTTTGCGCGCATCGGAAGAATACTGCGATCCTTCCGTCACTGACTTCTCCAACATATTCCATGGGGCGGTAGTTGGGAAAGTAGCTATCCAGAAAAACGCCGAGGAAGGTGGCAAGAAGCGCGAAAAGCATCGTCATCTCGAAGAGAATGATCATACCCGGTGGAATCGGTGTAATGTATTGTCCGCCCACGGGTATGGTGTATAGATACGGCGTCCCGAAGTTCAGGAAAAGCCCAAAGAAGAAACCGGCAATGGCGCCGCCTAGTGATAACCTGGAGACATTTGTCCAGGGATGCGGGCGCCCGAGCATTTTGTGGGCGATCGGCACACCGGAGATCACATTGATGTTCTCATCCGTAATGCCCATCTCGTGCAATTTCTCGATGGCATCCGCGGCCGGGTCGATATCTTCGAACACTGCTAGAAGGGTTGCATCAGACATGGTCTGCTCCATTTACTCGAACTCACTGATCGTTGGGACATGCGCCTTGCCCACTTTACGAAGCGAGTGTGTCATCTGGCCCTCCTGAACTTCCCAAACCGGGATGAGAGGAATTAGCCGCGAGGCGATCATATAAAAGAGGATGAATGTGGAAAATGTTCCAATCGTCAGGAAGATTTCGATACGCGGCTCATATAACTTCCACGTGAATGGCATGCGGTTGATCGTCAACATGACCGGGACGATGAGATAACGTTCCCAATACATGCCCACGTTGATCATCAAGCCGATCAATGCCAGCAACCAGGGTGTCTCGCGGATCTTCCTGTTCCACAAGAGGAGAGGAGGAAGTATGATGTTGAACAAGACCAATTGATAGAACATCCACGCCATCGGTCCTTCCTCCAGCCAGTGCAAGAGGGTGTCGGTCCACTTATCACCGCCGTACCATTGCACGATATAGTCGTTGAAGAAGAAGTACGTATAAGCGAACGTGACCATTAACATCAATTTACCAAGTGCGTTGAAATGCTCCTTGCGGATGAAATAATCCATGTGCTTCATCGTCAAGCGCATGATAAACAAGACCACTGCCACTGCACCCATGCCTGAGTGTAACGCCCCGAGCACGAAATACGGACCGAACACGGTGGAAGACCAACCGGGGCGCATCGCCATGGCAAAGTCCCATGAAACGATGGTGTGAACGGAGAACATCACAGGGATGATGGCAAATGCGAAGAAGTTCATGGCGGTCGTCAGGTGACGCCATTCACCCTCGGTGCCGCGGAAGCCGAGTGCAAGGATTCGGTAAAAGGTCTTGCGCCAGCCGGTGGAACGATCACGTGCCATTGCTAGGTCAGGAATCAGCGGCAGGAACAGGTACATCGTGCTGCCGAGAACATACGTTGTGATGGCGAGCAGGTCCCACATCAACGGTGAGTGGAAGTTGGGCCACAACTGACGTTCGTTCGGAATCGGCAGCAACCAGTACGCCAGCCACACACGACCGAGATGCATGAAGATGCTCGCTCCAGCCTGGATCAAGCCGAAGGTGGTCATCAACTCTGCCGCGCGCGTGAACGGGCGTCGGAATTCCGCTTTGAATACCCTCAGGATCGCGGAGATGAACGTCCCTGCGTGGCTGATACCGATCCAGAACACGGTATTGACGAGAAAGATGCCCCAGTACGATGGGCGCATTACACCAGCCACCCAAAGACCTTCAGAAATCATATAGCCCCAGGCGTACACGAAGCAGGTCACTACCAGGAACGCCAGGATGCCGAGCACCAGCCAGAATTTCCACGAGGTGGTCAACATCGATTCCATCACCATCGCGTTCATTTCGCCGCGCGGTTTGGGATCGAACATCAAATATTGTTTGGGGTCTTGCTCCTCTTCGTGATGGGCATCGCCCGCTTTTTCCACACCGGAAAAATATTTGGAGGTAGCGGTCATGTCCTAACCTTCCTTGAGGTACGTCACGCGCGGCAGGGTATTGAGTTCTTCGAGATGTTTGACGCCGCGTCCCTGATGCGCCAGTTGGCTGACCAACGTCTCAGGATGATCCACGCGCCCAAACGTGATGGCATTTGCCGGGCAGGCTTGCGCGCAGGCAGTTGTGAACTCGCCGTCCTCGACTTCGCGCCCCTCCGATTTCGCTTTATCTTGAGCTTTGTGGATGCGCTGGATGCAGAAGGTGCATTTCTCCATCACACCCCGGCGGCGGACTGTCACGTCCGGGTTGAATTGGTTGTGCAGCGGGAACACCAGAGTGCCATTGACCATGTTTCCTCGGTCCGGCTCGATATGGTAATCGCGCCAATTGAAGGAACGGACCTGATACGGACAGTTGTTCGCGCAATAACGCGTACCGACACAGCGGTTGTATACCTGCAAATTGAGTTGCTCGGCATTGCTGTGCGGAGTCGCAAACACGGGGCAGACCGGCTCGCACGGTGCATGACCGCATTGCTGGCAAAGCATTGGCTGGAACGAAGTCGCCTTCACATTGGGATACGCTCCATCCCAAAAACGTTCGATCCGGATCCAATGCTGGCTTCGCCCATAGCCGGCATCCTCCTCCCCCACGAACGACAGGTTGTTTTCCATGGCGCATGCGGCGACACAAGCCTGACAGCCGGTGCAAATATCCTGGTCAATGGTCATCCCCCATTTGCCTTCCGCGGCTTCGGCAATCGCGCCTTTCGCGCCAACGAGATTCAAATCAACGGTCATGGATCGCTCCTAATGTTCTTCCTGCGGAAATCCCTCGCCATACACGCCGATGCGGCTCTCAAGGCGGGATAAGAATTGTTTTCGACCGGTCGTTTCGATCTTGACCTTCATACCGGCAAACGCAAGATCGCCTGCTTCATTGAAATGCGCGCCCAGAACATCTGCAGGGTTCGCGCCGCGCGGGAAAGCATCACCGACCTGTCCGCCTTGCGGAACAAGGCCGACAAATCGCTCTGGAGGAAGTTTCGCGGTGGCGAACCTTCCATAGGCGGTGTGACCCTGCCCGAACGGCATAGCGATCACTTTCGGATGGATGGCTGGATACAAATAGACAGCGGCTTCCACCTCGCCGGCCTCACTAGTGATCTTCACAACATCATCGTTCTCGAGGTGTAATTCATGAGCGGTCTCGGGGTTGATCGCCACCCATGAATTCCACATGACGGTTGTCATGGGGTCGGGCAATTCCTGCAACCAGGGTTTGTTCGCACCGGCTTCACCCAACGTGGGCGAAACGAACGGGATGAAGTAAAACTCTCCCTCACCGGCAAACTCGGCGGCTTCCACATCCAGACTTCCGTTAAGAACACCAGCAGCAGATGAAGCATTCGATTCGGCGGCAGTTTTCCACCACCCACCGTGCTGTTGGAAGTATGCAGAGAATGTATTGATTTCGGGTGCAGCGAACGATCCATCCGTCCGACCGACGAGAGTCGCAACTTTGCTTTGAATAAAAGCGACTTCATCTGTAAAAGGCAATGCCTGCGCCAGTGTACCGCCAGCCAGCCGAGCCGCCTCGATCAACACATCCGCTGTTGCGCGTGTATCGTGCATCGGCGAAACAACTGGTTGTAAGCCGGAGAGTACTGACTGCATCGTGCCGGTAGCAGAGCGCTGATAGCCCCACGATTCAAGCCCGTGATGATCAGGGAAAATATAATCGGAAGCGAGCGCCGTTTCATCGGGGAATGTGGCGAACGAGATCACAGTGGGAACGGATTCAAGCGCTTCGGCAAAACCAAGCGACTTGGGAAGTTCAAAGATCGGGTTCACTCCATGTATGAACAGGGTTTTGACTCCACCACTCCGCATCTTGCTGATGAATTCTTGCATTTCCTGCGCATTTGCGGCACGATGATACGCATCCGCGTTCGGCGCAAGCGGAGAGAGGAACACACTACCGGGCTTTCCGAAGTTATCGGTCAACGCGTTGAGAGCAAGGACGGCTTCTGCATTGGCAAGTCCGTTGGTCTGACCAAGAGCCTGCCCGCCGGGGACGGCAAGAGGCGACTGCGCCTGTGCGATCAACCCTGCAACATGCTGCAATTGCTCGAGCGAAACACCTGAGACGGAGGTAACTGCCTGAACATCAACAGAAGCAAATGCGCGAGGGACAGATCCGCCTTTTGCTTCCGCTACGAGTTTGCCTAGGGCAAGAGCGACCAAGCCTTCCGTCCCGGGAAGAAGCGGAATCCACTCATCCGCTTTTGCCGCGGTCTGCGACATCTGCGACTCAAATTGGACCATGTAGCCGCGTCGCTGAGGATTACCGCGTCGCATCTTGGAGAAGCCGCGAGTGTACGCGACCGGTGAAAGCCACGTCTCGAGGAAGTTCGCGCTGAACGAAACAACAAGATCGGCGTTTGCAAGATCGAAGAACGGTAAACCAGCCTGACCCAGAAGATTCTCAGCGGCTTTACCCAGCGTTGCTCGGGATTCGAACATGCTCAACGCGCTGAATCGAATAGGTGTCGGGGCGCCGATCGCATTCGCTAGATCAGATACGAGATCGAAAAGGTGATCGGAAGTGGTTCCCATGAGGAATGCAATTTCAGATGGGCTCGTGTTACTCAGCGCATCGGCTACAACCTGAAAAGCATCTTCCCAGTTCATCGCACTGGTTGCCAGTGATGCCCCGCGCCCCTGATTGACGGGAAACTCAACGCGGTCAGGGTTGTACAAACCTTGTAATGTTGCCTGCCCACGGGCGCACGTCTTGCCGAGGTTGACGGGATTCTCCGGGTTGCCCTCTGCCTTGATCGCACGTCCCTGCATGGTGCGGATGACCAACCCGCATCCTGCCGAACATTCGCGGCACGTGGTGGCGTAATACGTGCTCAAACCATTGTAGGTGTATTCCGGCATTTTCACATACGGTTCGCGCGTCACATACCGTGAAGCAGGACCGCAACCGGTCAACACCGCGGTGGTCGCCGCGCCTGCCGTGGCAAGTTTGAGAAAATCACGCCGGGAAATTTTTTGACTCATGGATTTTTCCTCTGTACCCGGATTAATAATGACATGTTCCGCAATCGGTGAGTTTGATCAACTTTTCCTCGTCGTCAGCGGCTTTTTGCCTGTGACAATCCAAGCACCAGCCCATGTTCATCACTTGGGGGTTCACCGCAATCGTAACCTGCGTCATATCGCCATGACAGGTTTCACAGTTCAATCCCGCCGCAATGTGAGGACGGTGCGTGAAATGGACAAAATCCGGCACTTGCGCCACGGGAACCCACGTAAACCCCACGCCTTTTTCCATCGCATCGACCATCGGCTTCAAGAGCGGGCTGGTTTGAGTTTTGGCGATTTGCTGGTGGCATCCCCAACATTTATTGATCGTGGGCAGACCAGGTGAAGGTCCGCGTAACGCGCCGGGATGACAATACAGACATTGGATCCCCAACCCTACATGCAATTTGTGTGTAAACTGAATCGGTTGTTCGGGAGGTTGCTGAGTCTGATACACACCATACGCGGCAAGACTGAACAGGGATAAAACCGCAATCAACACCGCTATCCGCCCCATTGGGCTCATCACCCATTCAAAAAATTTTCGGATCATGCATGCTCCTGAAACGAGGATCTGTTCGTGAAATATTGCACGATTTTACTAAATCATGCCTTTTTTGTAAACATAGAATCTTGCAGGATGTAATGCCGCCGTCAAGGAAATGAGTGATGCTGATTTCCTGATTGACAGAACGGGATTATAACGCAAAAGGTTGGCAAACCGGAAGCCGAAAGCCCGTCATTTCGCCGCATGATATACTTACGCGCCATGAAAAGTTTTACAAGACGATTTTACATGATCGGCATCGCCTTTCTCCTGGCATTGCTGATCACAGCATTTGCACAGACCGCTGACATCCAATCCTCGCAAAAAAGTAACATCGCCGGCGCCGCTCTCGTTCTCCAAACCACCCCCACCCCACAGCCCGAAGATTTGTCCGAAATTGGTTCCACAGACGAAATCGTTGCCATGGGCGGCGTCATCGCACTGATCATCTTCATACCCATACTGGCGCGCTACAAATACTGGGCGCGCCCTTCGTCGCAATAAAACTGCTACGTTAACAAATCTTAAAATCCATGTATAATAAGGGCAATCCGAAAGGATTGGACAGGAAAATTTCCACCGCACCCGCGGTCTTGGCTGTACATACTCTGGATACTTTGAGCAGGAACCTCCCCGTTTTGGGAGTTATGACAAGAAGTCATCGAAAGTAACGTGAATAAGAATCTGACTTCACCCCCTCAACTCGTTCTCCGTCAGTGACGTAACACCCGTCCGGCGGATATACCCACCTCCTCCACGCCTCACGCGGGATGTTGGGCTTGCTCAACCTATCTTGAAATTTACCACAGCCGAAACCGCTCGGACGGTCGTTCGGCTGTGTGCTTTAAATGAAAAAGATCACCGCTCTCGAAGTGCAGAAGCGAAACCCGAACCGAGTCAACGTTCATCTCGACGGGGAATTCGCTTTCGGGCTGGCGCGTATCGTCGCCGCGTGGCTGAAAGTCGGCGATGTGTTGGACGAGGCAAAAATCCAGAGGATGCAGGCTGAGGACGCGCGTGAACGCGCC
>DAOTZF010000407.1:0-22608 GCA_034434415.1 Anaerolineales bacterium | reverse complement strand
TTGTTTTCATTTATTTCGACTTCTTTTCGACCTTTGCCCAAGTATCCTTAAGATTCACGGTTAAATTGAAAACGGGCTTTTCGGCGGTTGAGTCTTTGTCTACGCAGAAGTATCCGAGGCGCTCGAATTGGAAACGCGAACCAACCTCCACGGAGGAAAGAGACGGTTCGACGAATCCAGAGAGAACTTCCAGCGAGTTCGGATTCAGACAATTCAAGAATCCTTCCTCTCCTTCTTCGGGATTCTCTTTTGCGAACAATCTGTCGTACATGCGGACTTCCGCTTCTTTCGCATGTGCGGCTGATATCCAGTGGATGGTGGATTTCACCTTTCTGCCATCGCGCGCATCGCCGCCGCGTGTGGACGGGTCATACGTGGCGTGAACTTCGACCACTTCGCCTTTATCGTTTTTTACAACGTGCGTGCATTTGATGAAATAGGCGTAACGCAAACGCACCTCGTTGCCCGGGAAGAGGCGGTAATATTTCGGCGGCGGAGTCTCGCGAAAATCATCCTGCTCGATGTACAGGACTTTCGAAAAGGGAACTTTGCGCGTGCCGGCGGTTGGGTCTTCGGGGTTGTTGACCGCATCCATCTCTTCGACCATATCATCTGGGTAGTTATCTATGACCACCTTGATCGGACGAATGACAGCCATGCGGCGCAGGGAAGTTTTGTTGAGATCATCGCGAATGCACGCTTCGAGCAGCGCGACATCGCTAATGCTGTAATTCTTTGCCACGCCCACGCGGCGGATGAATTCAAGAATCCCTTCTGCAGTGTACCCGCGACGGCGCATGGCGCGCAATGTGGGCATGCGCGGGTCGTCCCATCCGCTGACATGTCCTTCCTCCACAAGCCTGCGGAGTTTGCGTTTGCTCATCACCGTGTAATTCATGTTAAGTCGTGCAAACTCGATCTGGCGAGGTTTGAACTCGCCCAGTTGCTCCAAAAACCATTCATACAGCGGACGATGGTCTTCATATTCAAGCGAACAGAGCGAGTGAGTGATACCCTCCATAGAATCGTTCTGTCCGTGCGACCAATCGTACATGGGGTAGATATTCCATTTGTCGCCGGTTCGGTGGTGTGGCGGGTTGTGGATGATGCGGTACATGGCTGGGTCGCGCATGTTAATGTTTGGGTGCGCCATGTCGATCTTGGCGCGCAGGATGCGCGAGCCATCGGGGAACTCGCCGTTCTTCATACGTTCCAGCAGGTCCATATTTTCTTCCAAGTCGCGGTCGCGAAACGGAGAGTTCTTGCCGGGCTCGGTCAGTGTGCCGCGGTTGGCGCTCACTTCTTCGGGCGTCTGATCGTCCACGTACGCCTTGCCCATCATTACAAGTTTTTTTGCCCATTCGTACAACAGGTCGAAATAATCGGATGCGTAGGTTTCTTTTACCCACTCGATGCCGAGCCAGCGCGCATCATCCTTGATGGCTTCGACGAATTCGGTCTCTTCCTTCGTGGGGTTGGTGTCGTCGAACCGCAGGATCAACTCGCCGTTGTTTTCTTTTGCCACAAGGTAATCAATCATGAACGCTTTGACGTGCCCGATGTGGAGGTAGCCGTTCGGTTCGGGTGGCAGGCGCGTACGTACGTAGTTGTAGCGTCCGTTTTTCAGATCTTCGGCTACGGCTTCTCGGATAAAATCGGTGGGCTTGGTCTCTTCTGGCATTCAGTCCTCGGGAACAAATTCTTGATTCTGTCGTCATAATTTCGCCAATTATAACAAAGGGCAAAGTATAATTCTATTTTGGAGGTTACCATGACCGAATCGAATGAAAAGCAGGAAAAATTTCTAGGCGCGTATTTCGACCGCGATTCAGTGCTCAAGCTATCGCGTTGGGCAGATCTGTTATCGTGGGTGACTCTGACCCTGTACGCGCTCACCTGGCTGTTCTCCGTTCTTCTATTTTTATCCCAGTACGCGAATGGCATGATGGGAGATAAAGGCATGTCCTTTTTAATGGGATTGAACATGTTCTCGCCCTTCCTCACCCAGTTGCTTCCCGGTGTGTTCTACTTCTTTGGCTTGCAGGCTGTATCCAAAGTGTTGCTCATCATGCTGGATGTGGAAGATAACACACGCCGCGGCGCTCGCAAACAGTAATTGGAATAAGTCTTGCCCGAAAAATCCTGCCATGCTACAATACCGCCCGCTGGATGGGATGCGAAAGCATCTTATGAGGTGGGGGCTCGTCTAATGGCAGGACGGCTGACTCTGGATCAGCTAGTAGAGGTTCGAATCCTTTGCCCCCAGCAAGAAAGGCTCTCCATAAGAGAGTCTTTTTATTTGGATCGCTCATCTTGCGTCATCGGGTGTACAATCAATTGGGGTTATCCATATTGGTCCGGATCGCATTCTTCGGAAATATTAATCCAAATCTCGAAACTTTCGGGAACAGCGGGGGTTTGCGTTCTAAAGTATAAGGAGAAAGACAACATGACTACAGATGAAAACCAACCCACAGCATCGACATCCTTTTATCACAGGCCCGGGATCGAACGGGGAGTGATCGAAATTGGGTCGGGCATTCCGTTCGGATTCGAAAAGGTATCCAGCCCCACTCTGGGGATCGGCGGCGTCTACGGGACGTGGGGAGAAAGTTTTAATAACGACAACCTTCACTTCTTTATCGAGGAGAGGCTGGGGCACCCGCTTGAGGCAAATGAGAAGTTGAATCTCGCCGAGCTTGGTTTTCGCAACCGGCATCACATCCCCTTAAACCTTACGCCGGAAGAACACACCCGGCTTGAAATCGAAGTTGGGACGAGATTTCTCAGCGAGGCGATCAAAGCCTGTCAATGGAATCCATCTGAGGTGGAGGGTGTGCTGATTGGAATGAGCGCGCCGCTTTCTGCAGATTACCTCAATCAGATCTCTCGCGCCGCGGGAATTCCAGAAACCGCATTGAAAGTGGCAACCCATAAAGCATGCGATGGCTCCACCAGCAGTTTGCACCTCGCGCTCAACCCCTCGCTGCCCGAGAATCTCCAATTGAACAGGAACATCGCCGAATCGCTATACGGTAAAAAAATCCTCGTTGGCGGTATTGAAGGGTTGAGTCGGTTTGTCAGTTCGTCGCATGACGCGAACGCCCTGCAGTTGTTCGGGAATGCCGCCGGCGTGGTTGGCGTAATCCCGGGCAAGACGATGAAATTCCTCGCGGGAAAATCGCACGAAGTATTCGATGACGATGGCGTCCTTCAGGTGCAGATGTATTACCCACATTCGCGCGATAACAAGGAAACAAATATCGACGTGACAGAACCTTCCGCCAACAACATACGCGTGGCAGGCTTGATGCACGAGCCGGGCGATGGTTCGTCCGTGATTATGGCTGGACCGATGGGCATGGTCAAACTATTCGTTCGGACCGGTGTGCAGGTGGTGCGCGACGTCTATGCCGCATATCAACTCAAACTCGAAGAACTGGGCATGGCAGGGAAGTCCTTCGCGGTGGCGATCGTTCATCACGCCAACTACAAGATCAACAAGCTCAAGGAGAAGCATCTCCAAAACGATGGGATCGTCCTGCCGATGCCGTGGCTATTGACCGAATTTGGGAATGTGAGCGCGGCGTCGAACATGATCGCTTTTTTGCGCGAACTGCCGAATCTGAAGCCGTTCGACCACATTCTGATCGATGGCTTTGGCGCGGGCACGTATTACGATACTTTGGCGGTCGAAGTCGGCGGGTAGCCTGCTTCGCCTTAATGGCGAATCTGCCATCCCTTCGAGGGAAGCGGTCAGCACTTGGAACCCTTAACCCTGCCTGAATCCTTTGGGCAGGGGTATATTTGTAACAAAAAATCCCACCCAGCGTCCTGTATACATCAGTCCAAATAATGATTCAGGCAACGGCGCGGGTTATGTATCGAACCAAGACAAACCAGGATATAGTTCGACTGCTATTGCGTCTTAAAACATACGAGCAAGAATATCCGCTTGGTATGTTTATGATACGCCGAAATAGCTTTCACTCCATGCTTGTAAACTTCTTGATGAGATGGTTGCGGCAATAATAAAAAAAGGACACATTGCGTGTCCTTTTTTTATTCGGGCAATATCAGGTTGCGGCGCTGCGCTTGAACCAGGTCTCCCACTCGCGATTTTCCCAAAGGACTAGGATGGGGGCGGCGATGAAGATGGACGAATAGGTTCCGCTGAACAACCCCACCAATAGGATGACGGCAAACTCCTGCAAAGTCACACCGCCGAAAAGCGCCAGCGATAGTAGAAGGAACTCGACGGTCATCAATTGTGTGTTGATCGAGCGCTGCAGGGTCTGCACGATCGAGTGATTGACAAGCGTTTCATACTTTAGGCGACGGAACACCTGTGTGTTCTCGCGAATGCGGTCGAACACCACCACCTTATCCTGAACCGAGAAACCGATCACGGTGAGAAGGGCGGTGAGGAAAAGCGCGTCGATCTGCCAGTCGAGGAACATTGCCCCGATCCCCACAATGCTGAATACCACTGCGACATCGTGTGCCATCGCGATGATCGCACAGATGCCATAACGGAATGCATTGGGCACGTTTCGGAACACATAGGTGATGAAGAGCACCACGCCGAGCGCTGCGGCGGCTACTGCAAGGGCGGCGCGCGAGGCGACCTGTGTGCCGATACTCGGTCCTACGCTATCGAAGCGGATCACCTGGACGGGGGCGCCTGATTCAACTTGCATGGAGGAGAGCACACTGTCGCGGGTTTCGTTGTCCAGGAAGGAGGAACGGATAAGGAGAGTTCCGTCATCGGTGGTTTGTACCTGTGCATCATCGATGCCGGCATTTTCATAGAGCACAACGAGATCGGCAGGTTGCAGGGAATTGCCAGAGTCAAGTTTCACCTCTAGCAGGGAGCCGCCCGTGAAATCGATCGAGAGAGGTAAGCCGCCGGAAATTAAGATAACTATCCCCGGAACGATAACCAGAACCGAGAGCAGAAAATAATAGTAACGTTTACTGAGGATATCGATCATGTGAGTGGACTCCTAGATGCCGAACCAGCGTTGCAGATTGACCGGCTTGAAGGTGCGCAGGAACAAGGCGAGCAGGGTTCGGGTGATGTAGGTGGCAGTGAAGAGCGAAATACCCACACCCAATGCAAGCGTTAGCGAAAAACCTTTTACGATCGTTGCCCCAAACGTGGAGCCGAACCAGAACAGGATCAACGATGTGATGAGCGTGGTGACGTTCGATTCCCAGATCGAGGGCCACGCGCGTGCCCAGCCTTGATCGACGGCTTGCGCGATGACGCGTCCGTTACGAAGTTCCTCTTTAATGCGCTCAAAGATCAAGATGTTCGCGTCGAGCGCAGCGCCCGTGCTTAGCAGGAAGCCGGCGATGCCGGGCAAGGTGAGGGTGAAGTGGAAGTATTTGAAGATGGCGAACGCGATCGCGGCATAGAACAGGATCGAAAGGTCGGCGACGATTCCGGGCATGCGGTAGTAGATCGCCATGAAAAGAGCCACGATGATCATTCCGATCATCCCCGCTACCAGACTCTTTTGTAGCGAGTCTTCACCCAGCGTTGGGCCGATGATACGAGTTTCGACAACTTTGAGTGGAATGGGCAATGAACCATAACGAAGCTGAACCGCAAGCGCATTGGCGGTCTCTGATGTGAAACTGCCGCTTATTGTGCCCTGTCCGCCGGTGATTGCCGCGTCGATGCGCGGGGCTGAGATCACCACTTTATCCAGCACGATCGAAAGGGTTTTACCTACGTTGGCGGCAGTGTGTTCTCCGAAGATCTGCGCTCCCTCACTTGTCAGAATGAAATCGATCCCGATTTCTCCGGTGGTTGGATCTGACCCAACGTTCACGCTGGTAAGCTCTTTGCCGGTCATTACAGTGTGAAAGATCGCCCCTTCGCTGGGAAGATCAGGTGTGGTTTCGGAGCCCGGCAAATAATCCGTTTGTATCGTGGAGCCCTCCTCGGGAGCGAAATCTCCCGTATCCACAAACTCCAGCAAGCCGGTCTGTTGAATGATGTCGAGGATGGCATCTGCATCCTCGGCACCAGGGAACTCGCCTACGATTCGGCGTTCACCAGCGACTTGGATCAGGTTCTCGCTCACACCGAGGGCGTTGGTACGGTTTTCGACAATGTTGCGCGCCGTTTCCATTGATTCGGATGTGATCTCGGCATCCGGAGGCAAGTCCGCTTCGAGCAACACTTGCAAGCCGCCTTGAAGATCGAGCCCTAGGCGGGGTCGAACATCTCGTTCGAACAGCTCCGCGCCCGGAGTAAAGGGATTGGGGATTCTGATCCTGTCGTTCAAGTCGACCCAGAGCGCCAGGGCGAGAACTAAAAGAATTAGGATCATTCGATTGGTGAGGTTGCGATACATGCGAGTTCGACTCCATCCATGAAAATGTGGCGCTTGGTTTCGGTACGAGCGGTAAAGCATTGCCCTACTGAACCCAATCGGGCGCCACGCGGCGGTCATTATACTACGAACAACTCAGGGATATACCCAAGCGCTGAAGAGTTCATCCAATTCGCACAAGCAGTTCTCTTCTGCGATCGATTGAAGGGATTCGGTCGTGCTAATGTTCCATGAAAGCGATTCGGTGTACTCTTTCATAAATGCATCGAACGCTTCGCCTCCCATCTTGTTTTTTAGTTCCACGAAGAAGAGCGGTCCGCGGCCGTAGACGATGGCGCTGTACTCAACTCCATCGTACTCGTCGACGGGTAAGCCAATGGGGATTGTGGCATTTCCAACATACGCCCAGCGCCCTTCGAGTGACGCACGAAAGCCCTCTTCGCCCTCCACGCCGTATTCGTCCGCGAAATATTGAAGCGTGACAAATTGCGCCAACGATTCATCCAGCCAGGGCTCATCCAATTGATCATCGCCTACTAGATTGTAGAACCATTGATGCCCCACTTCGTGCACAATCGTTGATTCAAAATAGGGATTCGCTTTGCTTCCATCGTAGATCCACGAAGTGATCGCGATGATGCCGGGGTATTCGATTCCAAGCGCCAACGTTGGTGTGGCGACGATATCGAGTTCGGTGTATGGATATGGGGCGTAGCGCGCGTTGAAGACCTCCAGCGCGCGTGAGGCAATCTCCGCGGCCGCTTGTGAACCCTCCTCAAGTCCTTTTGGTGTGTAACTGCGGATGGTGACATCACCAAATATTTGGGCTGTTTCTTCGTAATTGGGACTCGTCGCCAGATAGAAATCGCGCGCCGGTCCGCTCGCAACATTCAGGATTTGAACCTGATCCGTCTCCTCGGCGCTGACTGTCCGCCCGGAAGTGACAACCGTGACATCTCTCGGCGCAGTGACGCGCACGAGGTAGAACGATGCATCTGCAAATGTCACATCACCGGCTTGTGGAGGAATTTCCTCGTTCCAGCCTTCACTGTTGTAGACAGCGATCATGGGGTATGCGTGCGCCAGAGACAGAACTTCATCGTCGTAAGCCAGCACGCCGTAATTCAGGTCAACAGATTGGGGGATGGTGACCGAGAAATCCATGTGAATTAGGACGCTTTCACCGGGCTCCAATGCTTCGCCAAGCGGGACGATCAGCAGGCTGTTTTGCAAGCCGAAACGAGGTTGAACTGTCGATTCGTCCACGCGTAGATTCGAGATTTGCATCTTTCCGCCCAAAATGTTGGGAAACAGTCGAAAATGAACCTCATCGAGAGGGACATCTTCGTTGTTTGTGTAAAGAGCATCTTGAGTTCCGGTCACATGGAAAAGATCGTCATCGATATTCATTTCGATGTGATACACGCTCGCGCCGCCGAGTTCACCCAGTGCTGGACGCGCCGCAGGGACAAGACCATCTTTGAAGATGGCGCGGTCATGCCAAGCCGTGTCGAGGAAGTCGGGGACATCGGAAACATTCGAGGGTGGGGGAGTCGCCGTCGGCGTGAGGAAATTACAGGAAAGCGAGAGCAGGCTGAACGTCAGGAAAGCAGCGATGAGTCCCTTCATGTGTCAAGTTTTGTCAGATACTCCAGTGCGGTTTGGAGGACGGCGTCCGGTGTCAGCGCATCCGTTTCGATAATGAGATTTGCGTGTTCTCGCGCGTGAGCCAGCCTGCGGAGTTGCTCTTCGTAATCTTTTTCGCGCCAATCGAGTTTCCTGCGCGCGGTGCTGGTGTCGAACGATGAGTGCAGATAAATCAGTACATCGGGTTTGCTGATGATCTGCCACATGGCTTGGACATAAGAATGTTCCTGCGCGATGTGGCGGCAGTGATACCCGCGCCTTTCGAGACCCGCCATCAGCGTGGATTTCCCGGACCCGCAGGGACCCACGATGCCGATCAGTCTCTTGGTACGTGGAGGCTCCATGTTCTATTGACTATGTTGCATTAATTTTCGTAGCTGCTCGGGTCCGCCGAGGACGGCAAGCGTATCGCCGGGACTTAACGAGTTTGAATCTTTTGGATGGATTTCGGAATGGTGATCGTGCCTGTGAAGGATTACGTTGAGTTTGTAATTGTCTTCCACGTATCCGACCGTTTTATTTGCGAGCCGGGAAGAAGGCGCTATGACGAACCGCGCCAAGCTTAGTTGCTGACCTTCAATCGAGATCGGATTCGTCACATCCGCGCCTGCCGCGGCGGCGGCGAAGACAGGCGCGGCCATTTCAGTGGCGCTCAATGCGACGAAGCCGAATTGTTCACGTAACGCTTGTGCAAAATCCTGATCAAAGATTCGGATGACTACTTGAATTTTGGGGTTGAGAGTGCGCGCTTTGAGGGCGATCTGCAAATTCATCGCATCGTTCTGGCTGGCAAGGATGATGGTCTGCGCGGCTTTTATGTTCGCCGCCTCCAGCGTGGCAGGGCGAGTTGCGTCCGACTGGATTACGGGAATTTTCATTTTTTGCACGGCGCTGATCAGGTCTGTTGCAGGGTCAAGCTCGACAACCGCCATCTGCTTTCCCATATCGTACAGTTTCTGAATGATACGAAAACCCAGATGCCCCAAACCAACGACGATTGTGTGTTTTTTAAATGTGGAGGCGACAGCCATCTCCCACTCCTTGTTGCGCGCCCGCCGGTTGAAGAGCAGGCTTCCAAAATCTGCCAGTCCCAAGGCGAGCGCACTGATACCGACGATCGGCATGAAAATATGAAATAGTTGCAGGTAAATATTATGTGGGAATTCGCCGTTGAATTGAAAGAACGCGGAGGTTAAGGCAATGTAGATCGCTTCTGTGTACCCGTTGACCGGTTCCCCGACAGTTGCGGCGATGAAATTGTACGCCAATGCCGCGATCAACACGGCGATGGTAAATATTGTTACCGGTGTGCGAAATTCTTTGAACAGGATGAGCGTGTCGCGCCAGGTCGCTGTCCAATTTTGTAAAGTTGAGTTCATGACTCTATCGAACGTTCGATCGGAAGTCGCACAGTCATGCGCCGGACAGTGTCGCCCTCGCGCGGGGTGAACTTCAGGACGAGCACACTGATATCGTCTACTGGGCGATTGTCATCGAGGTTGATGGCTTGTGCGAGAAGTGTATCCGCCAGGGTTTGCGGGGAAGGATCCTGGTCTTCAAGAACTGCGCGAAGGATCTCGCGGACATCAATTGGCGTGCCTCGTCGTTCGCCGGCGTGCACCAAGCCGTCGGTGTAGATGACAATCGTCAACCCCGACTCGATCGGAAGTTCGGTGATGAGCGGGCGCACATCGCGAGATGTCCCAAGAGGAATGCTATCCGAATCGAATTTGTCGATCTGCTCACCCCGGCAGACGAACAATGGCGATGGATTGTTACGCGTCAAAACGACAGTTCGGCTGTGCAGGTCGAGGGAGGCGATATTCAACGTGCAAATGACTTTTCCCTGTTTCTCAGTGAACAATGCATCGGAGGCAGCACGAGCCGCGGCGCCATCGCGGACGCCTTCGGCAAGCAAACCGATCACTTTGCGAACGACCATTTGTGAAACGGCTTTCGCGCCGCGCCCGGAGGTCTGCCCATCTGCGAGAACGACAGAAAGCCCTCCGTTTGGGCGCTCTACGACCTCGAGAGTGTCGCCACTTTCTGATGTCGCGTATTTGTTTATCTTTGCGACCGCAATATGCAATTCCATACCCCCGATTTTACTATGGACTAACCGTCTCCTCCTCCACTGCCTCCGCCATCTCCTCCACCTCCATCGCCGCCGGAACCGCTGTCGCCCCAATCGGATCCGCCGCCATCATGCGATGCTTCGCGTCCGCCTGCAGTGCCGCTGTGATGTGAAGAACCGCCGGAGTCGCCATGATGAATGTACCCTCCGCCGTCATGATGCGCGTTTCCGCTGCGAGTTCTGGCTCTATTCATCAGTACGCCGATCAATGCCAACAACAGTGCCGCTCCTAAAATAAGAATTATCGTTGACATGGTTATCGCATTCTCCTTCTCGCAAGTTTTCGATGATAGCAGTGATGTGCCCGCCATTATACGCCATCTCCTCCTTGACGCACCCACTCCCTGCCGCTATAATCTGCCCGCTGTCGTCAGAACAGTAGTGCCGACTCAAGTCGGCACTACTCAATTTATCAAGGAGAAAGACCCATGCCTCCACATCCAAAACGCAAGCACTCGAAGAGCCGCCGGGATAACCGCCGCGCCCACGATGCCTTGCAGCCTCGCAACCTCACCGCATGCTCGAACTGCGGTTCCATGCGCCTTCCGCACACGGTCTGCCCGAATTGCGGATTCTACGAAGGGCGCGAAGTGGTTGAAGTGAAAAAAGAAAAGAAGAAATCCGAGTAGCAAGCCAGGAACGGGTCGTGACGAACACGACCCGTTTGTGTTTAAACTCGTATGAAACTCAACCCGCAAACCACAGCATTTCTTTTCCCCGGTCAAGGCTCGCAATCGGTGGGCATGGGCAAGGACCTGGCCTCACAGCACCCAGTTGCTTCATCGCTTTTCGATGAAGCTGACGCGCTCTTTAATTCTGCTTTCTCTCAACTCATGTGGGCAGGACCCGAGGCAGAACTTAACGACACAATTAACACACAACCTGCGCTGTACATTCATTCGATCGCCGCGTGGAGGACATTCACACATCTCGATCCGGACCCTTCGACAGGCTCGGGGCAAGCCTTCAAACCTGCTTTACTTGCGGGACATTCTCTCGGCGAGTTATCCGCGTTGACTGCCTCAGGTGCACTGCCGTTTGCTGATGGACTTAAGCTTGTCCGCACACGCGGTGAGTTGATGAAGCGTGCCGGGGAATCGAATCCCGGTGGCATGGCGGCGGTCCTCGGGGTCGATATCCCGACGCTTGAGAAGGTTTGCGCCGAGGCGAGCACTGCGGATGAAACTGTACAGGTTGCGAACGATAATTGCCCGGGGCAGGTGGTCATCTCCGGTCACAAGCCTGCGCTTGAACGCGCCATGGCTGGGGCAAAAGCCGCGGGTGCGAAACGCGCCGTTGCGCTTGCGGTAAGCATCGCGGCGCATTCGCCGCTGATGGATTCAATTCAAAAGGATTGGAATGCCGCGGTCGACGCGTGCGCGATGAGCGACCCCGTGATCCCGGTGATAAGTAACGTCCATGCCAAGCCAATGATGACTGCGGAAGAGTTACGCGCGGACATCAAGACACAGATGCAATCGCGCGTGCGCTGGACCGAATCCGTGGAGGCGATGCGAGGAATGGGTATCCAGTCGTACGTCGAGGTGGGAAGCGGGGATGTATTGCTGGGGCTCGTCAAACGGATCGATCCTTCTGCAAGCCGCTATCCCTTGGGGAAACCGGAAGACTTCACCGCGTTGGAAGCCTGGAGTCAAACATGACCGATATCAAAACTCGAATCGAGAACGCCAAGAAGACCATCACCGGCAATGAGTCGTTGCTTGATATGCTCGATGCTGAAGCCGCAACCATGTTATTGAATTGGGGTATGGATCTTGCAGGTGGGATCGCACAATCCACCGACGGCATGGACGATTCGTCCGCGGATTTGAATATGGAGCCTAGACTCAAAGCAGTACGGCAGTTCATGCGCGCCGTCGGGAATTGGGCGGCGGGCAAATACGCTGATGGTATTAGCCGTGCACAATTACGAGATAAGTTGTTGGAACATTTGAAGATCATGAGTGGGGCGAATGCGCCGCTTCCATCTACAACTGAATTGGACGGGTTGCTCTCAGCCGCTGTCGGTGCAACGCAGCCGCAATCCATCGAGAAGTTGAAAGAGTTACTGGCAAAACCGAGCTAAGCATGTCGAGGCGGCGAAGGATTTCGCGCACCAACGCATTGGGCACGATCGTCGGTCTGATTTTCGTTTGTGCGTTGAGTGTGATCGCATTGTTCACTGGGGGCGGGTCTACCATTGAAATCCCTGCTGGTGCAACACCGACTCTGCCGGTTGATCAGTCCGTCACACAAATCCCATTGCCGGTTGAAACGCCTGTCATCGTGCCGCCAACGGCTCCAGTAAGCGGCTCATGGTGGGAAGTTTACTTTACTGACCGATTTACTATCAACGACCCGGCGTTGTGGCAGAATTCCGTTGCAGGAAAGTTGATCGAAAAGATCAATGCCGCGCAGAATAGCATTCACATTGCGGCGTTTGAATTTGACCTGACCCCGGTCGCTGAAGCGTTGATCGCGGCGCGCCAACGCGGCGTGGATGTCCGTTGGGTAACGGATGATGAACACGGACTCGAAGCCGATGAGGAACCGGACCGCGGTCAGTTTGCCATGTTGTTGAGCGCGGGGATTGAAGTCCGGGCGGATACCCGTTCCGCATTGATGCACAACAAATTTATTATTTTCGATTATCAAACGGTGTGGACGGGGTCGACCAATCTCACCAACAATGCCATCTTCAAGCAGGAGAACAACGTGCTTGTAGTTCATTCGCCTGTGGTCGCCGCGATGTTTGAAAAAGAATTCCAGGAAATGTGGGATGGGCAGTTCGGGCCCCGGTCACCATCGCAATTGGCGGAGCAGTTAACCGTCGTGAACGATTCGACGATCTGGGTGGTTTTCACGCCGGAGGATGGCGCGCTCGAGCAGGCGGTCATTCCGTTGGTCAACGCAGCGCAGTTCGAGATTCGTTTTTTGGCATTCAGTTTTACCGATTATCCGCTGGCGAACGCGATGATTCAACGCTTGCAGAACGGCGTCAGTGTTGCCGGAGTGTACGAGCGCGTCGGCAGTGACACGGACGCGGCGGAGTTCGATACATTGTACTGTGCGGGCATCTCGGTACGGCGGGATGGTAACCCGAGTTTTATGCACAACAAAGTTGTGATTGTCGACCAGCGGTATGTGATCACCGGCTCTCTGAACTACTCCACCAGTGCGGAAGAAAGCAATGACGAAAATGTGATCATGCTCGATAATCCAGAGATTGCACGATTGTATTTACAGGAATTCGACCAAATTTGGTCGCAATCAACCGACCCGGAGCCGGGGTCTGTCGTTTGTCAGTAGATTGAGAGGAAAAACCTAATCCTCCCGTAACTGGGATGTGTTAATATAATTACCAGGCTCGTCCCGCGAGGATGACCAGATTTCCAACTTACTATTTCGAGGTGATGAATGATTATTGCTAAAAATGGAAGGACACCCACGGAAAATGCCGCGCAAGTTCGCCGCGCAGATCACGACCTTTCGAACCATGGGATTTCAGGATTAAGAGTCGCATATTGGAACCTTCCGACTGAAGGATTGTACGAAGAAGCAGTCTATCGTGGGGAGGGGGCGATCGCGGAGGGCGGACCTTTTGTCGCTCACACTGGCAAGCACACAGGTAGATCACCCAATGACAAGTTCGTGGTCAAGCACGCTGAATCGGAGAAGTACGTGTGGTGGGGTGCACATAACCGCCCGTTTGATGGTGCGAACTTCGACGCGTTATACAACCGCATGACGGAGTATCTCAAAGGACGCGATGTGTTCGTGCAGGATGTGTACGCCGGCGCTGACCCGAACTATCGATTGAACGTGCGCTTTATCACTGAAGAAGCCTGGCATAGCATGTTCATCCGCAATATGTTCATCCTGCCCGAAACCCATGAAGAGATCAAAAATTTCATGCCGGGTTTCACCATCGTTGATGTGCCAAGTTTCAAGGCAGATCCTGCCAGAGACGGGACGCGAACAGAAACGTTCATCCTGTTGAACCTGGAGCGTAAACTGGCAATCATTGGCAACACGCAATATGCCGGTGAAATGAAGAAGTCTATTTTCACGCTGTTGAATTATCTTCTGCCATTGCAGGGTGTGATGTCCATGCACTGTTCGGCGAATGTCGACCCGAACAATTCGAACGATGTGGCATTGTTCTTCGGTTTGAGCGGGACGGGCAAAACGACCCTTTCTGCCGACCCGACGCGCCGACTCATCGGCGACGATGAACACGGCTGGAGCGATGACGGCATCTTCAACTTCGAGGGCGGATGTTACGCCAAGGTGATCGGACTCTCGCAGTCGGCGGAACCGCAAATTTACGCGACGACGCGTATGTTCGGGACGATTCTCGAGAACGTGGTGTTTGATCCGGCTACCCGCGCGGTTGACCTCAATGACGATTCGCTCACCGAGAATACGCGTTCCTCCTACCCGTTGACGTTCATCCCCAATTCAGTGCCGGAAAAGAAGGCGGGTCACCCGAAGAATATTATCTTCCTCACCGCCGACGCGACAGGCGTCATGCCGCCGATCGCGCGCTTGTCAGTGAATCAGGCGTTGTACCAGTTCATTTCCGGGTATACAGCCAAACTGGCAGGGACCGAAGCGGGTATGGGAAAAGAACCGGTCGCCACCTTTTCCGCGTGTTTCGGCGGTCCGTTCATGGTGCATCATCCATCGAAGTATGCGGAGTTGTTACGCCAGAAGATCGAGAAATATGGTGTGAAGTGCTGGCTCGTGAACACAGGCTGGGTTGGCGGACCGTACGGCGTGGGCAAGCGCATTTCAATCAAGCACACCCGCGCGCTGTTGAACGCGGCGCTCAGCGGCAAACTCGACAAGGTGGAATATCGCCGCGACCCGGTTTTCGGATATGAAGTTCCCACCTCGTGCCCTGACGTCCCGACCGAAGTGCTAGACCCCGCCTCTTCATGGAAAGACAGATCAGAACATGAAGTAAAATACAAGCAACTGGCGCAGAAGTTCATTGAGAATTTCAAGAATTTTGAGGATGAAACATCAAAAGAAGTGATCGAAGCGGGACCAAAGTTATAACAAGAAGCCCTCCGAAGAATTCGGAGGGCTTCTTGACTCAATGCTTCCTCAGTTGCTTTCTTGCCAGCCTGTTCAATAGTTCGAGCAGTTCCTGCATCTTTTCATCATCAGGGGCGTCGCTGGTGATGACAGTGTGCTGCCATTTCTCTGCTTCGACGGTGATGGTGTAAGTGAATTCGTCAGGCATGGATTTATCGCTGGTTAGCTTTGCGGGTAGTTCAGCAAAATCCAGTTCGTCCAGCAATTCTTTGAGTGTGTCTGCCTGTTCCTCGGAAAGTTCGTGCATATCGAGGTCGGCTGCGAGGCGCATGTTGGCGAATCCGCCCACACGCTCGAATTTGATTCGTTCCACATCCATTTGATACTCCTTATTTTGCAGGCGCAGCGCCGATGAAGCGCAACGTTGCTTCGAGACAGCCCCCCGGTTCCGTCGTTTCACCGCCGCCAACTGTAAGACCAACCCCTGCCCATCCGTTCTTGACCGCCTGTTGTTCGAGGCTGCCACTGCCAAACAGGTCTCCTGCGGTTTGATACGTCAGGTCCGCGCACTGCTGAAAGTTCGAGTTCTCACCGAGTTTATCGCGCAGGGTCACATACCAGATCTGCCCGGCTTTTTCCCACGCGTAACCGCCGAGTTCCATCGCTGTTAGATAGAACGCGTGGTTCGGGATTCCTGAATTGATGTGCACGCCGCCGTTGTCGCTGATGGTGTTGACGTAATCGCGCATGTGCGCGGGTTGCGGGTCTTTGCCCAATACGGGATCATCATACGCAGTGCCCGGCGCTTTCATTGTGCGGATGCCGATACCGTTCACGTTTTCGGTGAGCAAGCCTCCGCCGATGATCCAATCGGCTTCGGCGGCAGTCTGTCGCAATTGATACTGTTTTACCAGTGAGCCGAACACATCAGACATGGATTCGTTCAACGCGCCGGGTTGCTGTGAATAAACGAGTTTGGCTTCGAACTGCGTCACGCCGTGCGTGAGTTCGTGACCGATGATGTCAATCGCGATGGTGAAGCGATTGAAAAGCCTTTCGTCCATAGGAAGATTTTCATCACCATCGCCATAGACCATTTGCTTGCCGTCCCAGAAGGCGTTGTCGTAACCCGTCCGATAATGGACGCTCGAGTCGAGTCGCATCGCGTTATTGTTGATGGAATTCCTACCGTACACATCCTTGAACAGGTCATACGTCACTCCGCTTCCATCGTACGCCTCGTTCACCGCCGGATCAGACGAAGGCGCTTCACCCTCCCTGCGGACGACTGTCCCCGGAAGGGAGGTGCCGTGTCTCACATCGTAGACCACACGCTCCTTACCACCTGCGACCGCCCGAGGAACGGTTGAGGCGAACAACTCCTTGAGGCTGGCACGCATTGCCCTTTCAGCGCGCAATTGGTACCCAACACTGATATTTTCCATTGCTTTTTGTTTCTGAGCATCGGTACCATTTGTTGCTATTTTCTCCAGCATGTGTTCTGGAATGACGCATTCAAACGGGTGACGGTGGTTGTGCATGTGCATGGGATATCCTTTCCGTGTAAGGGAAAAAAGAGTTGATTCAGTATACGTCTTTTTTGATCCAATTTCAACCAGGTTCACACAACACTTAACAGGGTTTGCTTTTGCTCCACGCTTTCGCCTGCTCTGACTTTGATGCGGCTGACCTTCCCATCGCGCGGAGATTTCAACTCATTCTGCATCTTCATCGACTCAAGAATGAGCAAAACCTGTCCTTTTTTTACTTCCTGTCCATCGGCGACCGGCACGGAGACTACAAGCCCGGGCATCGGAGCTTTGAGCAGGAACTCGCCGGTTTCAGCCACTCCCTCGCCTGCCGCGGCTCGCAGTCGTTTCTCGCGTTCATCTTCAACGGTGACCGGATACAAACGTCCGCGCAGGAGAACCTGCCAATTATCATCGCCGCGCGCGATGTAGGATTCGTGCGACTTTCCGTCCGCGATCAACGAGTAGACCGGCTGTCCGCTGACCGATTCAAAGTCTACCTGGTAGGTTTTGCCATTGACGATGACGTGTTTCTCATCGACGATCTCAATGACGAATTCCTTGTTCTCGACGGTTGCAATGTATTTCACCGGTGCATCCTTTCCCAGCGGCCGACCCATTTCCAGTTGCTCGCATCTCTCTCGTTGCGTTGCACGAACTGGGCGGCTTTCTCGGTCTCGTGATGCGCCACCAGTGTTGCAAGTATGGCGGCGATCTCCGAGTGGTCCTGCCGGTTCTCCACCGCCTCCTCCATGGAGAATCGCTCCTCCACGAAGCGCGTATCGTATTGTCCACCCATGAAGCGATGAGAGTCCATCATGATCTGGTGGAAGGGAATATTCGTTCGCACGCCGACGATTCGATATTCCTCCAACGCGCGGCGCATGCGCAAGATCGCCTGCGCGCGCGTCTCGCCCCACACGATCAACTTGGCGATCATCGGGTCGTAGAACGGGGTAATCTCGAAGCCGGGGTACACGCCGGTATCCACACGTACACCGGGACCGGTGGGGAGCAGGCTGTGGGTGATGCGACCAGTGGATGGCATGAAATTGTTGTGCGGGTCTTCGGCGTTGATTCGGCACTCGATGGCATGACCGTTGAATTTCACTTCCTCCTGTGTGTAACTGAGAGGTCTTCCGCGCGCGATGCGAATCTGTTCCTTCACGATATCTATGCCTGTCACCATCTCTGTCACCGGATGTTCCACCTGCAGGCGGGTATTCATTTCAAGAAAGTAAAAATTCTTGTCCTTGTCGAGCAGGAATTCGATGGTACCGGCATTCACGTAATCCACAGATTTCGCGGCTTTCACTGCGAGGTCGCCCATCGTTGAGCGTAAGTCCTCGTCCAACGCGGAGGATAACGCTTCCTCCAACAACTTTTGATGGCGTCTTTGAAGTGAGCACTCGCGCTCGCCAAGATGAATCGCATTTCCGTGTTTATCGGCGAGGATTTGGATTTCGATATGCCTTGCCCCGCTGATAAGTTTCTCGAGATACACGTTGCCATCACCAAAAGCAGACTCCGCCTCGCGTCTTGCGGACTGGAGGAGGGTCGGCATCTCTTCAAGGCTGGTCACCTCCCTCATGCCTTTTCCGCCTCCACCAGCGGTGGCTTTGATCAATAGTGGAAAGCCGATCTCAGTCGCCTTGACGAGCAATGCATCGTCGGTCATATTGCCCACGTCTTCAGTTCCCGGCACTACTGGAACGCCTGCCTTGATCACTGTCGCGCGAGCTTCGGCTTTGTCGCCCATCGCCGCAATAGAGGATGGTTTCGGTCCAATGAAAGCGATACCTGCGTCTTCGCATGCTGCTGAGAAGTCTTCGCGCTCGGCAAGGAATCCGTAGCCGGGATGGATTGCGTCCACCTCAGACTTGCGCGCGATATCCATGAGCTTGTCCATGCGCAAGTATGACTCGCGTGACGGCGCGGGACCCAGCAGATACGCTTCATCGGCGTAGCGGACATGCAGCGCGCGGCGATCCGCTTCGGAATACACCGCGACGGTTTCGATTCCCAGTTCGCGACACGCCCGTATGATACGGACGGCGATCTCACCTCGATTTGCTACCAACACTTTTTTGAACATTTCTGCTCCGCAGGTGTCAAGTTTCAGGTCTCAAGTATCACGTGCCTAAAACTTGGACTTTGAAACGTGACACATGATACCTATAACGGAATGTTCCCGTGCTTCTTCGCCGGGTTCGCATCGCGTTTGTTGTCCAGCATTTCGAGTGCGTTGATCAGGCGCGGGCGGGTTTCTTTCGGTTCGATCACATCGTCAATGTAACCGCGCTCCGCTGCAACGTACGGGCTGGCAAATTTTTCACGGTACTCAGCTACCAATTCTGCCTTCCGTTTTACCGGGTCTTTCGCCTTTTCAAGTTCTTTGCGGAAGATGATGTTCACCGCGCCATCCGGTCCCATCACGGCAATCTCTGCGCTGGGCCAGGCGAGGTTGACATCACTGCGGATGTGTTTGGACGACATTACACAATACGCGCCCCCGTATGCCTTGCGTGTGACAACCGTTAATTTAGGAACAGTTGCTTCGCAGTAAGCATACAATAATTTTGCGCCGGAGCGGATGATGCCGTGATGTTCCTGAAATGTTCCCGGCAAGAATCCCGGAACATCTTCAAAAGTGATGATAGGGATGTTGAACGCGTCGCAGAACCGCACGAACCGCGCACCTTTTTCACTTGCGTCGATATCCAGCACGCCAGCCAGCACGGCGGGTTGATTCGCAACGATGCCTACAGAATGTCCGCCCAGCCGCGCAAAGCCGACCACGATATTCGCGGCGTAACTTTCGTGAATCTCAAAGAACTGCCCGTTATCCATGATCGAACGAATCACCTCTTTCATGTCGTAAGGCTTATTCGCGTCGTCGGGGATGATGCTGTCCAATGCCTCATCCATTCGCAGAGGATCGTCGTTACCGGCCAGGAACGGAGGATCTTCCATGTTGTTTTGCGGAAGATAGCCGAGCAATTTGCGGATGAGGAAAAGCGTATCTGCCTCGTTATCTGCGGCAACGTGGCACACGCCAGACTTTTCAGAATGGACACTTGCGCCGCCCAATTCCTCCTGAGTAACTTCCTCATGAGTCACCGCTTTCACCACGTCGGGTCCAGTGACGAACATGTAGGAGGTGTTGCGCGTCATAAAAATAAAATCTGTGAGCGCGGGTGAATACACCGCGCCGCCCGCGCACGGACCCATGATGGCTGAGATCTGCGGAATCACGCCCGAAGCCATGGTGTTTCGCAGGAAAATATCCGCGTAGCCGCCGAGCGCAACAACTCCCTCCTGAATGCGCGCACCGCCTGAGTCGTTCAAGCCGATCATCGGCGCGCCGTTTTTCATCGCGAGATCCATAACCTTGCAGATCTTTTCGGCGTGTACCTCGCCGAGACTTCCGCCGAACACCGTGAAATCCTGCGAGAACACGTAAACCAACCGGCCCTCGATGGTTCCCCAACCAGTGACCACCGAATCGCTCATGTACTTTTGTTTGTCGAGGTCAAAATCGTGGGTTCGGTGCTGAACGAACGGATCCAACTCGCGAAATGAGCCTTTGTCTAATAAAAGATCGATGCGTTCGCGCGCGGTCAGCCGCCCTTTTGCATGTTGCGCTTTGATGCGTTCTTCGCCGCCGCCTAGTCGCGATTTCGTCTTTAGTTCATGCAGTTTTTGTAGGTTTGTCTGCTTGTTCATGTTCCTCGCTTGTGATGAAATGGTTTCTTGTGCTCGGCAGGTGCAGGTCGACGATGATTACTGCCAGAATAAATGTAGATACGACCAAGACAAAAACGCTGTTTGCCCGCGTCGCTTGAAAGAACAGCCGCTCGACCCAGTATTGACAATACCACAGGATAGTGGATGCGAGCAGGGCGGATCGAGCGCGCGGTCTGCGCCTTGCCACCATCCAAAACAAAACGACTCCTGCGACGCACCAAACTGCCCCGCCAATGGAAAGGTACAACGCGCTGAGGCTGGATTCAAATTCCTTCAGCACATCCCACCAGCGTAGAGCGGCGGCAAATCTCACCGCTCCCCATGCTGAAAGCAATAACACCAGCCATAGGAGCAGGGTTACACTGGCGGGTCTAGGTTGGGGCATGAGTCTGTTTGTCAGCGGATCGTCCGCGGTTCAACCGCGTACGATCCGAAGTCGGGAGGAGAATCAATTTCCACCGGCGAAAGAGGCGGGAGTTCATTTGTCGACTCCAAATATCATCAATTGTTTGCCCCCGTAGTAGACATCGGAGATGGTTAAATATTCATTGAATTGACCGTCGTACGGCTGGCGATCCAAAATGTAGGGATTTGCAAGCACGTAATCCAATCCGATGCTCGCGAGATATTCACCCGCCGTGCCGTTCTGCAAATGCTCGAAGTATTCGGGGCTGTTGATGAGTCCGTCCATGTTGAGGATCGTGCGGTCTTGAATGAAGTAGCCTACATTTCCGCCGCCCGTAAAGCCGATCAAGCTTCCGGGTTCGGTATTCTCTTCGAGCAGGGAGGCAATTTCCATCATGGGGGTAGCCGCGGACCAGCGGTCGTACTGCATGGTGAGTTTAATGCCTCCCCAATAAATTTGCCCCATTTGGATGCCGAGGAGCAGAGCCGCGATCCATGCCGCATGCTGGCGGTATGAAATCCTTCTCGTGAGCGTGAAAAGTAGCCCTAATACAAAACTGATGAGGAGAATCGCACCGACACGCTGGGTGACCCAGTACCATTCTTTGAATGCGGAATAACCGCCTGAGTGATAATACGCGGCTTGCAGGATCGAACCGCACACGATGGGGATCAAGCCCAAACGAACCATCGCCATCCTGCTTTTTCCTTTGTTGAGAAGCAGAATTAAGAAGAAGACGATGAATGTAATGACTAGCGCGTATAAATAATGTAATTCAAGTTCCGCGGTGCGGTCTGAGAATTTCTGGGCGAATTCACCAATGGTGTTCGTGATCGGAGTCCACGCGAGACCTTCGCCTTGAAAGTTGACGCTGAAAAAATCGAACGGACTGCGCGTTGTGCCGCCGTAGACGCGCGCTGGGAACGATCCCCACCAGCGTTTGATCTGCCCGCTGACGGGGGAGAAGGTGCCGAAAGTGAATTTACTCCAAAGAATGTAGACGAGGAGCAAGCCATACGCGACGCCGAAATAGGCGAGCCCGTCTTTTATCCATGCTGACCACTTTTGTTTGAGTTCTTCCAGTGGATGCGGTTCGGTATTTTCATTCCGATTTTGCGCCCGAAGAAGAACGTATGAGATGCGCGGGAGACCGAAGAAGAGAATTGTGAGTCCGAGATCCATCAAGATAACGGTTCGTGGAAATCCGGGGAAGTGACTGGCAGTCGAAATTCCGATCATGGCAATGCCGAGGAAGGCGGAGCCAGCCACCGTTGAGAGAATGGAGCGGATCGTCCACTTGCGGAAATCCGCCAACGTGCTTCGTTGATACAAGCCGAAAAAATAGGCAAGTGCGATTTTTATCAGCAGTCCAAGCACGATCATAGTCATTGCCACGGTGGAATATTCGTAATATTCCGGTAGATCCAATCGAAGGATAAACGAAATGATGACGGATGCGACGGTGGCAACAATGTCGAGTGGAAGAAAATAACGAAAGAGGTGACCTCGAAACACCAACCAAATTCCCGCCATCGCCACGAAGAAGACGAGGTCGAGGCGGCTGAAGATGGTCAGCGCGCCGACGAGCCCAAGCATGGCGAGTTGTTTTGTTGTTCCTGGATCTGTGCGGCGATTTGATTCGAATTCGTAAAGTTTGTAGAGTAACACCGCAACGAAAAATGCCGCGATGCCTGATTCGAGCCCCTGCATGTATAAGTTGCCAAGAATGTCGAAACTGAACACCCAATAGATCGC
>DAOTZF010000406.1:0-2184 GCA_034434415.1 Anaerolineales bacterium | reverse complement strand
CGGTTCCCGCCGGGTCCGATTTTGGGAAGGTCTATCTTTCGAATCGCGCCAACGGGGATGTATATGTGTCACTGCAGGGAACCGCGAAAGACGGCACGCGCATCATCCGCGAATATCCGGTGAGTGGCAATTCGAACGCGAAGATTCCGGCAGGCTGGTATTTATATGTCGCCTGGGTGGGAGGCGAAAAATTCGAAGGGACGTTCCGACTCACCGCCGGGGAGGATGTCACTATCACATTTTACAAAGATAAAGTGACCGTTCAATAAGGCAATTCACCCCTATCGTGCCTTCACGGTGGGGGTTATTTTTTCCTGGCAAGGCGATGCACGCTAGGCATGGCGACTTCGGTGCCTGGATGTTCCTTTTTTCTTACTATCGTTCCCTACCTCGGAACCAACATATACACCAAAGCGCGGCAAAATTTGACGATGCAAGACAAGTATTAACGCTGTCAACCCAAAGGCGATCAGAAAAACAAGCAGGGATGAATCGACCCGGTTCATCCACGCGGGATTCACAAGCATCACGATAGCCAGCGTGAGCATGAGCATGCCCCCTGCCAATTTAAGCAGGCGGCCATGCTTTTCCTCGAACCTACCGGTACGAAGCGTAAGGACAGCAATCGAAAAGATGCCGAGTTCGTCAAGCTGGTAGATCACCATATACAACAAAATCAGCAAAACAAAGGTCGTCACGGAAGCCTGCTGGGAGATCAGCAGGTTCGTCCACAGGACTGGAAAGCCAGCGGTGCAGGAGAATTCCACCAGGGAGATCCCTGCAGAAAGCAGGACCACGGCTCCCATCATTGCCCAGGTGGAATCGCCCACTTCCATCACGCGGCGCATCCGCGTATAGATACCGGGTTTGTTTTTGTCGGCGATCGTAAATGATATCCCCTGCTTGTACCAGAAATAATCTTTGATGTTGACAACCGCAAAGAACAGCGCCGCCAGCGCCGCCACAACTTGAATCCACCCGACGAAACTGACGACAGTAAACATCGTGAACAGACCCGTGATGAACAGCATGTAGATCAGCGATGTAACCGTCAAAAAAACCATGCCCACCAGAAAGACTTTTTTCCGTGAACCGGAATGAAGAGTAATAGCCAGCAGGACCGAGAGAGCCCAGAGCGAGCAGGGATTGAAACCGTCTACGAATGCGATCAATGCCGTGCTCAACCACAACGACTTGGAGGATAGATCAACCGTACCGATAAATGGGATGGACAGCGAGAATGCAGACTCCAACTCCGGTTGTTCAGCAGTGGATATATCGGTCGAAAGCGGATCGTGTTCTGACGATTCATTCGCCGGCGTGGAAATTGGCGCGGCAACCCCGGGAATCACTCCCACCCCGGCATCCCGACAAACGGATCGACTGCACGCGTCGATTGCTCGCGTGATCTCGTCCACGATCTGTTCGGAACTACCAACCCAATACTTGTCACCGATGAAGATCGTCGGAACAGCGCTCGGCTCGAACCCATGTTGCTTAGCCATCTTCCAAAACAATTCCTGGTTTTCCGTGTCGTACCATACCTCGAACATCCGTACTTCAATGTTCGGATATTGAGGCTGGATCTCATCGAAGAAACGCTCCATCGCGGCGCAATGCGGGCATCCATCGCCCCAGAAAAAATAGACCACTACTGTCGGCTCGGCTTGGACAGATGGGCTTGCCTGAACGCTCGATGGCAACACAGCAATCAGCAAGCCGAACAGCATCAGTAAACCGATACCAACAGAAGCCGCGCGAGATTGTTTCTTATTAAACATGGAAAAAACTCCGTAATGGCTGGAAACGCAGTTTTATTCATACACTATACAACTCCCACCTGCCAGTGAGAAACATCACCCCCATGGCAATACATTTACGCTAGATGAGCCCCATCGCACATCCATCCGCACGCGGATCACTCCCCGCGCACAGCACACCCGATTCAGCATCACGGAGAATTACCTGTCCTCTGCCGAACAACGCGCGTTCGTAACCGCTCACCGAATAAACAGGGTGTCCCATTTTCTTCAAGCCTGAGAATGTTGCATCGGGCATTCCCTCCTCAATGGCTACGCGCCCGCCCGATTCATCCACATCGATACAAAAGCGCGGCTGGTCAAGCGCGGCTTGCGGATCAAGTCCATCGTCCACGAGTGCAGATAAAACTTGCACGTGTCCTTG
>DAOTZF010000405.1:0-10459 GCA_034434415.1 Anaerolineales bacterium | reverse complement strand
GCAGACTCGGATGCGAGCGTCCGCGCCGCGGCGATTCAGGCGCTCGCACAACTCGGATCGAAATCGTTGTTGAACGAGATCATCCTCGGTTTGGATGACACCGACGATTTCGTGCGCGAACAGACGCTCACGGTTCTTCCCAAACTTGGGGCTGATTCTTCTCCTGAACTGATTCGCACCCTCGAACGTTTGCTCAAAGACCCGAACGTTGAGATTCGCGCGCACGCGGCAGTCGCATTGCTCTTCTTCAACGATAACCGCCGCGCGTTGAACCTGCTCGCCCGTTTGCTGAAATCGGAGGATGCGGAGGAACGGCGTATTGCCATCGATTCGTACGGTCACATTCTGGACAATAGCAAGAAAGACGTGACCTTGCGATTCAACCCACAACCGATTCTGGATGCTCTCAATGATCCCTCTCCGCTCGTGCGTCGAGAAGCGATTCGAACTGCCGCCAGGTTGAATTGGGATGAGGCGATCAAATCCATTGCAGAGCGGTTGGATGATGAGGATCCCGGTGTGAGGCGAAGCGCGTCCGTATCACTGAAGCAGGCGTGGGCGCGGTCAAGAAGCGTGATCGTCCCCATCCTTGAAACGATGGACGGGGCGGTGGTCGATTCGGCGTTGGATTCGGTTCCACCCGGCGCCCCTGAAATTCAGGATACCCTGCGAAGGTATATTCAAGGCGAGGTATCAAATATTCGGCAGTTGCGTATGTTGCTTGCTTCCATTCCGCATGGCCATCACGGACCTGCCACCCGCCTGCTCGAACAAACCCTGCGAAGCCGTGAAGCATCGAGCGAGGAACGGTTGATCAAAGCGGTGGGTTTGTTCGGTAATCCGCAGGCGATGAATTTGGTTCGCAAGAGTTTGAACGCTGGCGATGCCAATGCACGCGCGGCCGCATTGGAGGCGTTGGAAACGCTCGGCGACAAGGAAGTGACGCGCGAAATCCTGCCGATCCTCGATCGCGGCGGTGTATTTCAAGCCGAGACCGATACCACAATGCCTGTCCGCGATGTGATCCTATTGCTTTTGAAAGAGAAGGACTATTGGTTGCGTGCGCTTGCGGCGCGTTCAGTCCCCGAACTTGGATTGAAGGAATTTCACCCCGTCCTTCGGGTGTTGCGCCATGACCCGGTGCAATTCGTGAGGCATGCTGTGCGCAGCGCGCTTGCCCGCATGAATGGTGAGGTAAAAATGAAAACGATGAAAACCCTTTCGACGCTGGAACGAATCCTTTTATTGCGCGAGGTGCCCATGTTCTCGAAGTTGTCGCCCGAAGACCTCGAGAAGATCGCCGAGATCGCACAGGAGCAGTTGTTTCTGAGCCGTTCGTTGCTGTGCAGGGAAGGCGACCCGGGGAATACGTTGTTCATCATCGTCAGCGGGCGTGTGGATGTGATCATCTCCTCTGGGAAAAAGGAGAACGTTATCGCTTCACGCGGACCCGGCGAGTTCGTTGGCGAGATGGCGATCCTCGAGTCGATGCCGCGCTCCGCCACCCTGAAGGCGCGCGGCGATGTGCGCGTGCTGGTGATCGACGGCGATTCGTTCAACTCCATTTTGATGGATCGTCCCGAGGTGGCGGTTTCGGTGTTGCGGCACATGTCTGGGCGGGTGCGCCAGATCAACGAAAAGCTCGGCCTCAGAGCCGGTGGATAATTTTTATTTCGAGGAGAAAAGTTACGATGGCAAACAAAAAGAAGATCGAGGAGCAATTGCAAGCATTGCAGGCAAGGAAGGCTGTACAACGGATGCGGATGTTTGGGTTGGGCATTATCCTCCTTGTGTTGCTGCTGCTGGGATATATGTTTCTCAGCAACGTGTGAGATGGTGATCCTCGAATCCATGCCGCGTTCTATCACGTGGACGTCACGCGGTGAAGTGCATGTGTTGTTGATCGACTCTGGTTCATTTAAGTCGATCGTGCTCGATCGCGCCGAATCAGCAGTGTTGGTTTTCCGGCATATATCCTGTAGCGGGAGGCGGCTCGAGGAAAGAATCGGCCTTTCTGCCGGTTGATTTTATATCTGGAGAAATGGATCATGGCAAACAAGAAAAAAATGGCTGAGAGAGCTGCAATTGAACAGAAAGCGCGGCAACTGCGTAATATACAAGTTGGAGGATTGACGGTAATCTTCATTGTGATCGTGGCAGCCTTTTGGGTGTTTTCGCCAAATGAACAGGTTTCGGCATCTTGCGCACCTTTTGCCGATATCCCGGTATCGGCGCAGTATAGTGCGCCTGATTTGCGGATTGATCCTTCCAAACTATATTTTGCAACGGTGAAATTGGCGCAAGGCGGCGAGTTTGTGATGCAGTTGTATCCTGATAAAGCGCCGATTGCGGTTAATAGTTTTGTGTTCCTCGCCTGCAAAGGATTCTACAATGGCGTGACATTTCACCGTGTGCTTGAGGGATTCATGGCGCAAGGCGGAGACCCGACTGGTACCGGTGGAGGAGGACCTGGCTATGAATTTGAAAACGAGGACAGCGATCTCGTCTTCGATAAAGCCGGTGTGGTTGCCATGGCGAACGCCGGGCGTGATACGAATGGGAGTCAGTTCTTCATTACGTTCGGTCCAGCCGAGTTTTTGAATGGCGGGTATACCATTTTCGGTCAAGTGATCGAAGGGATGGATGTGGTGAACGGAATCACGCGGCGTGACCCCGATCAATCTCCAAATTTTGCCGGTGATGCGATAGAGACAATAACAGTCACGGAAGAATAAAAAGGTCGAAGTCTATAGATTAAAACAAATCCTCATGGATTTTCCATGAGGATTTGTTGCTTTATTTTCTCAACCTGCCCCACTATCCGCAACCTCCGCCGCTTTTGTCGCGTTTGAGTTCCAGTTGAATCTTTGCTTCGAATTCCAACTTTTCATATTCAATGGGTGAGGGAGAGCACGATTCGTAGCGGTCACCCAAAGCCGCAGGGAAGATATAAGCCAATTGGTCCGGTGCAGGATGGGGAGCAGGTTGAACCGTTTGAAGCGTTTCATCGTCCGCGCCGAAGAAGCGTATCCAGTTGTTGACCCCGCCCTCAAGAACGTATACATTGGGAACGGTCGAGGCGACGAGTGTTTTCCATGCTTCGACTGCGGCTGTTTCGTCGTTGCTCATGAGGATGTAGACGGTGTTGGCAGGCGGCTCGGTAAGCAGAACGGGGATGACCTCCTCAAGCCGGTCGAGCGGGACGTTTACCGCATCCTCGATATGATAGAGATTGAAATCTGATTCGCTTCTTACGTCGAGGTAAACAGGATTCATCGCCTGGTTGTATCTGGCTTTGAAGGCTTCGGCGGGCGAGATGAAAACAAGTCGATTGGCTAGCATTTCGTCTGCGGTAAACGTTTTGGAAACCGTCACTGATTCGCCGCTGGGCTGTGGGAACGATACCGCGCGTGTAAAGGTGAGTTTGTTGTAGCGTTCATCCAGCGAGGGCGAGCCAATGAATACGACCGCGAGTGCAAGGACGATAAGCGCACCCGCTCCCGCATAACGAAGATTCGGCTCGCGGCTCATATCTTTTTTACCGATGATGCGTTCGAGTTGCTCGGCTCCCCAAAACATGAACAAAGCCATCAGTACAACAAGGAGGACAACCCATCCTACCGGGATGCCAAACAACTGGTCGAGCGTGAGGCGACCGTAATAGCCTGCGTTGTTGTACCAATTTGTAAAGAGCGGTTCGGTCTCGGCGAAGAGCGCCGCGCCGACAAATCCACCGAGCATGAAGAACATACCGTCGATTTTGCCGGTGGATGCGGAGGCGAGCGAAGTCGTGGGGCAAAATCCACCAATGATGAAACCCAGACCCATGATCAGTCCGCCGATGAGGCCGGACCAAAGATACGTGGGGTTGACCCAGACTTGGCTGAAGTTGAGGATGCCAAGTCCCACCGCGCCGAAAAGCAATACCATGGCGGTGACGATGGCGGTGAACATGACTTTGAGCACGGTCAGTTCGGTGAAGTAGAACTGGGCGGCAAGCTTGCGCGAATCACCGAACCCGGACATTTCGAGGGTATAGCCAAACGCAAAACCGATGACGCCGAAGAGGACGTACGTCCACGGATTGGAAGCGCTTACCGCGATAAATTCAGAGAGAGGGAAGTTCATTGCATCCTCCTAGTTCCACAACTTACGGACAAAATAGGCAAGCCCATACGCGCCGCCGAAGATGGCAAACATCACCACCCACGAGCCAGCGGATAAGGTTGCGCCGCCGGAAAGGGCTTGCCCTGACGTGCATCCACGCGCGAGACGCGCGCCGTAGAGGAATAAAACACCACCGAGGAACGCCATCAGCCAGCGCGTGCGGTCTGAGATGTGCGGTCCCTTGGTGGTCATGAATTTGAGACGGCCGTTGAAGAAGCCTGAGGCGAAACCGCCGAATAGCGCGCCGATGAACACCGGCACGATCCAATCATCGAACGGATTTTTGTCGCCGCCAGCCATTTTCAAAAGATAGGTGTTATTGTCCACGTGGGAGGGGGAGATGGCATCCACGATCGCCGCATCGATGCGGGCAGTAGCGCCCGAAGAGCCGAGTCCGTTGCCGGTCAGGAAGAAGGCAAGGAAGAGAACAATTCCCAGCACTACGCCGCCGAAGTACGGATGCACATACGGTCTTTCAGGACGTTTAAAAATATTTTTCTTCATAACAGGAGCAGTTGTCATTTTTTCTTCTCCTTTTTTTCCTTCTTCTCTATGGTTTTCATGGGCTCATGCACTTCCACCTCTTCATAGCCCGTGATCATGGCGCGCGTGGCTTCAAGAGGCGTCGCGCCTGTGGTGGTCATATATACATGCACAAGGATGAATGTGGCGAACAGCCATGCGATCAACGAATGGAACGGCGCAAGGAACGGTAGCCCGCCCAAAATATCCGGATACTTTTGCACGAGCCACATCGCCGCACCTGTGATGATCTGCAGCGGCAGCAGCACGTTCAAGATGCCGAAATACGTCGCCTTTTGGATCGGGTTCATGCGGTTATCGGGTCGTTTCTCGAACGGGTGCGGCTCCCCTTTGAAAACGCCGGTCATATAGTATTTTGCCTGCAGGATCGCATCGTCGAAGAATCCATACGGGCGCGGGATATATTCCTTCATGCGTTCGGATGCAACGTGATAAAAGATCGAAAGCGCCGCATTGACCACTAGGATCACCGCGATCACATTATGGACAGTTACCACACCGCGGAATGTGAAGGCACCGAAGATATCGGGTCGGTGGATGATAAGTCCCGTGAACAACAGGATGACGATGGATGCGGTCTGCAGCCAATGCCAGAACCTTCGATAAGACTCGTACATGTAGATCCGCTCGGTTCGTACCGGAGCCTTTGCCTGCTTTCGCCCTAGGAGGTATCGAAGTGTCCCGTGGCTGATTACGCCCAACAGGGAAACGGCAAAGAGCATTGCACCCAGCCAGTCCACCCAGTTGACGCGGCTGGAGCCGAGGATGTACATTTCGTCATTGGCAGGGACGGGATTATAGTAGATGGAGCCATCCTCTTTTGCGATGATCTCACCAGTCGCATTGACGTTGTTGTTCGTGTCAAAGGCGGGTAATGTCCCGCTCGGCGCGTATGCTGAGAGTTGAATCGGCTGTGTGACTCGTGACTCGCTATTGTGGCAGGTTTTGCAGTCGTTGACCCCGTTCTCGCCGCGAGTGACGTTGTGGTTGATGCTGTACGGCTGGGTCAGCCCTTCGATGTTGACTTCCTTGAGCCCGAGCGATTCGAGCTTAGATCTGATGAGGCTTTCTTTGGCACTCGTGTCGATTTTGAGTTCGCTGTTTGATAGATTGCCATCGGCATTGGCATCGAAGCCAGTCAAAATATCAGAAGCATACTTGCCGTTTTCAAAGTAGACAGACTCAAGGTCTATGAGACGAACGGGGCGTTTGTTCCCATTGGCGTCTTTGTATATCCAATAGTAGGTTGTGATCAAGTTGTATGGTGCGAGCAGTTGGTTGCCGTCAATATTATTCCGATTCAAAAGTACAGGTTCGTAACCGGTCACAAGCGATGTTATTTGATTCGGTTCACCTTCGATGCCGCGGTATGATTTGACCGGGTCACTGCTGGTTGTAAGTACGGTCCAGTCGTAGGATTGAATGGCTGGGGCAAACATCTGCGGTATGTGGCAGGTTTCGCAAGCGACTGCGTTCATGTGCGTGTCGATGTAAGGGAGCCAATCCGCGTGACCTTTGTTGGGGTCGTGACACGAGTCACAGCGGCGCATGGTGCCTTTGAGCTCCGGCGCAGTGTTGAACTGTGCGCTTTGCCCGCGCGCGAAGTTGTGATCGGGTCGTACGAGATATTCGCCGATCTCCAGTGTACGCGGATCGTAGACGAGATGTTCGGGGTTATCGCCTTGCACTTCCATTGCATGCGATGGATTGTTCAGCGAGTAATGACAGTCGGTGCACTGCAACTGCCTTTCGGCATGAATATCCCATGAGCGGTCGAGGTCATCCTTGCCGCTGATGTTGGCGCCCGCATCTGAAATTTTCTGGGGCGAAATGACCTGCCCGGTTGTTGCAGTCTGGGGATAATTCAGATCGCCAGCTGTGAAGTTAAGCGGCTCATTACTTGTGTGGACTTCACCGTGACACGCCGCACAGTTTGCATTGGTCGGGTCTTGAATTTTTACGAATTCCGGTTTGAGCTCGCCGTTTTCGTCGAAGGCGGCCACGTTCCATGTCCATCCCTCTGAGGATTTGCCGACGATGTTGTTGCCTAGTAGTGTTGCAGTATTTGCTTCGCCGAAGTTGCCTGCCGTAATCTCTTTGGCTCTGGCAACGAGGTCAGGGTTTTCAAGATGACAAAGGAAACAATTCATTTCCATCGTGCCAGAGACATCCCAATTCCAGGTGGTGACTTTTCCATTTTGAAGGATGGATGTTTCAGGATTGTCTTTTGATCCATTGAGATCGACTAATGCTGTGCCATCTCGAGAAGTGTTAGCCGGTCCGCCGCCCACCACTTTATCGCCGTACAACATGAGCCATTCCGGGGTTCCCAGATCGAAGCGTTCATCGCCGTCTTGAGAGAGGAAACGATACGTAAGCGGATTCCATTTACCGAATGTGCCTGTACTGGCGTTTAATCCGTCATTTTCCCGATAGTCGCTCAAGCCGAGGTCGGAGTGGAAGGCGTGGGATTGAATAAACTCGGTGTCATGGCACTGTCCGCAGGTTTTCATGGTGGAAACGGGCGCATTGGATTCGAGAACGTTGTTCCCGGTTGCATCGAGCAATGCAAAGGTCGGGTGGAGGGGAGATGCTTGCGAGGCAGTGGCAGGTTGAGGCTGGGCGAGAACCGTTCCAATTCCAAATGCAAGTGAGAGGATCACCAAGCCAGCAATGATGAGCATGTGTCGCTTCATGTTATTTATCCCTTCCGCCCCATTCGATCGGGTCGCCGGGGTAACCGAGGGCAGACCAATCCATTCTTCCATTTTCACCGTGACAGGATTCGCATTGCAAAGCCTGATCGGCGGGTTGCACCATGTGAGTTGTGGGCCAGAACATGTAGGTGGTGGCGAATTCGTATTGACCGCTGTACTCCAACCCGGTGATGGGCGCCGCGAGTTCGAAGGCGCTGTTCCAATCGAATGTGGTCCAGAAGCCGCCTTCGCCGGCGGTGACGGGCTGGAGAAGATATCGATTGATCACGTCATACGGTTGTTTGGCGATGTGCAACTTGAAAGGGAAAATTTTTGCAGTGGCATCGTCGATGTTGCCTGCGGGTTTGTTGATATAAGTGATTCCGCTCGGGTCGATCCTATCGCCGAGCAGGTAACGATATTCGTTGTTCCCGTTGAACCACAGGTATGTCGGCGCGAAATTTTTGTCGTAGACGAATTCACCTTTGATCTTCAAATAGGTGAAGTGGTCGTCCTCGCGTCCTTCCTGCCCTGCCTGCGACCAATCCCAAAATACTTTGGTTGGGTCCTCGAGCGCAAGCGCGGGAATGTGGCAGGTCTGGCACGCGACCGAAGCAAGGTGTGTGTTGATGCGTTCGTCTTCGTGTTGTTGGTTTACGTGGCATTGTTCGCACGATACTTGTTCTTTCGGGTCAACCGTGTAGTTGTCCGCGATCATGCGCCCCAAAATTTGATGGTCTTTCGTCCAATGGCAGTCGGTGCATTGCATGTTCAATTCGCCGCCCATGTGAACATCGTTGTTTTCGGAGGGGAAGTAGAGACTTTCATCGAGGTCGCCGTGTTTGACGCCGTTCCCGCCGCCTCCATCGAAGTGGCATTTGCCGCAATTCTCGCGCGTCGGCGCCCGGACGGAACGCGCTGCGGCGAGAAGGTCAACTCCCTCTGCTGGATTCCCATACGTGCCCTTGCCATAGAGTCCGGTATCGGCATGGCAGGCGAGACAATCCACATTCTCGGGGTTTTCCTGCTGTACGGCTTTTCCCTCCTCCCAGCCATAACCGGTATGACACGACATGCATTTGTTCTCGTTGCCTTGTGACCCTATGCAGAAATTATTGATCTGGTTGATCTTGCCGATGGTCACAGGTGTGTCGCGCCACGGGACGTTGAATTCTTTCGATTCCCAGGTCCAGTGAGTTGTTTTCATTACTTGAGATGATGCATCCTCGTGACATTCAAGACAGGCGCGGGTCACATCCGGCCCGGTTTTGAAGTCGCCCTGGACGATGTCGGTGTGATCCACGTGAACTGGTTTTACGGGCAGATAATCTTGAGGGTTATTCGAAGGTTGATCAGCGCGGGGGAAGAAGTAGATAATGGGGACGAGAATCAGCAGAAGGATGCCGAGCAGTCCGAAGGTCCAGGGTGGGATGCGTTTTTTCATCTGCAATCTCCTAGGCAAGTTCATTGACGAGATTTGCTCGTTGCGTCATCTGGTCTCTCATGGCTGAGCGAAGCAGATCCAGCGCTTGAATCACGCGCGTATCCGTCAGGTGGTACGTGATGACCGTGCCCTGATGTTCGGTGTACACGAGTCCGCGTTCGCGCAGAACCTTGAGGTGCCGCGATGTAGTGGGTTGGGGGATGCCCAATTCGTTCGTTAGTTCTGTAACGTTGAGAGAACGTGCATTCAGGGCATACAAGATAAAAATGCGCGTCGGCTCTGAGAGCGCCGCGCAAAAATCCGCTTCGAGTTGGATGATTTCTTGTTTGAGTGTTTGGTTGACCATCTTCTTCTCCTATATTCGTATGAACGAATATACACCTGTGAAATATTTCACAATAGTGGAAGGTGTCATATTAGCGCTGGATTAATGTCATGGAATCAAAAGAGCGGCTCGCAAGCCGCTCTTCGCTTCTTCTGCAAGGATGGCTGATTCAAGCCATCGAGATTATTCTTGCTTTATGCGTACATTCCCCAATCCAATGCGGACGGGTCTTCCATCATCGAGAAATCCCACATATCCATGCCCATCTCGATGGTGACGGGCATGTTGAGTCCTTCCACGGCTTTCGCTTTGGTCATTTCGATCATCGCCGGTCCATATGGGCAGAACGGGGTGGTGAGGATCATCTTCAAGTGGGCAATTCCGTTGTCGATGGAAATGTCGCGTACCAAACCGAGTTGGATGATATGCATTCCGATCTCGGGGTCAACCACTTCGGAAAGTTTCTCTCGCGCCGGCTTCACCATTTCAGGATGTGTTTCGTGGATCGTCCACTTGATTTCGTTGACTGTCTCTTCGCTCATAGCTCCTCATTGTTTAATGGTGGTCGACTAGGACGAAGTCCGTATCGAGACCTAGTTTTTCACTCCGGTATTCACTACGTACGTACAATGTGCGCTTCCGTCCAGAATACACTGCACTTTTTGGGCGGGTAGCGCCAGCATTTTTGAAATCAGCGTTTGATCCACAGTACATACCTCGGGGTGTGCGACGCCGATCTGATAATACGGACAAGAGATTTCGTGGATCTGGTATTCCTTACCCTTCTTTTCCCATTCCATGGTAAAGCCTTCCTGCGCTAGCATGTCTTTGACGAAGTCCAGCCGTTCTTCCATGCTGAGACCCTTCATTTGCTCCGCGTACTCACCCGCCATTTCCTCGGCCACCTGGCTGAATAATTTTGACACAGCAGGCGCTGGCATGGATTCTTTCATCTGTGCGAGCAAGCGGGTGGTGAGGCGCAGGTATTTGGTGGGGAAGTGCTCCATCCCATCCTGGGTGAGAGAATAGACCAAACGCGGTCTCCCGACACCATGGCGAACCTCTTCGGCGGTGATGAGTCCCTCCGCGGTCAGATTGGTTAGGTGATGGCGAACGGAAATTGCGTTGATACCGACAGCCTCTGCCAGATCATTAATTGTGATCTTCGGCTTGCGGTGAAGGGTGTCGAGAATCTTATCCTTCGTGCTTTTCATGTGGGCAGTATACCCGCCTGTTTCTGTATTGTCAATATACTAGAAAAATATCATAAATATTGACTTTTCC
>DAOTZF010000404.1:0-7981 GCA_034434415.1 Anaerolineales bacterium | reverse complement strand
CAGCCCGCGCGCGCCCAAGGCAGCGAGCCGCTCGTACTGGTAATGACAGCGGATGGTCCAATCATGCCGCCCATGCTGGAATATGTGAAACGCGGGGTTGAAACCGCCGAGCGCGAAAACGCGGAAGTGTTGATCATCCAACTCAACACACCGGGCGGCAGCATCGACACCATGCTCGAGATCATCAAGGAAATCCGCGCGAGTGACGTGCCTGTGGTCGTGTACGTCGCGCCGAGGAATGCCATCGCTGGCAGCGCTGGCGCGATGATCACCATGGCAGGTCACGCGTCTGCGATGGCACCCGAAACATCCATCGGCGCGTCGAGCCCCATCAGCAGTTCAGGCGAGAATTTGAACACCACCGCCGAAACGAAGGCAATGGAGATCACCAAAGCGGCCATCCGCCCATTTGTGGAACCGCGCGGCGAAGAAGCGCTTGCACTTGCCAATGCAATGATCGAAGAGGCAAAAGCCGCCACCGCAGATGAAGCCCTTGCTGTCAACCTGATCGATTTCGTTGCGGATGACACGGATGATCTGATCGAATCGCTTGACGGCCTCACCGTGCAAATGAGCAACGGACCGCGCACGGTGAACACAGAGAACGCGCAAATACAACCGCTCGACATGAGTTTCATCGAACAATTTCTGATGCTGCTCACCGACCCGAACATCGCTTTTCTTTTGATCGCAATTGGCGTGCAGGCAGTGCTCATCGAAATCTCCAGCCCCGGCGGATGGGTTGCCGGGTTCATTGGCGTAGTCTGCCTCACACTCGCCGTGTATGCACTGGGGGTTCTACCGGTGAATTGGTTCGGGATCATTTTCCTCCTCACCGCCTTTGTGTTATTCATCCTCGATATCAAAGCGCCTACTCACGGCGCGCTGACCGCCGCGGGAGTCGCGTCGTTCATCGTTGGCGCGTTGGTTCTGTTCAATTCGCCGGGCACACCGGAATTCCAGCGCGTGTCCGTCCCATTGGTGATCGCCACTGGATTGTTACTCGGCGCGCTATTCTTTGGCATCCTGCTATTCGCGCTACGCGCGCTGCGTGCGCCGATCCACGCGGGGGCTGAGTCCTATGTTGGGAAAATGGGAACAGCCAAAAGTTGGGATGAGGCGGGTGGGCAAGTCCAGTTGGAATCCGAGTTATGGAGCGCGGAAGCCGCGGACGCGTCGCAAACGATCAGTAAGGGTGACAAGGTGGAAGTCGTCGAAGTCAGCGGAATCCGATTGAAAGTGAGAAAGAAGTAGGGCTGACGGAGTCCGCCCGATTCAAACCGACCTTATGCCTGCTACACCTACGAGAGACCGAATCATCCCATCCAGCGACGTGCGCCCTTTGCGCCGCCCCGAATGGATTAAAGTCCGCGCGCCTGCGGGCGAAAGCTACGAGCGTGTGCACGCGTTGATGCGCTCGAAGTCGTTGCACACCGTTTGCGAAGAAGCGATGTGCCCGAATTTGGGCGAGTGTTGGGGAAGCGGGACAGCGACGTTCCTCATGCTCGGCGACGTATGCACGCGCACCTGCGGATTCTGTGATATCAAACACGGCAAGCCAATGTTGATGGATTGGGGCGAAGCGGAACGAGTCGCGCAAGCCGTGAAGTCCATGGACTTGAAACATGCGGTGATCACTTCTGTGAATCGCGACGAAAGACGTGATGGTGGTTCTCCGATTTTTGCGATGGTGATTCGGAGAATTAGAGAATTATTGCCAGGCTGTTCCATCGAAGTATTAATTCCAGATTTCAAAGGTTCCGTCGAAGCGTTGAAGATCGTGATGGACGCGCGGCCTGAGATTCTGAATCACAACGTGGAAACCGTTCCGCGATTGTTCAAGCAAGTCCAACCGCAGGATAACTACGATTGGGCGGCGGCGACTCTCTCGAATGCAAAAAAACTTGATCCTGAAGTGTTGACTAAATCGGGCATCATGGTCGGCCTCGGCGAAGAGGTGGACGAAGTCAAAGCTGTGATGCGCGACCAGCGCTCATGGGGTGTGGATATTTTGACGATCGGCCAGTACCTCCAGCCAAGCAAGAAGCACATGCCGATTTCACGATATTACACGATGGAAGAATTCGCCGAACTGCGCGAGTACGGCAAAGAGATCGGCTTCCAATGGGTGGAGTCGAACCCGCTGGTGCGGTCTTCGTACCACGCGGCGGAGCAGGTCCGTGCATTGAGCGTGGTGCATCGCAAGTTGTATGGGGAGCAAAGAGCAGAGAATTAGAGAATAGAGAATTGGAGACTCCTGTTGGTGAAAGCTGGCAGGAGTTTTTTGTTCGGTGATAATCAGTGTAATTTGACAGGTGTATAATTTTGCACACCGCTCATGGCTCGCGCTAACTCATTAAGCTCCCGCGAACAAGAAGTAGTTGACTTATTGCTGGAAGGGAAAAGCAATAAGTTGATCGCGTCCGCGCTGAGGATTTCCGACCGCACGGTCGAGTTCCACTTGAAAAATATCTATGCCAAGTTCAATGTCAGTTCGCGAACCGAGTTGATCCTAAAACTAGGGACTTCCACAGGTGCAGGTAGAGGGAAACCTGTGGATGACCTCGGGCGTTCCACAGTTGCTCAGAGGGAGGAACTATCCGACAATAGAGACAGCCATAAGGCTACATCTTCGAGAGAAGCCGTCTCTATGATCGGCAAGGAGTTAAGAATGGAAAGTTTTTTGAATGCCCGTGAAGAAGCCAACCCTGCGACATTCTTCGGGGCGATCCGCGTATGCCTCACCAAATACGCAGATTTCAACGGACGCGCGACGCGCGCCGAGTTCTGGTGGTTTGCGTTGTTCCTCACATTGGTCAGCGCCGCATTGGGATACTTGAGTCAGGAATTAGTGAGCGTGTTCTCGGTTGCCATGCTCCTACCCTTCCTGGCGGCAGGCGCGCGTCGCCTGCACGATATCAACAAGAGCGGATGGTGGGAATTGATACTACTCGTCCCTGTTGGTGGTTTAATAGCACTTGCAATTTTATGGCTATTGCCGACCGATTATTATCCGCCCTCTGCCTAACGATGCAACACAAACCATCACGTCGCTCCCGCTTGACTCACAAGGTCTGCGGGAGTTTTTTGTGTTATAGGGAAGTGTATCGCTTATAATTTTCGACAGATAGAAAACATGGATGCATTACGCCCATCATCCGGCTTCTGCTATACGGGCGAAAGCGAGCATGAGGTGACCAGACATGAATAAAAAGATCGTTGTAACCGGCGGCAGTGGCAAGGCAGGGCGCGCGGTCATCAGAGATTTGCTGGATCACGGCTACGAGGTTCTGAATGTGGACCTGGCTCCCTCACGCGACGCGCTAGCCCCCTACCTCAAAGTTGATCTGACCGACTTGAGTCAAACCATCGAAGCGCTGAAAGGGGCGGAAAGCGTCGTCCATCTGGCAGCCATCCCTGCGCCCGGTTTGCAGACCGACGAAGTCACCTTTCGAGTCAATATGGCAAGTACCTATAATATTTTCAGCGCCGCCACACTGTTGGGATTAAAGCGGGTTGTCTGGGCTTCGAGCGAAACCACACTGGGCTTGCCGTTCGATCGTGAGCGACCAGCGTACGCGCCGATTGATGAGGAGCATCCGCTCTACCCGGAATCCAGCTACGCCCTCTCCAAAGTGCTAAGCGAAGAGATGGCAAGACAGTTCAGTCGTTGGAGCGGCATAGCCTTCATCGCCTTGCGTTTTTCCAACGTTATGGAACCGGAAGATTATCAACGCTTTCCCGGCTTCTGGGACGATCCTCATAAACGCAAGTGGAATTTATGGGGCTACGTCGATGCCCGCGATGTGGCGCAAAGTTGCCGGTTGGGCTTGGAGGCTGATATCCAGGGGGCGGAATCTTTTATCATCGCCGCCGCTGACACGGTGATGAACCAAACCAGCCGTGAATTGATGGCGGCGGTCTTCCCCGATGTACCCCTGCGTGATGGAACGGGAGACTTTGACACTCTCTTGTCGATCAACAAAGCGGGGGAACTTCTCGGTTATGCTCCCAACCATACCTGGCGGAATCATCAGTAGATTTTCCTTATCTGTTATTCACGAAAGAAAGATAGAATCTGCTGGGTTATTCGGACTCAACCATCTCCTAGTAGAAAACCTCTTATGACTGTCGACGACCTCTCCTCTCAATTCCCAACATTTCAGGGCGAGCTGAAATCCTTCCTCCTGCGCCTCACCGCCAGCGTGCAGGATGCCGAGGATATTGTCCAGGATACCTACCTCAAAGCACAGGCGAAGATCAATACGTTCAGGGGAGAATCTTCATTGAAGACGTGGGTATTCAGCATTGCATCGAATCTGGCTAAAGACTTGTTGAAATCGAAAAAACGCTGGCCCGAAACCGTCACGGATATTTGCAGGGAAGAGACACTGGGGAACAAACCATTCCTGCAGGAAGCCATGCACATTCGGCAAACGTCGCCGCAGGGGAATTTCGAAATTCGGGAACACATCGCCTTTTGTTTTACGTGTGTTTCCAAATCGCTGCCGCTGGAGGAACATCTCGTCATTTTGTTGAAGGAAGTGTACGACTTCAAAATCAAGGAGATCGCGCAAATCCTGCAACTCTCCGAGGCGATGGTGAAATATCACTTGCACGTCAGCCGCAAAAAGATGATGGACATCTTCGACCAGCGCTGTTCGCTCATCAACAAGCAGGGCATTTGTCACCAATGCACCGAATTGAACGGAATCTTCAACCCGAAGCAAAAAGCACAGGAGGAGCTGGTCAAGATCGAAATGGCGCGCGAGGCGGAGAATCGAAGCCGGGATGACTTGTTCGACCTGCGGATGAAAATCCTGCGGGAGCTCGATCCCTTTGAATCGGGGGCGGCGGAACTGCAACTGCACCACCTTGAGCATAACCGGCTGGTGATGGAAAAATACCTCGAGTAGGGGCGACCCGTTGAGTCGCCCCTATCGTTTTTAATTTCCTCGTCGTCTAAATTAAAAAGGAGACGACATGAATCAAAAAGCGACAACCATCAGGAAGACCTTCAGCCGTGAGACCTCGGTTCACGCATCCATTGCGGCTGACCCCGCCATCGTTTGGGCGTTACTCACCCATGCCGCGGACTACCCGCGCTGGAATTCGACCGTCACTTCGATTCAAGGCGAGATCAAGGCAGGCGCAAGCATTGAGCTCAAATCCACGCTCGACCCGAAGCGGACGTTCAAGTTGAAGGTCAAGGAGTTCGTGCCCAAGAAAAGACTCGTGTGGGGCGACGCCATGGGAAGCCGCGTCTACAGCCTCGAAAATTCGGGAAGCGGCACACAATTTTCCATGTCGGAGCGAATCGGCGGCCCGCTGTTCCCGTTGTTCGCGGGCATGATTCCCCCCTTCGATGAATCGTTCGACAAATTCACCGCCGACCTGAAGAAGGAAGCCGAAATGATTCAAAAGAAAAAGTAGGGGCGACCCGTCGGGTGGCCCCCTGCAAATAATTATGAAGGAGAACAAAATGGAAAAACGAACGAAAGACAAACCGTGGAAATTAAAGACACCGCCGCTCACATCGGACTACACCATGCACGTGGATACGAAAGACGGCAAGGAAATTCTCGTCTGCACCGTCGGCACCACCGTATTGCATTACGATTACCGCGCCATCAAAGACCTGCACGAGATGCTGAAAAAACACGGCGACTGGATAGAACTCGGAAGCAAGGATGAAAAACAGGAAACCACACCCGGCACTGTGGAGCACTGGGCGCGCTCACCGAAAAATCCCATCGGCGGATGGTACGGGCTCAAGAAGGGATTCCGCGGGCGGTTCGCCATGTACATGCCGCCACTAATGGAAGCCCTGGGTCTTGCCGAGGTGGAACATAACCCGCGAAACAACCGAATGAGAGCAAAATAGTCGTCACTAACCAGTTGACAGCGATCGGCAGCTCCCGCTTGACCCGTAAGGTCGGCGGGAGTTTTGCGTCAAAACGAAGCAATCTCTTTATGAAGTATGATTGCTTAATCTCTTTCCACGTTACTCGAAAAGGAAAACATGTCACGGTATCGAATCATTCTTGTCACGGTGGGTATCATGCTCAGCCTCTTCCTCGCTTCGATGGAATCCACCGTCGTTGCCACCGCCATGCCCACCATCGTCGGGCAGTTGGGCGGGCTGGAAAATTACTCGTGGGTCTTTTCGGCGTTCATGCTCGCATCCACAACCACCGTTCCGCTCTATGGAAAACTTTCGGATATTTACGGCAGGCGCGCCATCTACATTATTGCGATGGCTTTTTTCCTCATTGGTTCCGTACTCTGCGGATTAGCAACCACCCTCACGCAATTGATTCTCGCGCGCGCCTTGCAGGGAATCGGCGCGGGCGGAATCATGCCGCTGGCGTTCATTCTGATCGGCGAGATGTTCTCGCTGGAACAGCGCACGCGAATGCAGGGCGTGTTCTCAGGCGTGTGGGGCGTCTCGTCTGTCGCGGGTCCGTTGCTGGGCGGCTTCATCGTGGATAACCTTTCATGGCATTGGATCTTTTACATCAACGTGTTTCCCGGTCTCATCGCGGGGGCGTTGGTCGCGTTTGGGTGGAAGGACCGGGTCTACAGTCACGAAAGACCCGCTGTAGATTATGCAGGCGCGGCGTTGTTATCGGCAAGCGTCGCCCTGCTCCTCATTGGTTTGATGGAACTCGGCACATCGCAAGGCTGGATCTTCATCGCGTCTGCATCTGCCCTCTTCGTGATGCTCTTTCAAGTGGAACGCCGCGCCGCAGACCCGATCCTGCCGATCGCGTTGTTCCGCGACAAACTTTTTTCCACCGCCACCGCGCACGGGTTGTTCACCGGCTGGGCAGTCTTCGGCACGATCTCGTTCATTCCGTTGTTCGTGCAATCGGTACTTGGCGCGAGTCCCACGCAGGCAGGCATCACCATCACGCCGATGCTGCTGGGTTGGGTCGGAGCCAGCATCTTCGGCACGCGCATTTTGTTGAAGGTTGGGTATCGCCGTCTGAGTCTGATTGGAACCGGCGTGTTCTTTGTCGGCGCGACACTGCTGGCTTTGCTGGGCGCGAACAGCAGTCAGCCTCTCGTGATGGTCTTCGTCACGATGATGGGCATCGGAATGGGGTTATCCATCCCGGCGTTCGTGATCGCCGTGCAGACCACGGTGGAAAGGCGTCACCTCGGTGTCGCGACCTCGATGCTTCAATTCAGCCGTTCGATGGGCGGGACTCTCGGAGTCAGCGTGATGGGCGCAGCATTGAGCGCGCGACTCGCCTCGAACTTGAACGCTTCAGGCTTGGATTTGAATTTGGTCTCCCAACTCCTCGACCCGGCGCCCGGTACAGAGGTGGTCATCGAAGCGGGAGCGCGCGCCGCCATGGCGAACGCCATCCATCTCGTTTTCGTGATCGCGTTCGTCGCGGCAATGCTCGGATTGCTCTCCGCCGTATTCACCCCGCGCAAGGAATTGATAGATAACACCGCCGTGTTGCCTGCCACAGCCGACTAAGGGTCTGTGCAAGCAGGTAACTCCATCCGAACGAGCAGACCGTCAACAGGATGATCTTATTCACGCCATTGGTTTGCAGGATGTTTACGAACAGGTCAACCACTGCGGTCTGAGCCGTTTCGTGGAAAAGCGCCAACCACAACAATAGCCCGCGGGAAAGCCGAGAAACAACGCCGCGACAAGCGCGCTTCGCAGGGCAACGCGAAGGTATCGGGAGTGTTGTATCGGTGTAGGGTTTGTCGTCATCGTAGATCGCCTCACTGTAAAATACACCATGAGGCAGGGAAACAGTTCTCACCCATGGGCAAAAGGAGACAACAATGGCAACCAACACAGGCTCAAAACAAGGAAAACCAAAAGAAAAGCCGATGGATACCGATGTAATCATCATCGTCAAAGGCGCGGGGAAGCAGACCGAAGACGACCACCTCAACATCTTTCTGCGCGGGTTCTGGCCCGCGGTCAAACAGGTGGACAGGAACGCGACCA
>DAOTZF010000403.1:0-1671 GCA_034434415.1 Anaerolineales bacterium | reverse complement strand
GCCACATTTTGGAAGTGACGCCCAAGGCGGGAAGTAACATAAGTGGCGGAGCGCTTTCAGGACCGACAGTAACCATACTGGTATTCCCATAGCGGGTGGGAACGGTGAGACGTTGATACGGCGTGAGCCATTGTTCCAATTTGAACTCATCCAGTGTTATGTTCATGGTTTACCTCTTCCGTTTCTAAAGTAAAAAGTGAGGAGGATGGAGGCAGCGGCGATGGTCAGCGTCATCACCGCATTGTAGAAAAGCAAAATGAGTTGCTTGTCAAAAGCATGAGCCAGCAAACCGACGATGTTTTCGATGCCGAACGCGATGAACAGCCAACGGAGCGCGCCTTCGAGTAATGGCGCAACGCATAATGTTGCAAGTCCTAAAAAGAAAAAGCCGAGAATGTCCACAGCAAAGATGAACGAGTTGGGACTGTGATAAACGAATCGAGTCAGTTCCTCAACCTGTCCGCTTCGGATGCTGCTCGGGACGAGGCTGAGTTGGGTGTAGTATGTGATGCTGACGAGCGTAATACAAATTGCTGTGAAAGATGTTCCAAGCGTTCCCAGAATTTTCTTTTCGGAAGACGCGAGCGAATGCAACGCCGAGATGATCCCAAGGAACAGAATCGTCATCAGAAATGATGCGATGAACGCGATGGTGAAAAAGTTGATTCGTAAACTGGCATGCCAATCCGCGTAGGAATCCATCCCATCCCATGCCTGCCATTGACCCGTGAATCCTAAACCGATGTTCGCGGCGATGAGGACGAATCCCAGAATGGCGAAGAACAGGGCTGACCAGAATCGGATTTTGTGGGCGAGTGTTTGTGTCATAATTTCATCCATGTCATCCTTGGGATTGCTTCGTCGCTGAGGCTCCTCGCAATGACATCATCAATCCAATCTCCGATCATCTCCAAAAACCCAGGGACGAACTCGTAATCGTCAAGTCCGCTGGTCTGCATCAACTCGCGCATTTCGGTCGTCGTCCCGATTTCGACCTGCGCAAACCAGTGATTGGTTTTCTCGAAGACGTGAATCGTGTAATCATCGTTGCCCGCTGTTTCCAGCGCGGACTCGACCAGCGGAATATTCACATCCGGCGGGACCTGCGTATCCAGTGCAGCGTAGAGGGCGAGCGTTGGGACGGTCAGATTTTCGAGAGCAGGCGCGGGGTCATAATCAATTACAAAGCACAGGTAATGCGCTTTGAGCGTGCGGCAGGGTGATTGAACATTTTGGATGAACTCAAGTTGATTTTCAAGGTTGGCAATTTTTTCTTTTCGTTCGTCTTCGCTCAATCCATTGCCCAGTGACTCGGCGCGCTCGTTGGTCAAAATCTGATCCCAAACTTTTTCGCCCGAACCCGCGAGCATGACAACGAACCTCACGTCGCTTGAATACTTTGCGACCACCAGCGGAGCGATGTACGCACCCTGGCTATGACCGACCAATCCGATTCGATTCGGATCAATTTCTTCACGCGATTGCAGATACGTCACCATCGCCGCCACGTCTTGGGCACGCTCGTCGAAGGTCTCGGATTCCCAATTGCCCGTTGAGCCGTCGACGCCGCGCTTGTCGTACAGCAACACCGCGATGCCGCGTTCGGCAAGATATTCGCCGATGCTTCGATACATGTTCCAACTGCCATTCCGAGTCGCCGCGCCCGAGCCG
>DAOTZF010000402.1:0-4358 GCA_034434415.1 Anaerolineales bacterium | reverse complement strand
TCGCAGTTGAGTTGGGGATCAGCGAACATACCGTGAAGTTTCACGTCTCATCGATCTACACAAAATTGGATGTGACCAACCGCACTGAAGCCGTACGCGCAGGTTTGCGCGGCGGATGGATCGCGTTGTAGCACCCCCTTTACGGGAGAAAATTCCCTGTGGGTGGGGGTGGTAAAAATAGACGGTTTTCCATAAAATAGAGAAAACCTCAACACGAGGAGGGTTTTTTCTCAATGAATCTCTCTGCCATAGCCCGTTTCCCGCGATTGCGATTTAAGCGTCTTGCGAGAATATCACGATTAATCGCAACCGGCGCCGCCGCGTTTGGTTTGATCGCGTTACGCTGGGATGACGTTGTGAAAAATCGGCATGCTGACATGCTGGTTTTTGCTGGCGTCGTTTTGTTAGCGATCTTCTATGAAGCGTATTTAATCGGGGCTCCCTACTTTGAAAGCCGACTCGAACAAAGAACCGAAGATGAATTAAGGTCTCAGAATGAAGTCTTATATTTTCCCGTTACCCCGCTATATAGGTATCGCAGCACAATCCGGATGCTCTTTTTATGGGTCGTTCTATTCACTTGCTGCGCACTCACCCTGCGGTTACTGCAAGGACCGGATGGCTCAGTCAAAGACCTCGAACTCATAGCCGTAATCGCCGCGATCATGCTGTATTTTTTTGGCATCACCTTTTTCGCCCGCATACAGCATATCGCCCTGAAAAGCTTCATCTTCGGACATTATTGGCAAATTTGGGCTTTTTTGAGTCTTGTTATTGGCATTTTATTGGGCGTCGGGCTGATCACTGCCGGAGAGTCGAACTTATTCGTGATCCTTGGCGCCTCTATGACCGGGGCAAGCATTAGCTGGATTGTGTATGTAGATAATAGGCTCGGCGTAAATGACCGCGTCTGGTCCGAGGTGGTGCAGAGCCTGAGCATGAATCTGATGAAGGTGGGAACAATCCGCGGCAATCGAAACTACGTGGTCGATCTCATCGGGAAACGTCTCAGGTATGAAAGAGTATTTCTTTTAGAACCTACTCCTGATCGCCGCGAACTCCGTGTGACCGCCGAATTTGGAGATTACCCACCGGTGAAAAATGGCTTCGTCCCATCAACAAAGGGGATCACGGGCCACGCGTTCATCAGCGGAAAAACCTGCGCGTGGAATGATGTCAATGAGTGTCCCTACTACTACAAGCTTGTTTCCCAAATAGAGGATACAACGCGTGCAGAAATTGCTATTCCGATTCAATATCGCGGTGAAATTTATGGTGTTCTCGATGTTCAGTCGAGGCACACGATGGTCTATGCCCCGGCAGACATCAAATCGCTCGAAACGATTGCCACCATTCTGGGAATGTCCATTGCCATCGACAACGCCGATACACTACTTGGTGAAGCGAACAATCTTTGGAATCAACTTTCTCAAGATGGACCCGTCGAATCGGAGGCTTTTCACCTCATCGCCGATTTCGGGCGAAATAAATTAGGCGCCGATGTAGTGATTTATTATCCCCTTTCGCCCACAGGTCATCCGTTTAAACCCCCAAGTGTAATTGGCGAGCTGTTCGAACCAGATCGCATGAACGATAGCGTTTCCAGCCTTTCTAGTCCCCTCGTTCGATTGATTGACGAGTGGATACCGCAGTTTGAACCCAACCTAAACCCGGAAAGCATTTTTTTCCATAGAGATCCGTTACCCCAGCCTTCGTTCACCGAACGGGAAAAGATCCAATCCGTATGTTTTATTCCTATTGGAACCCGAAAGGAAAAACTAGGAATAGTTTTTCTAAATTACCGTCGCCCACATGAATTCGACAGTATTTATCGACTCACGGTCATGGCGTTTGCGCAAGCGCTTGCCACATTGGCTTCAAAGGCGAGATATCGCCAGATTGTATTTGATGGTTTCGGTCGACCGGATTTAGGCATTCACAACATTCAAGCAAAATATGGTCTCAAAGAAGGTGTATTATGGGAGGGTAAGCGGGTATTCGCTACAACCTGCCGCACATTATTTCAAGTAAAAAACGAAGTCCAAGATTGTGGTATGTTCAATCTTCTTCGCAATGTAGATCATTTCTTGACCGAAGTTCGGGCGCAAACGACCGTTGAATTCGATATTTGGAATCGGACCCTCCGAGAAGCCTTTCAGGATTTTACGCGAAGGATGAAGGAACAACCCACGAATCGGCACCTCTGGTTTATCACGGATTTGGATTCGCGGATCGAACGAGAATCGATCTGGACGAAACTTGCGTTATACCGTGTGTTGACCGAAGCGGTGAATAACGCCATATTTCACGGGCATGCCAGAGAAATCGAAATTCTTGTGCAACGGCGGGAAAGAAGCATTTATTTGAAGGTGGTAAACGATGGGCTTCCTCTGCCGCCTCAAGCGCGGGAAAACAGAAGCCGGGGAGGCATTTTTACTCTGTTGGATGAGTTAAAATCCCAGTTTGGAGCCTTTTATTCGCTTTCTCCAGCGGAGAAAGGCGGTACGATTCTTGAGGCAGACATCCCGGCTTTGCCAGTTCAGACCGAGGTGAGTCTTGTCTAAACTCGTTCTTCTCGTTGAAGATATTCCATATCAAAGGCGTTCGCTTTCAGATGAACTCAAGGAATCTGGCTGGGATGTTATCCACGCAAACGACGAAAGGGACGCACTGTATCGCTTACAGGTTCTGCACAAGGAGGGTAAAAAACTTAATATCGCAGCCATAGACTTAGGGTTGCCTCCCGCAAAAGACGACCCACTTAAATATGGTCTGCAGCTGATCGAAAAATTAAGGTCTCAGAAGTCGTATGAAGATCTTCCGATTCTCGCTTATACCGCGCTTGTTTCCTTTGACTACGCAGCGGTCGTTCGCAGGCTTTTGAACTTTCGATCTTCCTTTATTTGCCTGAGGCCGATGGGTGAGGATGTTCAATTCGTTGAGATATTGGAATTTGTCAGTAAAGGATACCTTTTTCTGTCCCCGGCGCCTGCCTCCTATCTGCCTTCCGCAGTCCTTGCCCATGCCGATCCTCTCGACGACAAACAATGGGAAACTCTTGCTCAATTGAGCGCCGGAATTACTCAAAATGAAGCGGGAAAGAAAACGGGCGTCTCGGGCGATACGATTAAAACACGCGTGAAGGACGCGAAAACCATTCTCGTCGGTAGAAAAGAACTGCCCGAAGACGCGCGCACAGAAGAATTGATCGCTTGGTACCGAGAGAATCGCGTCCGCTATGGCAGAGATTAAATCGCTCGGTAGAAAAGTTTTATCATCCCCTGCTTGCGTGAAAAAATTCCCCATGATCAGGGGAATTTTTACTTAATGAACAACGAAAAAAATCAGGCTGCCGAGGGCGGCGCAGACGATTCTTTTACCTTGATATTCACCTCCTGTTGGGATGGCTTCTTCGGTCCCCATTTTATACACTCAACGCATAGAAAAGGAGGCTCATATGATCGAGGTTCTGCTTTTCATCGCTTTGGCTGGCGCAGCGTTAGTGTATGTGACCAAGTTGTTCTGGTCGGAATAAGAAAGGAGTCGACCCTATGAACACCATGACCGTCTATATGATCGTGTATCTCCTTGGTGTGGCAACGCCGATTCTGATCGTAAGAAATCTCATCAAAAACAACGACGACGGAGGTTCATGCCTGCTCAATATGATATTGTTCGGGGTGGCAAGTTTAATCGTGCTACTTGCATGGTTAGGCTTAACGAATTAAAGATAACGCGCCGCCTCCAGCATTGGATACCTTGCGGGACGGCGCGATTATATTCCATACCCGCCCACCGGCCGGGTCTCATAACGCTCGCCAAACCCGGCGATAAACGGTTTGCCGCGCGCAATGGCTTGTTGAACGGAGGACAGCGCCAGTGACGCGCGATGACTCTCCTTGCTGGCCCATACCTCCGTGATCCAAAGCGCATCTTCGTCGGTTGGGTCTTGCGCCACGACATAACTCAAACAGCCGGGCATATCAGTAACGCCCTGTAGCAAAATAGCAATCAAAACACCACGTTGTCCCTTTGTTGACTTCATCTTCCCGATCAAACCATACATCTTCTTTTTTGCTCCTTTATGGATTGTTTGTTTGTCAGAACATCGCCAACTGACTCTCTGCCCGCCTGCCATCCAGCAGCACGAACGGCGCGGCGCGCGCAACGACAATACCCAATTTGTGAAGTGTAGTCAAGTCTCGCACTTTTCCTGTACTCCGCGCTTGAAGGATTGCGTCGGCATGTTTCGGTCCGATCCCAGGGATACGAAGTAATTCACGCCGCTCTGCCTGGTTTATCTCAATTGGCTTTTCTTTCAAGTTCATCTGCGCCCAGGCAAGCTTTGGGTCGGCGTG
>DAOTZF010000401.1:0-1992 GCA_034434415.1 Anaerolineales bacterium | reverse complement strand
CGGTTCGTTCGGTGGTCTCTTCGACGCTTCCGCGCTCAAGCAAATGGACAGCCCCGTGCTCGTCGCCTCCACCGACGGCGTTGGCACCAAAGTCAAACTCGCCGCGTCGGTCGGTCGCTATCGCGGCATCGGTCACGACATCGTCAACCACTGCATCAACGACATTCTCGTGCAAGGCGCGCGTCCGCTTTTTTTCATGGATTACTTCGCCACCTCAAAATTGAATCCCGAACAAACCGCGGAAGTGGTGACAGGCATCGCTGAAGCCTGCAAAGAGTCGGGCATGGCATTGCTCGGCGGCGAGACAGCGGAAATGCCTGGCGTGTATCGTGATGGAGAATTTGACGTGGCTGGTACGATCGTCGGTGTATTGGAACGCTCCCGCCTCCTCCCCCGCCCGAACCTGCTCGCTGGTGACCTGATCCTTGGTCTACCCTCAAGCGGACCGCACACCAACGGTTACTCGCTCATCCGCAAAGTCTTTGAAGGCGCGGATTTGGAATCCGTTCACCCTGAACTTGGCTGCTCACTCGCAGACGCATTGCTTGCACCGCATCGTTCTTATTTCAACGCACTCCACCCGCATCTCGATAAGGTCAAAGCCTTGGCACATCTCACAGGCGGTGGATTCATCGAAAACATTCCGCGTGTTCTACCTGAAACTTTGAGCGCAGTGATTCATTTGAACTCGTGGCAAGTCCCACCGCTATGGAAGTTGATACAAGAAAAAGGCAATATCTCCACCGAAGAAATGTACCGCGTCTTCAACATGGGCATCGGCATAGTCGCCATTGTGGATAAATCCATCGTTGCTGATTTGCAATCATCCATTTCAGAATCCACCTTCATCATTGGCGCACTCATCGAAGGCGAGAAAAAAGTTATATTGAGGTGACAGTCACTTTCAAAGTGACTGTCACCTTTGAGAAAAGGAATCATTTTATGAAAGACCTTACCCTCCGCTACGGAACAAACCCCAATCAATCGCCCGCCCGCGTGTATATGCAAGATGGCAGTGACTTACCCATCACTGTCCTCGGCGGTTCGCCAGGCTACATCAACCTGCTGGACGCGCTCAACGCGTGGCAACTGGTTCGGGAGCTGAAGCAGGTCATCGGTCAGCCTGCGGCGGCTTCGTTCAAACATGTCAGCCCGTCGGGAGCTGCCGTCGCCATCCCATTGACCGACATCCTCAAGAAAATCTACTTCGTGGACGATATGGAACTCTCGCCACTTGCCACTGCCTACGCCCGCGCCCGCGGCGTGGACAGGATGTCGTCGTTCGGCGATTTCATTGCACTATCGGATACAGTCGATGTTCCCACCGCCAAGCTGATCTCGCGCGAAGTGTCCGATGGCGTGATCGCGCCTGCATACGAGCCTGAGGCGTTGGAGATTTTGAAAAAGAAGAAACAAGGCAAATATGCCATCGTGCAAATTGACCCTGCCTACGAACCGCAGTTGATCGAGACCCGCCAAGTCTTCGGCGTGAGCATGGAACAGCGTCGCAATGACCGTATTGTGACGGTTGCAGACTTCGCCAACATCGTAACCAGGCAAAAAGACCTGCCTGAATCCGCTGTGCGCGATATGTTCATCGCATGGATCACGCTCAAGTTCACACAATCCAATTCTGTTTGCTACGTCGCAGACGGTCAGACTATCGGCGTCGGTGCGGGGCAGCAATCGCGTGTGCATTGTGCCCGTCTCGCTGGCTCCAAAGCGGACTTGTGGCGGCTGCGTCAGCATCCATCCGTTCTGACACTTTCATTCAAGGATGGCGTCAAACGCCCCGACCGCGACAACGCCATTGACCAGTTTCTGCAACCCGATGTCACCGACGAAGAGAAAAAGAATTGGGTGAATGTCTTCACTGAAATTCCAAAACAACTAACCGCCGAAGAACGCCGCGCCTGGCTCGACGGTCTCACCGATGTCACGCTCGGCTCCGACGCCTTCTTCCCTTTCCGTGACTCGATTGACCGCGCCGCC
>DAOTZF010000400.1:0-1972 GCA_034434415.1 Anaerolineales bacterium | reverse complement strand
GGCTGGTCTTTCATTGCCATTTTGATCAGGGTAAAATTATTGCCATTCTCGTTCGACAGAAGGGCGTAAATGTGATCTTTGAGAAGTTCGAACATCCCATCTTTATCCAGTTTCCTCGACATGAATTGCGGCGATTCGTGTCCCGATTTGCTGGTCGTATACAAACCCCAATAGATCGTATCGTCGACGCGGTAAATACTCAGGTAGGGGCAGTCGTTGATCAATCGCACTTCCACGCTTCCGACATTGCTATTGCGTAACGTCCCTGCTTCGGTTTCACGTTGATACGCCGACTGCATCCGTTTGAAAAAGCGAACAATATTTTCCACGCTTTGAATCTGCCGGTTATGTAGATCGTCCCAGGAAACATGGTCTTCACGCGCCCGCTGGACGAGGAACGGAGATTCCGGGTGCACACAGATGAGACGCAGTCTCGTACTATGCCTTAGAATACGGTCGACCATTTCGTTCTGAGGGTCATCTGAAATTTCGCGCAATACGGCGGCGATGCTTACCCCAAGGATATCCACCTTTTCGTGCTGATATTTCAATCGATGGATGGTCTGGTTTGTGCGGGCGCGCTCCATCGCCACGATCTCGATCTCCACATCCTTTACTTCTTCGACCAGCAGTTTGTCGAAGAAGTTGACGAAGCCGGTGGCGATCAAGCCCACGCCTACTGATTCCATAAAGAATTTCCCGAACGTTTCCCCTATCATGTTGAAACTAACGGCATCGAGCACCACCCCGATCAGGGCAAGCGCGATGTTGATCATCAAGATCATTCGTCGATCTAATTTTGGAATCATGTTGCCTTCTCACTTTGATTGAAATTACCCTCACTCGCCGTCTTATTGAGGTGGGTGGCAGGACCGATTGTACAGCAATTTTCCCGTTACACAGCCACTCCCATCACTGCGACGAAGTGTGCCGCGGCAGCGAGCAGGACAAAAATATGCCACATCTCGTGAAAGCCGAACACACCGGGTTTGAAGTTGAAGATCTTGGTGATATATACCACCGCGCCGAACGTGTAGAGCACACCTCCGACGATGAGCCAGGTGAACACCCACGCGGGCAGAGCCGCGAGCATTTGTCCTGCCGCCGCAACAGCCAGCCAGCCCATCACCAAATAGATTCCTGCATTTAGCGAGCGCGGCGCGCGAATATAGAAGATCTTCACGATAATACCGACGATTGCGAGCGACCAAATAATGGTTAACATGCCCCACTTCCAAAAACCTTCGAAGGCGTTCACACAGAACGGCGTGTACGTCCCGGCGATGAGCAGGTAAATGGCAGCGTGATCCACTTTGCGGAAGATTTCCAAGGCGCGGTCTTTCACACGCACCATGTGATAGGTGGCGCTGGCGGAAAACATGGCGATCAAACTCACGCCGTAGATCGTCAGCGAGACGATCTTTGCCGGCGTGTCCCAGCCGATGATGAGCAGCGCGATCAAACCCGCCAAAGCGAATATTGCACCGCCCCAGTGGGTGAGGCTGTTAACGGGCTCTCGAAAAAATTTCTTCATCGATCACTTCCTTTTACGAAAATCTAAAACGAACGGCTTGCTTCTGTTCACTGCCATACCGATCAATGAAACGACCACGCTCCAAAAGAACCAGAATAACACATTTACATACTCGAGGTGATAATTCAGGCTCACCTTTGCCAGGCGCGGATTACTTTCGAGATATTGCACATACACCGATCTGGATCCTGCTCCCGTATCGTTGGTCAAGTTGACGATTCGATGCGCCTCGTAGACGGCGCTGTTTTGAAGCAGCGGCAGATAAGAAATCGTTTCACCGTCCTTCGTCGTAAAGCTGATTTCAGCGGTGAAGCATGTGTGGCCACCGCTACACTTTGCGATGTTGTTCAGCGTTCCCATAGTTTTCGCACCGGAAACATCGAGAAATAAACTTCCTGCGGCGATTACGCAGGTGAAGAGAAAAAGTAGCGCTCCAAC